>NZ_JBOGDB010000274.1:0-29350 GCF_050701515.1 Mycobacterium sp. | reverse complement strand
CGGGCCGATGATGTCGAGAAACTCCACCACCGAACCCGGCCACCCGTGCAGCAGGACCAGCGGCCGGGCGTGCGGTTCGGGCGATTCGACGTGCAGGAAGTGCACCGTCTGGCCATCGATCTGGGTGCGGAACTGCGGGTAAGAATTCAGCTCGGCCTCCTGCCCGCGCCAATCGAACTCACCGGCCCAGTAATCGGCCAGTTGCCTCAGATAGTCGACGGGCACTCCGCGCTGCCACGGTGTGCCCGGCAACTGCTGGGGCCAGCGGGTGGCAGCCAGGCGGGCCTTGAGGTCGGTCAGGTCGGCCTCGGGAATCGCGATGCGGAACGGCTCTGGGGTCAGCGACGACGAAGTCACACCGAGATCATCCGACACGGGTGGCCCGGGATGACGTGCCTGAGAATCTTGATACATATGTGACCAGTGGCGTTAGAGTGAAACCAGGGGTTTTTGTCGTACTCTGTGGCACGTGTCAATGTCCCGGCGGGACCTGCTGAGGTACGCGGCCGCGGCCCCGGCCGCCGTCGGTTTGGCCTCGTTGGTTCCGCCGCCGCAGGCCCCCGCCGCTCCGCTGGGGATACTGCTCGACTACGCGGCGGGCGTGATCAAAGCAGCCGATATTCGGGCTGCCGGCGCGGCTGGAGCTATCCGCTATGTATCGGACCGCCGCCCCGGCGGCGCCTGGATGCTGGGCAAGCCGATCCAGCTCGCCGAGGCCCGCGACCTCTATCACAACGGCCTGAAGATCGTCTCCTGCTACCAGTACGGCAAGCAGGACACGGCGGACTGGCTGGGTGGGCAGAACGCGGGTGTCCAGCACGCCAAGCGAGGCTGGCAATTGCATGTCGCCGCGGGCGGCTCCTACGGCGCTCCGATCTATGCGTCGATCGACGACAACCCGACGCATGCGCAGTACAAGCAGCAAGTGGCGCCCTACCTGCGGGGCTGGGAGGCGGTGCTCGGGCATCAACGGGTGGGCGTCTACGCCAACTCCAAGACGATCGACTGGGCGCTTCAGGACGGCCTGGGCTCCTATTTCTGGCAGCACAACTGGGGCTCGCCCAAGGGCTTCACGCATCCGGCGGCTCACCTGCATCAGGTCGAGATCGACAAGCGCAGCGTCGGCGGTATCGGCGTGGACATCAACCACGTCCTCAAGCCGCGATTCGGTCAGTGGGACTAAAACTTACCGAGTAGTAAGCACTGTCAGCAAACTTTTGGTGTTGGCTGGCGTCGCCGAGGAGACAAATTCCGTCGAGTTGTCGCGTCTAAGCAGGCCGACCTGGCACCGGAGACGAGGCGAAATTTTTACATAACGATTTGATAACAATACTGCTTTGATCTGCACTGTTGTGCCTACCCAACCGTAACCACCAACATGCAGGACGTTTGTCCCGGATATCTTCCGCCGGTTTCGAAGCCGGTGTTACCGAACATGCGGTTACCCGAGCGTAGAACTCGCCAGTAACCATTTAGGGGCGGAAGGTCGTGCTGGTTCTTATGACACTCTTAGTACGGCTGGAGTGTCCGCTGGACGTGTCCAAGGCCAGTCGAGATTCGACGCCGAATCACCGCAGACCTCGCAGGGGAGCGCAGGTCATACCCGCCGACATACGACAGCCCACATACGACGAGCGATACCTGCGAGAGCAGCACCGAGGGAGATAACAAGACGTGACGATCAATGAAAAGCATGACTGGGGCACCCCAGCGAAGCGAGGGGAGGTGTCCACCGGCCGGGCCGACGAATCCGGGTCGTCTCAGTCCACACACGCCCTGGTCGATCGTCTGACCGCCGGCGAGCCCTACGCCGTCGCCTTCGGTGGGCAGGGCAGCGCCTGGTTGGAGACGCTGGAGGAGCTGGTTGCCTCCGCCGGTATCGAGGCCGAGCTGTCGACGTTGATCGGGGAAGCCGAGCTGCTGCTCGAGCCGGTGGCCCGCGAGCTGGTGGTGGTGCGCCCGATCGGGTTCGAACCGATGCAGTGGGTCCGCGCGCTGGCCGCCGAGGAGGCGGTGCCAGGTGCCAAGCAACTGACATCGGCCGCCGTGTCGGTACCCGGCGTGCTGCTCACCCAGATCGCCGCGGTGCGTGCGCTGAGCCGCCAAGGGATGGATCTGACGGCCACGCCCCCGGTGGCGGTGGCCGGACACTCGCAGGGGGTGCTGGGGGTGGAGGCGCTCGCGGCCGCCGGTGCCAAGGACGTGGAGCTGTTGGCGCTGGCGCAGCTGATCGGCACGGCCGGCACGCTGGTGGCCCGTCGCCGAGGCATCTCCGTCCTCGGTGACCGCCCGCCGATGGTCTCGGTCACCAACGCCGACCCGGAACGCATCGCCGAGCTGTTGGACGAGTTCGCCCAGGACGTCCGCACCGTCCTACCGCCGGTGCTGTCCATCCGCAACGGCCGGCGCTCGGTCGTCATCACCGGAACCCCCGAGCAGCTGTCCCGCTTCGAGCTCTACTGCCAACAGATCGCCGAGAAGGAAGAGGCCGAGCGCAAGAACAAGGTTCGCGGCGGGGCGGTGTTCAGCCCGCTGTTCGATCCCGTGCAGGTCGAGGTCGGCTTCCACACCCCGCGGCTGGCGGACGCCATCGACATGGTGGGCAACTGGGCCCAGACGGTCGGGCTCGACGTCAAGCTCGCGCGCGAGATGGCCGAGGCCATCCTGCTGCGCCAGGTGGACTGGGTCGACGAGATCGCCGAGCTGCATGAAGCCGGTGCCCGTTGGATTCTCGACCTCGGCCCCGGGGACATCCTTACCCGGCTGACGGCGCCGGTCATCCGGGGTCTCGGCGTGGGCATCGTCCCGGCCGCCACCCGCGGCGGTCAGCGCAACCTGTTCACCGTCGGCGCGGTGCCCGAGGTGGCCCGCCCGTGGTCCAGCTACGCCCCGGGCCTGGTCAGCCTCCCCGACGGCACGGTGAAGCTGTCGACCAAGTTCACCAGGCTGACCGGACGCTCGCCGATCCTGCTCGCCGGCATGACCCCGACGACCGTCGACGCCAAGATCGTCGCCGCCGCGGCCAACGCCGGTCACTGGGCCGAGCTGGCCGGCGGGGGACAGGTCACCGAGGAGATCTTCGAGGACCGCATCGCCGAGCTCACGCAATTGCTGGAGCCTGGCCGTGCCGTCCAGTTCAATGCGTTGTTCCTCGACCCGTACCTGTGGAAGCTCCAGGTCGGCGGCAAGCGGCTGGTGCAGAAGGCACGTCAGTCCGGCGCGCCGATCGATGGTGTCGTGGTCAGCGCCGGCATTCCCGACTTGGAAGAGGCCGTCGACCTGATCGACGAGCTGAACGGCATCGGCATCAGCCACGTGGTGTTCAAGCCCGGCACCATCGAACAGATCCGCTCCGTCATCCGGATCGCCGCGGAGTTGCCGACCAAGCCGGTCATCATGCACATCGAGGGCGGCCGCGCCGGCGGCCACCACTCCTGGGAGGACCTCAACGACCTGCTGCTGGCCACCTACTCCGAGCTGCGGTCGCGGTCGAACATCACGGTCTGCGTCGGCAGCGGTATCGGCACGCCGGAGCGGGCCGCCGAGTACCTGTCCGGTCGCTGGGCGCAGTCCTACGGATTCCCGCTGATGCCGGTGGACGGCGTCCTCGTCGGCACCGCGGCGATGGCGACCAAGGAGTCGACCACGTCGCCGTCGGTCAAGCGGATGCTGGTCGAGACCGGCGGCACCGACCAGTGGATCAGCGCCGGAAAAGCCCAGGGCGGCATGGCGTCTAGCCGCAGCCAGCTCGGTGCGGACATCCACGAGATCGACAATTGCGCGTCGCGGTGCGGACGGCTGCTGGACGAGGTGGCCGGCGACGCCGAGGCGGTGGCCGCGCGGCGCGACGAGATCATCGCGGCGATGGCCAACACCTGCAAGCCGTACTTCGGTGACGTCGCCGAGATGACCTACCTGCAGTGGCTGCAGCGTTACGTCGAGCTGACCATCGGCGACGGCACCAGCACCGCCGACACCGCATCGCCCGGCAGCCCGTGGCTGGCCGACACCTGGCGCGACCGGTTCGCCGAAATGCTCAGGCGCGCCGAGGCCCGGCTGCACCCGAAGGACTTCGGTCCGATCGAGACGCTCTTCAATGACTCCCCCAAAGGCACTGCGCTGCTGGAGAAGCCGGAACAGGCGATCGCCGCACTGTTGAACCGCTACCCCGACGCCAAGACCATCAAGCTGCACCCGGTCGACGTGCCGTTCTTCGTTCAGCTGTGCAAGACGCTTGGCAAGCCGGTGAACTTCGTGCCGGTCATCGACAAGGATGTGCGGCGGTGGTGGCGCAGTGACTCGCTGTGGCAGGCGCACGACGCCCGCTATGAGGCCGACCAGGTGTGCATCATTCCGGGCACCGCGTCCGTCGCCGGCATCACCAAGCTCGACGAGCCGGTCGGTGAGCTGCTGGACCGCTTCGAGCAGGCCTCGATCGACGAGGCGCTGGCATCGGGCGTCGAGCCCGTTTCGTTGGTGTCCCGCCGCCAGGCGCGAGCCGACGTCACCGGTCCGCTGGCCGTGGTTCTCGACGCGCCCGACGTGCTCTGGGCGGGCCGCACCGCCATCAACCCGGTGCACCGCATCGGCGAGCCCGGTGAATGGCAGGTCAATGAAAACCGCAGTGCGACACACCCGTCCACCGGTGCCCGGCTGGAGCTGGGGTCCGGTCAAGCCGTCACCCTGAGCGTCCCGCTGTCCGACATCTGGATCGAGATCCGGTTCACGTTGGGTTCCTGCACGGTCGACGGCGGCATGCCCGTCGTCACCGTCGAGGATGCTTCGAACGCGATGCGCTCGGTGCTGGCCGTCGCCGCCGGAGTCGACGGCCCGGACGGCCTACCGCCGGTACACGACAACACCGTCAAGCTCACCGTCGGCTGGGATCCGGAAAAGGTGGCCGACCACACCGGTGTCACCGCTACCTTCGGCGCCCCGCTGGCGCCCGGCCTCACCCTGGTGCCCGATGCACTGGTGGGCCGCTGCTGGCCCGCGGTGTTCGCTGCCATTGGGTCGGCGGTCACCGACGACGGCTTCCCGGTAATCGAGGGTCTGCTGAGCCTGGTGCATCTGGATCACGCCGCACACCTGCTGGCGCCGCTGCCGAGGACCCCCGCCGAGTTGGCCGTCACCGCAATGGCTTCGGCGGCCACTGACACCGAATACGGCCGCGTGGTGCCGGTTTTCGTGACTATCGCCGACAGCGACGGCACCGTGCTTGCCACGCTCGAGGAGCGGTTCGCGATCCGCGGCCGCACCGGTGCGGTCGAACTCAGCGATCCGCCGCGCGCCGGCGGCGCGATGACCGACAACGCGACCGACACGCCACGGCGCCGGCGTCGCGACATCACCGTCACCGCGCCGACCGATATGAGCGCGTTCGCGGTGGTCTCCGGCGACCACAACCCGATCCACACCGATCGCGCGGCCGCGCTGCTGGCCGGGCTGAAATCGCCCATCGTGCACGGCATGTGGCTTTCGGCCGCCGCGCAGCAGGTAGTCACCGCCACCGACGGAACGGCCGTTCCGCCGGCCCGGCTGGTCGGCTGGACCGCTCGCTTCCTGGGCATGGTGCTACCGGGCGACGAGGTCGACTTCCGCGTCGATCGCGTCGGAATCGACCGTGGCGCGGAGATCATCGAGGTTGCCGCGCGCGTCGGGTCCGATCTGGTGATGTCGGCGACGGCACAGCTCGCCGCGCCGAAGACGGTGTATGCGTTCCCCGGCCAGGGCATCCAGCACAAGGGCATGGGCATGGAGGTGCGCGCCCGGTCCAAGGCCGCCCGCAAGGTGTGGGACTCCGCCGACAAGTTCACCCGCGAGACGCTTGGCTTCTCGGTGCTGCACGTGGTGCGTGACAACCCGACCAGCCTGATCGCCAGCGGCGTGCACTACCAGCATCCCGAGGGCGTGCTGTATCTGACGCAGTTCACCCAGGTCGCCATGGCCACGGTGGCGGCGGCTCAGGTCGCCGAGATGCGGGAGTCCGGCGCGTTCGTCGAGGGCGCCATCGCCTGCGGCCATTCCGTCGGCGAGTACACCGCGCTGGCCTGCGTCAGCGGCGTGTATGAACTCGAGGCGCTGCTCGAGGTGGTGTTCCACCGCGGTTCCAAGATGCATGACATCGTGCCGCGCGACGAGCTGGGCCGGTCCAACTACCGGCTCGCCGCGATCCGTCCGTCGCAGATCGACCTCGAGGACGCCGACGTCGTCGACTTTGTCGCCGAGATCTCCGAGCGCACAGGCGAGTTCCTGCAAATCGTGAACTTCAACCTGCGCGGCTCGCAGTATGCCATCGCGGGCACGGTTCGCGGCCTGGAGGTGCTGGAGGAAGAGGTCGAGAAGCGCCGCGAACTCGCCGGCGGCAAGCGCTCGTTCATTCTGGTGCCCGGTATCGACGTGCCGTTCCACTCCTCGGTGCTGCGGGTCGGCGTGTCCGACTTTCGGCGCTCGCTGGAGCGTGTCATGCCGCGCGACAAGGATCCCGATCTGATCATCGGGCGCTACATCCCCAACCTGGTGCCGAAGCCGTTCAGCCTGGACCGCGAATTCATCCAGGAGATCCGGGATCTGGTGCCCGCCGAGCCGCTCGACGAGATCCTCGCCGACTACGACACCTGGCGGAACGAGAAGCCGCGCGAGCTGTGCCGCAAGGTCGTCATCGAATTGCTGGCCTGGCAGTTCGCCAGCCCGGTGCGCTGGATCGAGACGCAGGACCTGCTCTTCATCGAGGAGGCCGCCGGTGGTCTCGGTATCGAGCGGTTCGTCGAGATCGGCGTGAAGTCCGCGCCGACCGTCGCCGGGCTGGCCGCCAACACCCTCAAGCTGCCCGAGTATTCGCACAACACAACCGAAGTGCTGAACTCCGAGCGCGACGCGCCGGTGCTGTTCGCCACCGACACCGATCCCGAGCCCGATCACGAGGACATCGACTACGACGTCGAGGTGGCCGCCGCGCCCGCCCCGGCGGCCGAAACCGCGACCGTGGAGGCGGCACCGGCGCCCGCCACCGCCCCGGCGGGCACGCCGCAACCCGACGACATCCCGTTCGACGCCTCCGATGCGACGCTGGCGCTGATCGCGCTGGGGGCGAAGATGCGGATGGATCAGATCGAGGCGCTGGATTCCATCGAGTCCATCACCGACGGTGCGTCGTCGCGGCGCAACCAGCTGCTGGTCGACCTCGGCTCGGAGCTCGACCTGGGCGCCATCGACGGCGCGGCCGAGGCCGATCTGTCCGGGCTGAAGTCGCAGGTGACCAAGCTCGCGCGGACGTACAAGCCTTACGGCCCAGTGCTTTCCGACGCGGTCAACGACCAGCTGCGCACGGTGCTCGGACCGTCCGGCAAGCGGCCGGCGGCCATCGCCGAGCGGGTCAGGAAGACCTGGGAGCTTGGTGACGGCTGGGCCAAGCACGTCACCGTCGAGGTGGCGCTGGGCACCCGCGAGGGCACCAGCGTCCGCGGCGGCAGCCTTGGCGGGCTGCACGACGGTGCGCTGGCCGACGCCGCGACCGTGGACAAGGTCATCGACGCCGCTGTGGCGGCGGTGGCCGGCCGGCGCGGTATCACGGTGGCGCTGCCGTCCGCGGCCGGTGCGACGGGCGGTGGCGTGGTGGACTCCGCCGCGCTCACCGAGTTCGCCGAGCAGGTCACCGGACGCGACGGTGTGCTGGCTTCGGCCGCCCGGCTCGTGCTCAACCAGCTGGGTCTGGACAACGCTGTGTCCACGCCGGAGACGGCCACCGACGCCGAGCTGATCGATCTGGTCACCGCCGAACTCGGTTCGGACTGGCCGCGTTTGGTGGCGCCGGTGTTCGACGGTCGCAAGGCGGTGCTGTTCGACGACCGGTGGGCCAGTGCCCGCGAGGACCTGGTCAAGCTCTGGCTGATGGACGAGGGCGAGATCGACGCCGACTGGCAGCGGCTCTCGCAGCGGTTCGAGGGTGCGGGCCACGTCGTCGGCACCCAGGCCAGCTGGTGGCAGGGCAGGGCCCTGGCAGCGGGGCGGAACATCCACGCGTCGTTGTTCGGCCGCGCCGCCGCCGGTGCGGAGAACCCGGGCAAGGGTCGCTACAGCGACGAGGTCGCGGTGGTCACCGGCGCATCCAAGGGTTCGATCGCGGCTTCGGTGGTCGCCCAGCTGCTGGACGGCGGCGCGACGGTCATCGCTACCACGTCCAAGCTCGATGACGGACGACTGGAGTTCTACCGCAACCTGTATCGCGACAGCGCCCGCTATAGCGCGGCGCTGTGGGTGCTGCCGGCCAACATGGCTTCCTACTCCGACATCGACGCTTTGGTGCAGTGGGTGGGCAGCGAGCAGACCGAAAGCCTTGGGCCACAGTCAATTCACCTCAAGGACGCCCAAACGCCGACGCTGCTGTTCCCGTTTGCGGCACCACGGGTGGCCGGTGACCTGTCCGAGGCCGGGTCGCGCTCCGAGATGGAGATGAAGGTGCTGCTGTGGGCCGTGCAGCGGTTGATCGGCGGCCTGTCGCACATCGGCGCCGAGCGTGACATCGCGTCGCGGCTGCACGTGGTGCTGCCCGGCTCACCGAACCGCGGCATGTTCGGCGGCGACGGTGCCTACGGCGAATCCAAGTCAGCGCTGGACGCGGTCGTCGCGCGATGGAAGGCCGAATCCTCGTGGGCGCAGCGCGTCAGCCTGGCCCACGCCCTGATCGGCTGGACCCGCGGCACCGGGCTGATGGGTGCCAACGACGCGATCGTCAGCGCGGTCGAGGAGGCGGGCGTCACCACCTACTCGACCGAGCAGATGGCGGCCATGCTGCTCGAGCTGTGCAACATCGAGTCGAAGGTGGCCGCCGCGCAGGAGCCGATCAAGGCCGACCTGACCGGCGGACTGGGCGACATCGATATCGACATGTCCGAGCTGGCCGCCAAGGCCCGCGAAGAGCTGGCCGCCGAAGCCGCCGAAAACAGCGCCGAGGCGCAGGACGGCACGATCGCCGCGCTGCCTTCGCCGCCGCGTGGCCTCACCGCTGCGCCGCCACCGGCGTGGGACGACCTCGACGTCGACCCCGCCGACCTGGTGGTGATCGTCGGCGGTGCCGAGCTCGGCCCGTACGGCTCGTCGCGGACCCGCTTCGAGATGGAGGTCGACGACGAGCTGTCGGCCGCCGGAGTGCTGGAGCTGGCCTGGACCACCGGATTGATCAAGTGGGAGGACGACCCCAAGCCCGGCTGGTACGACAACGAAACGGGTGAGCTCGTCGACGAGTCCGAGCTGGTCGAGCGCTACCACGACGCGGTGGTCGAGCGCACCGGCATTCGGGAGTTCGTCGACGACGGCGCGATCGATCCCGATCACGCGTCGCCGCTGCTGGTGTCGGTGTTCCTGGACAAGGACTTCAGCTTCGTGGTGTCGTCCGAGGCGGACGCCCGCGCGTTCGTCGACTTCGATCCGGAGCACACCGTCGCCACACCGGTGCCGGACAGCAGCGACTGGCAGGTCACCCGCAAGGCCGGCACCGAGATCCGGGTGCCGCGCAAGACCAAGCTGTCGCGGACCGTCGGCGGGCAGATTCCCACCGGGTTCGACCCCACCGTGTACGGCATCAGCCAGGACATGGCGACCTCGCTGGACCGGGTGGCGGTGTGGAACATCGTTGCGACCGTCGACGCGTTCCTGACCGCCGGCTTCACCCCGGCCGAACTCATGCGCTGGGTGCACCCCACCATGGTGGCCAGCACGCAGGGCACCGGCATGGGCGGCATGACGTCGATGCAGACCATGTACCACGGCAACCTGCTGGGGCGGAACAAGCCGAACGACATCTTGCAGGAAGTTCTTCCCAATGTCGTTGCGGCGCATGTCATCCAGTCCTATGTCGGCAGCTACGGCTCGATGATCCATCCGGTCGGCGCATGCGCCACGGCGGCGGTGTCGGTCGAGGAAGGCGTCGACAAGATCCGGCTGGGCAAGGCCGAACTCGTGGTCGCCGGTGGCTTCGACGACCTGACGCTGGAGGCGATCATCGGATTCGGTGACATGGCGGCCACCGCCGACACCGAGATGATGCGCGCCAAGGGCATCAGCGACTCGAAGTTCTCCCGCGCCAACGATCGTCGCCGGCTGGGCTTCGTCGAATCGCAGGGCGGCGGCACGATTCTGCTGGCCCGCGGTGACCTTGCGGTGAAGATGGGCCTGCCCGTGCTGGCCGTGGTCGCCTACGCACAGTCGTTCGCCGACGGCGTGCACACGTCGATCCCCGCTCCCGGGCTCGGTGCGCTGGGGGCCGGCACCGGCGGCAAGGATTCGCTGCTGGCCCGGTCGCTGGCCAGGCTCGGGGTCGGCGCCGATGACGTCGCGGTGGTGTCCAAGCACGACACCTCGACGCTGGCCAACGATCCGAACGAGACCGAGCTGCACGAGCGGCTCGCCGGCTCGCTGGGCCGCTCCGACGGCGCGCCGCTGTTCGTGGTGTCGCAGAAGAGCCTGACCGGTCACGCCAAGGGCGGCGCGGCGGTGTTCCAGATGATGGGCATGTGCCAGATGCTGCGCGACGGGGTCATCCCGCCCAACCGCAGCCTGGACTGCGTCGACGACGAGCTGGCCGGCTCCGAGCACTTCGTGTGGGTGCGCGAGCCGCTGCGGCTGGGCGAGAAGTTCCCGCTCAAGGCGGGCCTGGTCACCAGCCTGGGCTTCGGTCACGTGTCGGGCGTCATCGCGCTGGTGCATCCGCAGGCCTTCCTGGCCGCGCTGGATGCCGACCAGCGGCAGGCCTATCGGGAGCAGGCGGAGATGCGGGTGTTCTCGGGCCAGCGTCGTTTGGCGTCGGCGATCGCCGGCGGTGCGTCGCTCTACGAGCGGCCGGCGGCCAATCGTCGGCTGGACGACGATGCACCCGAGAACCGCGCAGAGGCCGAGATGCTGCTCGACCCCGCATCGCGATTGGGCGAAGACGGCGTATACGTGCGATGAGCGCTTGCGCGAAGAGCAAATAGGTGGAGCTAGCCTTCCTCCTATGAGCATCGTCGGGGTAGGCATCGATCTCGTGTCGATTCCCGATTTCGCCGAGCAGGTCGACCAGCCCGGCACGGTGTTCGCCGAGACGTTCACCCCCGGTGAGCGCCGCGATGCCGCCGACAAGAGCTCGTCGGCGGCGCGGCACCTGGCGGCCCGCTGGGCGGCCAAGGAGGCGGTGATCAAGGCCTGGTCGGGATCGCGGTTCGCGAAGCGGCCGGTGCTGCCCGAGGGCATCCACCGCGATATCGAGGTCATCACCGACATGTGGGGCCGGCCGCGGGTCCGGCTGACGGGTGCGATCGCCGAGCACTTGGAGAAGGTGACCATCCATTTGTCACTGACCCACGAGGGGGACACCGCCGCCGCGGTCGCCGTTCTCGAAGAGCGATGAGCGATCTGGTCCAGCGGGTGCGTGAGGTGCTGCCGTCGGTGCGGCGGGACCTGGAAGACCTGGTGCGCATCGAATCGGTTTGGGCCGACCCGGCGCGCCGGGACGAGGTGGTGCGCAGCGCCGACGCGGTGGCAAAGCTGTTGTCGCAGGCGGGGTTCGGCGATGTGCAGATCGTCACCGAGGGCGGCGCACCCGCCGTCATCGCCCGTCACCCGGCGCCGCCCGGTGCGCCGACGGTGCTGCTGTACGCCCATCACGACGTGCAACCCGAGGGTGACCGCGGCCAGTGGGTGACGCCGCCGTTCGCGCCGACCCAGCGCGACGGGCGCCTGTACGGCCGCGGCAGCGCCGACGACAAGGCCGGCATCGCAACGCATCTGGCCGCATTCCTGGCACACGGCGGCCAGCCGCCTGTCGGTGTGACGGTTTTCGTCGAAGGCGAGGAGGAGTCGGGGTCGCCGTCGCTGGGCCGGCTGCTGGCCGCGCACCGCGACACGCTGGCCGCCGATGTCATCGTCATCGCCGACTCGGACAACTGGAGCACCGAGATCCCATCGCTGACGGTGTCGTTGCGCGGGCTGGCCGACTGCGTGGTGGAGGTCGCCACGCTCGATCACGGCCTGCACTCGGGGCTGTGGGGCGGTGTGGTGCCCGATGCGCTGAGCGTCCTGGTGCGCCTGCTGGCTTCGCTACACGACGACGACGGCAATGTCGCGGTCGCCGGCCTGCACGAGGCGACCGCCGCCGATGTGGACTACCCGCCGGAGCGGGTTCGGGAAGAGTCGGGCCTGCTCGACGGTGTGGCTGAGATCGGATCTGGCTCAGTGCCACAACGGCTTTGGGCCAAACCCGCGATCACGGTCATCGGGATCGACACCACGCCGATCGCGTCGTCGTCGAACACCTTGATCCCGCGGGCACGTGCGAAAGTCAGCTTGCGCGTCGCGCCCGGCGGTGACGCGCGGGCCCATCTCGACGCGCTCACCCGCCATCTGGAGAAGCACGCGCCGTGGGGCGCGCACGTCACCGTCACACCGGGCGACATCGGCCAGCCGTACGCGATCGACGCCAGCGGCCCGGTCTACGACGCCGCCCGCGCGGCGTTCCGGCAGGCGTGGGGCAACGACCCGGTGGACACCGGCGTGGGTGGGTCGATTCCGTTCATCGCCGAGTTCGCCGCGGCGTTTCCGACCGCGAAGATCCTGGTGACCGGCGTGGAAGACCCTGCGACACAGGCCCATAGCGTCAACGAGAGCCTGCATCTGGGGGTGCTGGAACGCGCGGCGACGGCCGAGGCGCTGCTGCTGGCCAACCTCGCCGGGTCAGACTGACAGGTCGCGGCGCAGTTTTGCGACGTGCCCGGTGGCCTTGATGTTGTACTGCGCGACCGCGATTCGCCCCTTGTCGTCGACGACGAACGTGGAGCGGATGACCCCGTGCACGGTTTTGCCGTACATCTTCTTCTCGCCGTAGGCGCCCCAGGCGGACAGCACCTCGCGGTCGGGATCCGACAGCAGCGGAAAGGTCAGCGCCTGTTCGTCGCGGAACTTCGCGAGCTTGGCCGGTTTGTCGGGGGATATCCCAACGATATCGAGCCCGGCATGGTTGAGCTCGCGCAGGTTGTCGCGAAAGTCGCACGCCTCCTTGGTACATCCCGGTGTCGACGCGGCCGGATAGAAGTAGACGATGACCTTGCGGCCGCGATAGTCGGCCAGCGACACGGTGTTGCCGTCGGCGTCAGGCAGCTTGAACGCGGGGGCTTTGTCGCCCACCTCGAGACGTGGGGTCTGTGCCACCAGGGATCCCTTTCCTCTCCACCGGGGCGTCGGGGATTGCGCCGGCTGAACTAGGGTAGTTCGGCAAGGCGGTGCGGACGATGGAGGACGACAGTGGCGGATCGAGATCCCGACACCATCAAGCAGGATATCGATCAGGCCCGCGACCAGTTGGCGGCCACCGTGGATAACCTCGCCGAACGCGCCAATCCCCGCAGGATCGCCGACGACGTCAAGTCGGGGCTGGTTCGCTTGGTCAAGAAGCCGGCCGTGGCGATGTCGCTGGCCGGGCTGGGGGCGGTGCTGGTTGCGCTCCTGGTCCGCAAGATCAGGAAGCGCTGACGGGACGGCGGTCAGCGCCGACGGCGGACGGGTAGCCAGTCAGCGAAAGAGAAGTGAGGCGGGTTGGCGTGACGGCCCAGCCGGTTGCAGCTGTGCACCATCACCAGCCCGTCGGCCTCGGACGATTGCAGAGCTACGTCATCCGGGATCGACGAATCCGGCGAATGCATCGTGCCGGCGGTCGTCATCAGCTAATACCTCTTTCCGTTCTCTAGCCTGTGACCCGTCGCTGCTGCCTGGATCGTCAGCTAACGGGACCCTAACACTCTGAATGAACTTTTTGCAGCTTGATCCCCTAGTTATTCGCAAGTTGACTCACAGCCGTTACATAGCGGACACGCCTACGGAATCCGTAGGCTGGCTCGCGACAGGCGATACGCAGCACATTTTTGTTGCCAACGACAGTTCTTCAGGTTGACTCCATTGTTAATTATTGTTGGCAACGAAAATATTCTTGCCGAAGTCACAGCCTTGCCGATGGCAGTGTGCCAGGGGCCGGGCAAACGGGAAACGAGCAGGTGGCGTAGAGACTTCTCGTTTGCCACCCGATTAGACCAGCGAAAGCTCCTCCTCCCGGGCCGGCGAGACATAGTTCCTCCTGCAACGACCGACTATCCTTACAAATATTTGCTGACGCCAAAGTTAATAGCAGGTCGGTAGCTACTTCACGTCATCTGGCCAGTTGCGGCCTGGTAGGAGGCCAGCTAACGCATGGGCCAATCTTTGCTGGCAGCTGTTGCTCAGTATTTTGTCAGGTAGCTTCCAGTGTGTTCCTCGTCACAACTGTGCTGAAGGGGGCCGTCATGCGCACCGCTATCCGTCCCTACCTCACGACGGGTGTCGCTCTCGTCGGCTCCAGCGTCATTGCCGTCGCCCCGATTGCAGCGGCACCCCCGGATATAAAGATCGCCAACCCGAACGTGCAGTCTGCTGCGGTCGAGAATCCCTTCGCTTTCTACGAGGAGGTCTTCGAGAGGACTGTTGCAAATATAGAAGCCTTGCTCGAGTTGGCCTCCAACCCGCCCGCAACTGGTCCCGTACCAACCGCCGTATCGAATCTCGAGGACATTCTCGGCGACAACCCGCTGGCACCGCTCCTGGATGGGATTCTCGACGACCCGGAGGCCACCTTCGAGGACTTCGTTGCCAGCTTCGAAGACTTGTTGGAGGAGCTTGAGGCGGCCGGCGAGGGATTGCCAGCGCTGCTTGAAGGCGTGTTAGATGACCTCGCAGCGGGCGACGTCGAGGATGCCGTCAACGCCCTATTGTTTGCCACTGCTGCGACAGCCGTTTCCCTTGCCAACACCGTGGCCGTGCCGCTCTTGGTGCCCGTCCTGGAACCCATCGTGGGACCGATGTCGGCGCCAGTGGTGGCGCAAGGCTTGGTCACCAGCGCAATTCTCGGGTTTGGTGGCCCGCTCATCAGCGGACCCGGGGCGGGCGGCACGGCCCTGCAGGGCGTTATCGACGCGCTGGACTCCGGTGACCCGGAGGACATCCTGGGCGCCCTGATCGATGGACCCGCAATAGCCGCGGACGGAGTGCTCAACGGGGGATACGGCCCCAACCTGGCGGTTCTAACCGGCATGTCGCCACCGCCGCCCGGCCCTGACTTCCTGGCGGGGGGCATTCTCAGCCCAGGCACTACCACCACCCCGTCAGGGGCCATCCTCCCGGGGCCCATTGCCACGGGTATTGGACTAGTTCAGCAGCTCCAGCTCCTGCTGGATCCGCCCGAGACAATGACCAGCATTACCAGCGCGCCTGGGGATGAGGGGCTCAGGACGTTGACCGTCCCCACGGATCAGGGCCTCGAAGAGGGAGCCGGCGCGCAGGACGGCGGCACCCCGCCGGTCACCGTTCAGACGCCACCCGAGGTGGATCCCGAGGACACCGAGAAGTCCAACCAAGACGCCCTGGCCAAGGACGTCGAGGGGAACACCGGTAATACGGGTAACACGGGTCTGTCCGGCGGTCCAAGGATCTTCGGCACAAACCCCGCCGCGCAGGGTGGCGGGACCGGTCTGAACACCCTCGGTGAGGGGATCCGCGACGGAATCAACTCGGCGGTCCAAGGGTTCCGGGACGCCGTGGACACGGTCACCGGCCGGGGCGGCAGCGAAAGCGAACCCGCCGACGCTCCCTAACCACTTCACTTGCAAGGAGATCGGCCCCCTCATTACCAACGGAGGGGCCGGTTCACTGAGTCTGGGTGCGCCGTCAGGGTTTCGAACCCCGGACCCGCTGATTAAGAGTCAGCTGCTCTACCAACTGAGCTAACGGCGCTGCGTGTGCGACAATAACAGGCCCTCCGGCGCCGGGTGAAATCCGCTTTCATCCCCCGACCGCGAGGTTTGACGCCGCGGTCGCCCCTAGTCCATGGTTGCCCTTAGACTATTGCCAGAATCCGTCGAAGTACCCGGTTGCGAGGTGGAACACAGTATGTGGCAGGTCCAATCCGTGGCCCGTCCGCGTCGTTTTCGCGCCTGGCTGATGGCCATCGCCATGGTCCCGGCCGTGGTGTTCGGCCTCAGCGCCTGCGGCGGCGACTCGGCTCCACCGCAGCCCCAGGTCATCGCTAACAAGGGAACGCCGTTCGGTGACCTGCTGGTGCCCAAGCTCACCGCGTCGGTGAAGGACGGCGAAGTCGGCGTGACGGTGGAGACGCCGGTCACGGTCAGCGCCGAGACCGGCGTGTTGGGTTCGGTCACCATGGTGAACGAGGAGGGCCGCCCGGTGTCCGGCCAGCTGAGCCCGGACGGGCTGACCTGGTTCACCACCGAGCCGCTGGGCTACAACAAGCGCTACACAATAAACGCGCAGTCGCTCGGCCTCGGCGGTGTCACCAGCCGGCAGATGAGCTTCGAGACGCACTCGCCGGAGAACCTGACGATGCCGTACCTGCTGCCCAACGACGGCGAGGTCGTCGGCATCGGGCAGCCCATTGCCGTCCGCTTCGACGAGAACATCCCCAACCGGCTGGCGGCGCAGCGGGCCATCACCGTCAAGACGGAACCGCCCGTGGAGGGCGCCTTCTACTGGCTCAACAACCGCGAAGTGCGTTGGCGCCCAGCGAAATACTGGAAGCCGGGCACTACGGTGGACGTCGCGGTCAACACCTACGGGGTCGATCTGGGCGACGGGTTGTTCGGTCAAGACAACGTCACCACACACTTCACCATCGGTGACGAGGTCATCACGACCGTCGACGACAACACCAAGACGCTGACCGTGCGGCAGAACGGCGAGGTCATCAAATCCATGCCGGTGTCGATGGGCAAGAACAGCACGCCGACCAACAACGGCACCTACATCGTGGGCGATCGGTTCGGGCACCTGGTCATGGACTCGTCGACCTACGGCGTGCCGACCAACTCGCCCAACGGCTACCGCACCGAGGTGGATTACGCCACTCAGATTTCGTACAGCGGCATATTCGTGCACGGCGCGCCGTGGTCGGTCGGCAGCCAGGGCTACAGCAATGTCAGCCACGGCTGCATCAACGTCAACACCGGCAACGCGCAGTGGTTCTTCAACAACACCAAGCGCGGCGACATCGTCGAGATCGTCAACACCGTCGGATCCGTGTTGCCCGGCACCGACGGCCTGGGCGACTGGAACATCCCGTGGGAGCAGTGGCGGGCAGGCAACGCGAACATCTGACGCCGAAACGCGTACGCGGCCCGTGGCAATCGTGCCCGGGCCGCGTTGGCGTAATTCTGGGTGGCTGACGGGACTCGAACCCGCGACATCCAGGATCACAACCTGGTGCTCTACCAGCTGAACTACAGCCACCATCGCCGCCGAGCCGGTCGGCACTGCGGCGTCGTCGATACTAGCCGCTCGGTCGCTCGGCGGCCGAATCGATTTGGTCGCCGGCGGGCTCCGTCGGGTTCAGTTCGCTGGCGATCGCGGCGATGTCGCTGGTCGCCGGGCCCGGCGGCGGAACGAACGCGGTGCGGCGGTAGTACTTGAGCTCGCGGATCGATTCACCGATGTCGGCGAGTGCGCGATGCGCGAGGCCCTTCTCCGGCTGCCCGAAGTAGATGCGCGGGTACCAGCGCCTGCACAGCTCCTTGATCGAGCTGACGTCGATCATCCGGTAGTGCAAATAGTCGTCCAGCGTGGGCATGTCGCGGGCGATGAAGCCGCGGTCGGTGGCGATCGAGTTGCCCGCCAGGGGAGCGGTCTTGGCCTGCTTGACGTGGGTGCGGACATAGTCCAGCACCAGCTCCTCGGCGGCCGGCACATCGATGGTGGACGCCCGCACCTCGTCGACGAGGCCCGAACGGTTGTGCATCTGGGTTACCACGTCGATCATTCGAGACAGCGCCTCGTCGGGGGCGTGGATGACCACGTCAATGCCTTCGCCAAGGACATTGAGGTCGGCGTCGGTCACCAGCACCGCGATCTCGATGAGCCGGTCGGACTTCAGATCCAGGCCGGTCATCTCACAGTCGATCCACACCAGTTCGTCACGCACGACGCTTACAGTAAGCCCACACCCGACAAGGGCCCTACCACACCCACCGCCAGCGGTGGGTGCCCAGTAATGTTCGACCCATGACGACCAAATCGACTGCACCCCCCGCCCAGCAGATCGCCGCCGGTTATGCCGTCGAAGGACAGGCACTCGAACTGGGCACCGTCGTCGTTGACGGCGCCGTTGATCCGACCGCGCAGATCCGCATCCCGCTGGCCACGGTCAACCGGCACGGGCTCGTCGCCGGGGCCACCGGCACCGGTAAGACGAAGTCGCTGCAGGTGATAGCCGAACAGCTGTCCGCGGCCGGGGTGCCGGTGATGATGGCCGACATCAAGGGCGACTTGTCGGGACTTTCACGGCCGGGTGAGTCCGACGACAAGATCGAGCAGCGGGCGAAGGACACCGGTGACGATTGGACGCCGACGGCCTATCCGGTGGAATTCCTGTCCCTGGGCACTTCCGGGATCGGTGTGCCGGTGCGTGCCACCATCTCCAGTTTCGGTCCGATTCTGCTGTCAAAGGTGCTGGGGCTCAATGCGACTCAGGAGTCCACGCTCGGTCTGATCTTCCACTGGGCCGATCAGAAGGGCTTGTCTCTGCTTGACATCAAGGACCTGCGGGCGGTGATCACCTACCTGACCAGCGACGAGGGTAAGCCCGAACTGAAGGCCCTCGGCGCGGTCTCGTCGACGACAGCGGGCGTAATCCTGCGCGCGCTGGTCAATCTCGAAGCGGAGGGCGCCGACACCTTCTTCGGCGAGCCGGAGCTGGAGCCGAAAGATCTGCTGCGGGTCGACGCCCAGGGTCGCGGCATCATCAGCCTCCTCGAGTTGGGAAATCAGGCCGCTCGCCCGGTGATGTTCTCGACGTTCCTGATGTGGGTGCTGGCCGACTTGTTCACCACGCTGCCCGAGGTCGGTGACGTCGACAAACCGAAGCTGGTCTTCTTCTTCGACGAGGCGCATCTGCTGTTCACCGACGCGTCGAAGGCGTTCCTCGAGCAGGTCGAGCAGACCGTCAAGCTGATCCGGTCCAAGGGCGTCGGGGTGTTCTTCTGCACCCAATTGCCCACCGACGTGCCCAACGACGTGCTTTCCCAGCTCGGCGCCCGCATTCAGCACGCGTTGCGCGCGTTCACCCCGGACGACCAGAAGGCCTTGTCCAAAACCGTCCGCACCTACCCGAAAACCGATGTCTACGACCTGGAGTCGGCGTTGACGTCACTGGGCATCGGTGAAGCCGTCGTCACCGTGCTCTCCGAAAAGGGTGCGCCGACGCCGGTGGCGTGGACCCGGATGCGGGCCCCGCGTTCGCTGATGGACACCATCGGACCGGATGCGATCAAGGCTGCCGCACAGGCCAGCCCGCTGCAGGCCGAGTACGGCCAGACGATCGACGGCGATTCGGCCTACGAGCGGCTGAACGCCAAGCTGGCGCCGCAGGAGGCGTCGCCCGACGGCGCTCTGCCGCCTCCGCTACCCGTCGACCCGGGGGGAGCCAGCGCTCAGGGCGAGGCGAAGTCGCGAGGGGCCGCCGAGCCCGGGATGTTGGAAAAGATGATGAGCAGCCCGGCGTTCAAGAGCGCGATGCGGTCGGCGGGAACGGTGCTTGGCCGGGAGATCACCCGCAGCATCTTCGGTACCGGCCGCCGGCGCCGCTAGCAGCTAGCCGCCGCCGAGCTTCTTGTAGAACGCGCCCACGATCGGCGCCACGATCGCGCGGGGCGCATAGCCGCTGGCCACCGACATGGCCTTGGAGGTGACACCGGGCACCACTCGCATCTTGTTGCGCTCCAACGCATCCAGCGACTGCTTTGCGGTGTACTCGGTCGAGATCCACAGGAAGTCCGGTATCAGTCTCTCCACCAGCGACTGCTCATGGTCAGCGGGCAACGTTTCGCGCACCGGACCGGGGGCCAGCAGCGTCACATGCACGCCTGCCCGCTTGAGTTCACCGTGCAGCGACTCGCTGAAGGTGTTGACGAACGCCTTGGTGGCCGCATAGGTGGCGTTGTTGGGGATCGGTGAATTGCCCGCCGCCGAACCGGATATCAGGATCCCACCGACCCCGCGCTCAACCATCCCAGGCAGCACAGCGAGTGTAAGGTCGTGCACACCAAGGACATTCAGCTGAACCTGTGCTTTCTCGTCGGCCGGATCCAGTTTGTCGACCGGACCGAACGTCGCGGTGCCTGCATTCGCGCACAGGATCGAGATGTTGCGGCCGGCCAGCTCGTCGGCCAGTTTGGTGCGTTCGCATGCGTCGGCGAGGTCGACCGGGCGCACCTCGACGACTACCCCGTATTGCTCCGTCAGCCGGTTCGCCAACCCGGATAGCACGTCCTCGCGCCGGGCCGTGACGATCAGGTGGTGCCCTCGCGCGGCCAGCTCGTCGGCCAGCGCTTCGCCGATGTTCTGCGAGGCACCGGTCACGACCGCGCGGGCATCCGGGCTAGGAGCGGGTACTGGCATGGGCCGGACTATATCGTGGGCCACCATGGACGATCCGCGCCCGCCTGGGCAAACCACCGGGCGGTCGCGGGTGCTGGCATGGGCCCTCTGGGACTGCGGGTCCACCGGGTTCAACGCCATCGTCGTGACGTTCGTTTTCACGGTGTACCTGACCGACGCCGTCGGCGACGATCTGCCGGGCGACACCAGCCCGACCAGCTGGCTGGGGTGGGCACTGGCTGCCGCCGGTCTGGTGGTCGCTCTGTTCGCCCCGGTCACCGGGATCTGGGTCGACGCGCCGTGGCGGCGGCGCGGCGTGTTGGCCGTGCTGACCGGGCTGGTGGTGTTGCTGACCGCGGCGATGAGTCTGATCCGCGACGACTACCGCTACCTCTGGGCGGGCCTGGTCTTGCTGGCCTGCGCCGCCGCCTTCAGCGAGTTGGCGACCGTGCCGTACAACGCCATGCTGCGCCAGCTCTCCACCCCGGAAAACTCGGGTCGGATCTCCGGATTCGGTTGGGGCATGGGTTATTTCGGCAGCGTCACGCTGTTGTTGGTGGTCTACTTCGGATTCATCTCCGGCGACGGCGCCACCCGGGGCCTGCTCGGCTTGCCGGTCCAGGACGGCCAGAACATCCGGGCGGCCATGCTGATGACCGCCGCCTGGTTCGCCCTGTTCGCCCTGCCGGTGCTCATCGCGGCGCCCACCGCGAGGCCTGAACCCGGAGAGCCACAGCAGGCTGTCGGCTTCTTCGGCGCCTACCGCAAGTTGTGGTCCGAAGTCGTCGGCGAATGGCGACGCGACCACCACGTCGTCTACTACCTGCTCGCCAGCGCGGTGTTCCGGGACGGCCTGGCGGGCGTCTTCGCGTTCGGCGCGGTATTGGGAGTCAGCGTCTACGGCGTTTCGGAAGCCAACGTGCTGCTGTTCGGTGTGAGCGCCAGCGTCGTCGCCGCGATCGGCGCGCTGCTCGGCGGGCTTTTCGATGACCGGCTGGGATCCAAGACCGTCATCGTCGGCTCATTGACCTCGATGATCATCGCGGGGCTTGTCCTGATGACGCTGTCCGGACCGCTGGCATTCTGGGTATGCGGACTCCTGCTGTGCCTGTTCATTGGGCCGGCGCAGTCGGCGGCGCGGACGCTGATGCTGCGGATGTCGGCCGAAGGCAAGGAGGGTGTTGCGTTCGGCCTGTACACCACCACCGGGCGCGCGGTGTCGTTCCTGTCGCCGACTTTGTTCGCCGCCTTCATCGGTTGGTTCGGCACCGATCGCGCCGGGATTGGCGGGCTGTTGGTGGTGGTGGCCGCCGGACTGGCCGCCATGCTGGCGGTACACGCACCGCGCCGTGTTCCGGTGCGCTAGTGAGGACGTGCGCGACGGTTGCGCGGGCGACCACGACTTCGTTGCGGTTGCGGGCCAGACCAGGCCAGCGGCGACGACATTGCGGCTGTCGGCGCTGATGATGATCTGGGTGTTGATGCTGCGCCGGTAGATCTTGGCCCCGAGCGGTGATCGTCTGGTTGTGCACCGGGTCGCAGGGTGCCGTCAATGATCCACCGCCCGCGATGCTCGCCAGGATTGGGCGTGAGAGAGCGGGCCAGTACCAGCACCAGGTGATGAATGATGCGGTCCATCGTCGATTGACTGGTGCAGAACAGCGCCGCCAGCGTCCTGGTGGTCAGGTTGGTGCAGATGGATCTGCACCACCGGCACCCTGACCGCAGGGCCAAGGTCGTCCGGACGCGGCGGTAGGCGATGTCGGGTGATGGCAAAGATGGTGTGAATCCGGACATGGGTTAGGCCGGTGAGCGGCAGCAGGTTTGGCGATCGGTGTAGCAGCGGGTTGATGTCGGTGGCTGATGGTTTCATGTGGTCCATGGCAGCTATGGGCATCGACACCACCACCGCCACCAGCGGTGAGATGGGGGTGCCGCGGCGGCGGGGTAAGTCCAAAGCGCCGAACTTCAAATACACCGGGCCGCTGTCGGTGATCCGCCTTGAGCTGGACCTCTCCGATGAGCGGACTCGCCGGCGTGTGGAGCGCCACTGGGGCGCGGTGTTTCGGCTGCGACGAGCGCTGCATCGCGATGCCCAAACGCGCTGCCGCGCGTACTGGGCGGCACATCATGAGCGCGAGCGTGATCCGAACGCGGTGCGGGATCGGCTCGGGTTGTCCCGCAAGGGGATCGAAGCATCGGCCAAACTCCATATTGAGGGCAGCGGCTGGATGCGTGACCATCTGACCAAGGCCATCGGGCTGCATATGGCCGACGAGGTGTGGGAAACGATCGATCGTCACCTGTTTGCCGACGCCTCGGGGCGCCGGCATGGGCCGCCCCGGATCGGGTCGTGGTGGGAGTTCACCCGGATTCCGGGGCGGGCCCGCTCGCACACCAAAGCCACGCCGACCTGGGAGACCTATCGGCTGGTCGGCAGCCTCGATGGGCACCTGGCCAGCTATCGGCACCCCAGCCTGCCTGCCGCGGTGAGCACCGCCACGGTGGCGGCCACCCACCCGGCGGGGACCTCGATTCTGGCCCAGCCCGTCCGGCTGTCCGCGCCGATGCGGCCCGCGAGCGGGTCATGGGCCGATCACAGCGGGGTGCTGGCGGTGGTGTTCACCGGCCTGCCCCGCGGCGATGTGGTGTTGCCGGTGCGGCTGCCCCAAGGGGCGGGGCAGTGGGCTCACCTGGCGCATTTCCTGGCCGATCGCAGCGTCTGGCACAAGATCGACCTGGTGCGGGTACAGGATCGCCGCGCCCCGGGTGGGTGGCGGTATTACGCGCACCTGTTGGTGCATCGAGCCGGGTTTGAGTCTGAGTCAACCCGAGCTCGACGCGCCGAGATCCCCGCTGGCCGGCGGGCCGGGGTGGACGCGAATGTGTCCAACCTGGCGCTGGTCTCCTTCCCCGGAGATCAGCCCGACCAGCTGGTCATCGACCAGATCCAGTGCACACCCGAGCAGCAGCACACTGCCGCCCGGGCGGCTATGAAAGCCCGGGCCCGCCAGCGCGCGTTGGACAGGTCGCGGCGCACCACCAACCCCGAGCAATACGGTTGCTCTGTGCGCCAGGCCGCCCGGGCGGCTCGCCGCGCTGCCAGTGAGCTGCCGGCCAAGCAGATCACCAATCCCGGTGGGGCCCGGCATGCCCGCGCCGATGGGGTGCCACTGCGTGGCTATCGCCACGACACGCTGTCACACCGCTACCATCGCGTCCGTGCCAATCATGCCGCCCAGTCCCGTAGCGCCAGTCAGGCCAAACACGCCCGCGCCGTAGCGGTCGCCGCGCGGATTGTTGCCGCCCACGGCACCACCATCACCGTGGAGGACACCAACATTTCCACCTGGGCGCGGTTGTGGGGCAAGCGCACTCAGTTGTTCAGTCCCGGCATGCTCGTCACAGCCCTCGCGGTAGAGTGCCGTGCCGGCGGTGGGCGGCTGCAGCGTGCCGGCACCCGATCCACTGCGCTCAGTCAGCACTGCCTATGCGGCAAGCGGATCCCGAAGCCGCTGTCTCAGCGCACCCACGCGTGTCCGCACTGCGGGCTGGTCGTCGACCGCGACATCGCGTCGGCGATGCTGGCGGCGTGTGTCGAGCTCACCGATCCTGCTGATCCGCGCACCGCGCGGGTCGACTACCGACTTGCCCACGCCCTTCGGGCGGGGCTGGCCTCCCAGCAAGAGTGGGAGGGCTCAGTCAACCGGCACCAGCCACCAGCACCACCACGTGCTGGACTGGCCAGGACCGGCAGCCACCCCGCCGTGGTCTCTGCTGAGCAAGCGGCACTCGGCCCACCCCCGAACAGACCAAGGTCCCAGCCTGGACGTCACGGGACCAGCCGAAAAGAACAGCCCCCAAACTGTTCGGCGCTGCATGACCCATAACGGGACAACTCTTAGCGCACCGCGGTGCAGGTCGTCAGGCCGGCACCGCTGCTCTGCTGAACCTGAACACCGTTGATCGACACCGAGCAGGAGACGTTGCGGCCGACGTTGACGACCATGATGCTGGCCGAATCCTCTGCCGGGCTGGGCAGTTCCACTTCTTTACGCCACGGCAGCACGACGTTGAATTCCGTCTGCAGCAGGCTGCCGGTGTCGACATAGGTGATGTTGATCGCCCGGCCGTCGCCGTTGACCTCGTAGACCACCGTTTCGGTGGCACCCGGGGTCACCGACTCGGTCGGCGGGGTGATCGGCGGCGCCGGGATGATCGGGGTGGGCGGGCGTGACGTGGTCGTCGGCGTCCGCGTGGTGGTGGTCGGTTCCGGCATCGGCGGCGGCGCGACGACCGTTTCCTGTTGGGAGCTGTTGGCGACCACCAACGCGATCACCATGCCAACAACAAGCAGCACGGCCACCGCCGCCAGCACCCAGAGCCAGCGCGGCGACTTGGGCTCGGTCGGCGGTGGGCCCGGCGGTTCGCCCGGCGGGTAGTGCGTGCCGTATTGCCCGGTTGAATATGGGTCATAGCCATACGGCCACTGCGGCAATTGCTCGGTGGGCGGCGGGACGTACGGGGTCTGGTAGGTGGGTCCGTAGGGCGCATGGCCGGCATACGCCGGATCCGAGTACGCCGGGTAGCCGGGGTAGCCGGTGCCCGTCGGTTGGGTCGGATCGGCACCGTCGCGTCGTGGAGTGTCGGTCATACCCACCTCATGGCTGCAGGGTACCTGTGCACTCGCTCAGTCGACCGATCAGGCCGTCGCAACCTCGATGAACGCGCGTCGTTTCGCTCGCCGACTCCATCACCATGGAGAATCGGCACCGTGGGAGAGCAGGTTCGTCGGGTCTACGGGCCGTCGATGTCGCCGGATGCCACCGCGTTCGCCCACCTCGTTGACGACGGCGGCTATCCACGCGCGGTGCAGCGTTTCCTGCGCGGCTGGCGGGCGAGCTCGTCCCGTGACGTCGAGTTGCCCGTCGAAGGTCCCGTCACCCGGGTCATGCACTCCGCTGACGGACACTGGCTGGCCTGCCAGGTTGCCCCCGAGGGCGGCACCCGCAGCCAGATCTGGGTGGTAACGACCGATCCCGACGACCGCGACGCGCGACGGATCGACCGTTGGCCCGACATTTGGCAGGAAGGAACCGCCGAGCTCATCAGTTGGGACGGCACACTGGTCGCGGCCATCCTCACCGGTGACGACGGCGTCGGTAGTTCATGTCTCATCGATCCGACCGACGGCACCACGACAGTTCTGGATCGCCGTTCAGGAGGCCGGCTTGTGGATGCGTGGGCGGGCGCATCATTGGTACGGGTGGGACCACGCGGCTACCGCGATTTGATCATGCTGCGTGGGCTGACCGAAATCGCTGTGCTGCCATACGATCCTGGCTCCACCACCGACATGGGCGTGATCCTGGACGACCACAGCCCCCGTCGCCTTCGGTCGGGTCTGGAAGGGGAACACACCGAGCTGTATCAGCCGGCTAAGTTCTACGGGGTCAACAGCACCGAAGGCTATGTGCGTGCCTTGATCCGCAGTGAGAACGGCGCGGACCATGCCCGACTCATCGAGGTGACCACCACTCCGGATGGCGTGTCCTATCAAGTGGTCGCCGAGCGCCCGGGATACGAACTGGACGAGTTCACCGTCAGCGATGACCTTTCGACGGTGGCAATGTTGTGGAACATCCACGGCGCCAGCGAGTTACAGGTCCTCGAGCTTGCGGACAATACTCTGGACGCACCGATTCCGCTGCCCGGCATGGTAGCCAGCGAACTCAGCATCAGCGCAGGCGGTTCGATGCTGGCGATGACGGTGGAAGGCCCATCGACGCCGCCGACGGTGGAGCTCGTCGATCCGCGATCGCGTGAATGGGAGGCCGTCGACCGGGAACCCAGTCTGGGGCCGGTCGCGGCCGACCCCACGCTGGAAACCATCACCGCCAGGGACGGGTTGGAGTTCACCGGCTGGCTGTTTCGGCCACCCGCGGAAGTGGAGTCGACGGGAGCGATGATCTTCCTGCACGGTGGCCCCGAAGGTCAGGGCCGGCCGGGCTACAACGAGTTCTTCCCGCCGCTGCTGCAGGCGGGCATCACCGTTTTTCTCCCGAATGTGCGGGGCTCCGGCGGATTCGGCCGCTCGTTCATGCATGCCGACGATAATGAACGGCGATTTGCGGCGATCGACGATGTCGCCGACGCGGCGCGGTTTCTGGTTGAGCGCGGTCTGGCGCCGGCCAACCGCATCGCTTGCTGCGGTTGGTCATACGGCGGATATCTGACTCAGGCGGCGCTCACTTTTCATCCGCAGTTGTTCGCCGCCGGGATCAGCATCTGCGGAATGAGCGACTTGAATACCTGGTATCGCAACACCGAGCCGTGGATCGCGCAGGCGGCCTATTCCAAGTACGGCCACCCGGTCGGAGACCGAGAACTCCTCGACCAGTTGTCGCCGCTGCTTCGTGCGCATGCCTTGACCGCGCCGCTGCTGCTGGTCCACGGTCTCAACGACACCAATGTGCCGCCCAGCGAGTCGCAGCAAATGTTCGACGCGTTGCGCGCGCTCGGCCACAGCGTCGAGCTTCTGGTTTTCGACGACGACGGCCACGAGATCGACAAACGCGAGAACCGGGCTGTGCTGGTCAAAGCCATGAGCGACTGGCTCACTGCGGCATTCGGGTCCACTCCGATTCGCTAACCGATACGATCCGCGATGGCACGTTTACTGAAATTATCAGTGGGGTAAACACTCGTGCGCCCAGTCGGCGCCCAACAGGAGGAGCCAAGCATGCGCGGAATTCTCGGCGTGATTGTTTTGGTTTGGTTGCTGATCGGTGTGGTCGCCGCCTATCAGCGCGATTACTTCACGAGCGGCGACACCAACTGCGCAACCACGGCGCGGGTCGCTTTGACCGTTCTTGCCGGCCCGCTGAATTACATGGGGGTCAACCCCAAGGTGGATTGCAACGTCAACGTACCTCAGCCAAGTGCTAGTGGTCTGCCCGAAATCGTCGGGCAGAACGGTGATTTGACGATCGGAGTGGCGTCATGATTGTTCTTGGTGTGATTCTGGCCATCCTCGGCTGGATTTTCGGCCTCAACTGGCTCTGGATGATCGGCATCGTGTTGGTTGTCATCGGGGCCGTGTTCTGGCTACTCGGCCGGGCCGGGCGTCCGGTCGGCGGCCGACGCGCCTGGTACTAAAGGCTAGCGACCCGTTCGGCCGGCCGAGGTCAGCGCCGCGACCGTCATCCCCCGCAAGACGGCACGCGAGCTGGCCGGGCCGGTCGACCTGGCTGTGCTGGGCCGGACGCTGTGCGGTGTGGAGTTGAGCAGGCCGAAAACGGCGTGCGCCATCAGCCGGGCGTCGGCGTCGCTCAGTGAGTCGTCCAGCCGCCGCAGCACGTCGACCCAGATCTCGACGTATTGCCGTTGGGCCTTGCGTACCTGGCGCTTGGCGGGCGGCGGCAGATGTCCTAGATCGCGGTCCTGGATGCGAATCAGATCGGACTCGCCGAGCGCGAAATCGAGGTGGAAGTCAATCAATCGGTCCAACGCGGTCTTGGGATCGTCGGCTTCGTTGACAACGGCGGTCGCTCCGGCCAGCAGTCGCGTGCTGATACCCACAAGCAGCTCGACCAGTAGCGCCTCCTTGTTGGGGAAGTGCCGGTAGATCGCCGGCCCGCTGACCCCGGCCGCGGCACCGATGTCCTCCAACCGCACGGCCAGAAAGCCCCGCTCGGCGACCAGCCGTTCCGCGGCGGCGATCAGCGCCGACCGGCGGTCGGATTTGGCTCTATTGCGGCTGGTGACGGCCGGCGTCGGCATCGCGCTACCCCTGTTTCGCCGGTGGACATTTCGGTTAATCGTGACTAACATACTACGAGTTAGTCGTCATTAACTCAACCGAACGGGCAGCAAGCGATGGCACCGCCGAAATCCAGTCGCGACGAGCATCTCGCGCTCGTCGGACAGCTGCGGGAGAAAATGGCCGCCGCCGCGCTCGGTGGCTCGGCCAAGGCCCGCGAGCGCCATGTCGGCCGTGGCAAGTTGCTGCCAAGGGATCGGGTGGACGGGCTGCTGGACCCTGGCAGCCCGCTGCTGGAGCTGGCGCCGCTCGCCGCCGACGGCATGTACGACGACGAATGTCCCGGTGCGGGCATGATCGCCGGCGTCGGACGGGTATCCGGGCGCGAATGCATGATCGTGGCCAACGACGCGACCGTGAAAGGCGGCACGTACTACCCGATTACGGTCAAGAAGCACCTGCGGGCACAGGAGATCGCCGGGCAGAACCGCTTGCCGTGCATCTACCTGGTGGATTCCGGCGGGGCGTTTTTGCCGCGACAGGACGAAGTGTTCCCCGACCGCGAGCACTTCGGCCGCATCTTCTACAACCAGGCCACGCTCAGCGCCGACGGCATCCCGCAGATCGCTGCCGTGCTGGGCTCGTGCACCGCGGGCGGCGCGTACGTGCCTGCCATGAGCGACGAGGCGGTGATCGTCCGTAACCAGGGCACCATCTTCCTCGGCGGCCCGCCGCTGGTGAAGGCCGCAACCGGCGAAGTGGTGACCGCAGAGGAGCTGGGCGGCGGCGACCTGCATTCCAAGATCTCGGGTGTCACCGACCATCTGGCGCACGACGACCGGGACGCGCTGCGCATCGTGCGGCGCATCGTGGCGACGCTGGGCCCGCGCACCGACCCGCCGTGGGAGGTGGCCGCGTCGGTGGATGCGGTGGCCGATCAGACCGAGCTCTATGACGTCGTCCCGGTCGATCCCCGAGTGCCCTATGACGTCCATGAGGTCATAAGGCGCATTGTCGATGGCGGCGAATTCGCCGAGTTCAAAGTCGATTACGGTGCAACGCTGGTCACCGGTTTCGCCCGTATCCATGGCCACCCGGTGGGGATCGTCGCCAACAACGGCGTGCTGTTCTCCGAATCTGCTCTCAAGGGTG
>NZ_JBOGDB010000273.1:0-27360 GCF_050701515.1 Mycobacterium sp. | reverse complement strand
CACGAACGGATAGTGCGGAAGGTCCAAGCCGATCGCGATGCCGATCGGAAAGCTCAGCAGCATCCCTCCGGTGTTCACCAGCAACCCGATGAGCACAGGGACACCCAGCAGCGTCATCCACGGTCTGCCGCGCGCTGCGGCGATGTCGGCGTCTGTGGCGGCGCGGCGGCGCTCCCATTGCCATACCAGCCACATCAGCAGCGGCGGCCACGTCAGTTCCCACATGGCGTCGGCCATTGGCCAGCCGTACCAGTACTGGAACATGTGCCTGCCCGCCAGGGTCCAATCAAGCCACTGCCACCACCCCACGTTGGGCAGCGGTCCGTTGACGACGTAGGGGGCGTCGATGAGCACGGTGAATACTCCCGCCGACACGGCGCGGGCCAGGATTGAGCGGATGCCGAACGCCTCGACGAGTTTGAATCCCAGGAACATGATGGTCGGGTAGAGCAGCAGGATGTAGAACGGCATGTCGGTCTTGTAGCCGGGGATGCTGCCGGTGGCCAGCATGACGGTGAATTCGCCCTGAATGTAGCTACGCGAGATCAGCATGCCGGTGGTGAATTCCAGGATGACACCGTAGAACAGCGCAGACAGCCACAACACGAGATATGTCGGCCGGCCGCGACGGTACTGATGGATCGCATAGACCACTGCGACGACGTTGATCAACACCATGATCGCGTCCAGGGCGTGCAGTTGCCATCCGACGTCGAACGGATTGTTGAATCTCATTGCGACACCAGCGTTTTACCCAAAACACGGTCACGCAGTCCGGAGTAGTCGGTGTCGGGGGGCGGCAACTCCGGTGAGACGGCCGGGGGGATCTTGCTGCGCCCCATGGCCGACTTCACGCCGTAGCGGGCCAGTCCGAACAGCACCCGAGGATTGCTCAACAGGTCGTAGACCGTCTCCTGCAGGTTGTAGACGCGGTCGAAGTGGGTGTGTACCTCCTCGTCTTCCCAGCAGGCTTGGGAGATGAAGTGAAACACCGGCCAAGTGCTCTTGCGCAGCAAGCGTTTCCGCGGCCCGTCGGGCAGGGCTTCGGTGCCGGAGGCGTGTGCGTATCCGGCGTCGCGGGAAAACGCCAGCGTCCATACGCCTTTGAGGAAGGCTGCCTGCTCGGCATAAAACTGTTTGGGAAAGGCGGCGCTGCACGGGTCGATGTTCTGCGAGAGCCGGCGGGTGATCACCGCCGCCATCGCCGCGCATGACATACCCTGGGCGTATATGGGGTTGAAGGCGCAGACGGCATCACCCAGCGCGATGAAGCCACGCGGTGGCGCGTCGAGACGGTCGAAGCGCCGCCAGATGTTACGCGTCGAGCGGGTGTGGTGAACGTCGCCGAGCGGCTCGGATGCGTCCAGTAGGCGGGAGAACTCGCGGGTGCGGGTCTGGCGTGCCGCGGCTTCATACGAGGCGACGTCCTTGGGCATCGACAAGCCCCAGGACCCCATAACCGCGATGTACGAGTCGTTTTCGATCGGGAACACCGAACACAGGTATTGATGAGGCTCCGGCGCATCCGGATTCGGGTGGGGAAACGTCGTCAAGAACCGGTACCACGGCAGGTCGGTGGTCGGCCACTTGTACCACCGCGAGGAGTAACTGACCTTCGCATCCAGCGTGATCTCCTCGGGCTCCTGGCCGAAGGCTTTCATCCAGGACGCGGCCTTGCTGCCCCGTCCGCCCGCATCGACGACGAAGTCGGCGGGCAGTTCGCGCATCTGACCGTCGGCATCCCGATAGGTCACTCCGGTGACGACCGGCCCGTCGGCGTCGCTATCCGAGAGCAGCCCCGCCACCCGAGTCCCCTCAATGAGGTCGATGTCGGGATCCTTGGCCACGAACTCGCGAATCGTCGTCTCCAGCATCGGCCGGGATGCGAAATACACCCGCATCATGGTCCGTGACCGCGCCGCCCACCCGTCGATGAGGCAATTGGCCGCTTGCAGGCCGGGATCGATCTCCCAGCCTCCGTTGTCCATCAGGCGCTGAGTGAAACCGGGAAATAAGCTCTCGATCGCTTCGCGACCCGCGGCGAGCAGGAAGTGGTTGTGCCAGGCCTGCGGTGTTCCACGCCTGCCCTCGGGGGTGTCGGGCAGGGCGTCGGCCTCCAAGATCGTGACCTGGGCGAACCGGTCTTGCAGGGCGCGTGCTGCGCACAATCCGGCGACGCTTCCGCCGATGACCACGGCGTGACCACGGCGTGCCATCATCCACCTCCACGTTCGGCCTGGTCACGGCGCTGCTGCCGTATCGGGACAAAACCAACAGACATGTCTGTTTTATCGCGCGGAGGCCCCCGGGGTCAAGGGGGCCGTGCCTCACTGCACGGACAAGGTGAGGTGTTCGCGGCGGCGCACCAGCATGCTGGGTATCCATCTGCCGACGTCGATGGCCGCGATGTGCTCGGTGTCGTCCAGCAGCATGCCGAGCACAATCCTGGCCTCCAGCCGGGCGAGCGCTGCACCCACGCAGAAGTGGGCTCCCTTTCCGAAGCTGATGTGCCCCTTGGCATTCGGTCGGTCGAGGCGGAACTCATTGGGCGCTTCGAAATGGTCTGGGTCGCGGTTGGCCGCGCCCCAGAGCAGCAGCAGGTGCGAGTCGGCCGGCAGCGGCACACCGGCAAGCGTGGTGTCGACGCGCACGTGGCGGTAGTGACCCCTAAACGGCGGTTCGGAGCGCAGCGTCTCCTCGAGGAAGGCTTCCAGCAGCGTGGGGTCCTCGCGCAGCTGCCGCTGCAGATCGGGGCGCTCGGCCAGGATCGAAGTGGCGTTGCCGATCAACGACGCGGTGGATTCCCCGCCGGCGCCGAACAGCGTCACCATCATCAGTTGCGCTGTCACCATGTCGAACTCCCCGGAGGCACAGGCTGTAGCGAGATCACCCAGCAGGTTGTCCCGCGGGTCGGCGGCGGCGCGCTGGAAATGGTCGAAGATGTAGCCCGACAGCTCCACGGCAGCTATCCCGGCGGATTCGAGTTGGTCGGCCGACACCACACCGTCGAGCATCTGGGTGCTGGCATAAGCCCATTGGGTGAGTTTGTCGACGTCGCTGTCCGGAACGCCGATCAGACGGGCTACCACCATCATCGGTAGCTTGTTGGCCATCGCGCTCATCCACTCGATACCGCCGTCGTGGACGCCGTCCGCCCACAGCTGCTCTGCGGTCTCGGTCGCGAAGGCTTCCATGGCCCGGATACGTCGGGCCGCAAGCTGTGGCACCAGCATTTTGCGATGCGCCGCGTGGGCCGGGTCGTCGGCGGTGGCGAGCACGTGCGTGGGCCCGCCAAGCGGATCCATGTCGAACGAGGTGACCGTGCCGTCCGGGTGATAGACCGCGGTCGCGGTCAGGTTGGACGAGAAGTCCTCGACACGACCGATCGCCTCGGTGACCGCATCCCAGGACACCGCCACGTAGAACGGCGAATCCCCGATCCGGTGCACAGGCGCCTCAGCACGCAGTCGGTCGTAAACGGGGTACGGATCCTGCAGGTTCTCGTGGCCCAAGAACTCGACCGCATCGTGAAGGACTGTCACCTCATTAGGTTGACCAGCGGGAACGCCCCCGTCAACGAGATCCGAGAAGTCGAAACGCGGTTCCATCAATGCGCGGTGGCGGTCGTCTCACACTGACGGCTCAACCTGCTCCTTCGATGAGAAGAATTGACAGACTCGTCTCAACGGTGAGATAGATTCGGTCGATGCCTTACGGCTGGAAAGGTGGCGATCCGGTGTCCCGCGATGACTGGCTGTTTGAGGAAGGCCGCAGCACCGCCGCGTCCGAACGCATCTACGCCGCCGCCGCCGAGTTGATCGCCCGCCACGGTATCGACGCGTTCAACATTGACGAGTTGGCCGCGCGGGTGCACTGTTCACGCGCCACGATCTACCGCCACGTCGGCGGCAAGTCCGCTATCCGCGACGCGGTGATGGCGCGCAGCGCGGAGCGCATCGTGGACATCGTGCGAGCGCGGGTGGATGGGCTCACCGGCGCGGAGCGGGTGCTCACCGCCGTCGAGGTGGCGCTCGCAGAGATCAGGTCGGACCCCGCGGGGCAGTTGTTCATCGAGTCCGCGCAAGGCTTCCGTGGCAGCAGCTGGCTCGGCGTGTCGCCGACGGTGACCCAGTTCGCCACCGAGCTCACCGGGCTGGCCGACAACGACCCTCAAGGCGCGAAATGGGTTGTGCGGCTGGTGTTATCGCTGTTGTTCTGGCCCGAGCCAGATGCCGCGACAGAGCATCGGATGCTGCAACGCTACGTGGCGCCGGCATTCGATGGCATCAGCTGACGGGATCGACCGCGAATCGTCCGGCGAATCCCCGCAGCGGCAGGTCCGCACTGGTGACGAGGCCCGGGGGTGCCTCGACCACAGACTTGATCGAGTTGATGGCCGGCATACCGGTCACCGTCATTCCGATCGACGCGAAGTTGTCCGGGTTGGACAGGTCGACGCCGGGCTTCGGGAAGATCATGTGCTTGTTGTAGATGCAGGGGTCGCCCTTGATCTGAGTGATGTAGCAGCCCTTGATATCCCAGCTCGGGTCGGTGTGCGGGGTCATCTGCCACTCCAGGTGTGTCTCGACCCGCGGCACCCCGTTCACCATCCCCTGGTAGCGGATGTAATTGCCGCCGAGCGAACCTTTGGGGAGCTTGTACCAGCCGAGGTCGACGTCCTTGGTGCACGCGCCCAACTCGTAGCTGAACTTCACCTCGTCGAGTTCCAGATCGAAGCAGTCGGCCATCATCAGCACGCTGTCGGCGAAAACTCGGGTGTACTTCTCCAGCTTGCCGGGAATGCTCGGGTCGTCGACGGGCAGTCCGTAGCCGACCTCGATCCAGGTGTCCTTCGAGTGGTGACACGACACGTCGACGGACTCGATGGTGGTGACGTTCTCGATCTCGGCGACGTCGGCCGAGCACACAACGCCGAGGATCTGGTTCAATCCCGGGTTCATGCCGGTGCCGTAGAACGTCGAGCCACCCTTGTCACACGCCTCGGCTAACAGCTGGGTGACCGGCTTGCCCGAGTGGTGGGGGTGGTTGCGGTCGCGATGCCAGCCGTTGATCCAGTCAGCCGTGGTGACGATATTGATACCCGCCTCAAGGACTTTCACGTAGAGGTCCTCGTCGGGAAACACACCGTGGAAGGTCACGACGTCCGGCTCGGCGGCGATGATCTCCTCGATGGTGCCGGTGGCCTTCACACCATTGGGCGCCAGGCCGGCGAGCTCACCGGCGTCCTTGCCGATCTTCTCCGCCGAATAGCAGTGCACGCCGATCAGCTCGAGGTCGGCCTGGGTTCCGATGCGCTTGATCATCTCGGAGCCGACGTTGCCGGTGGCAACCTGGAAAACCTTGATCGGTAGGTACGCGGTCATGGTCGAACCTTTCTGGTGGACTTGGTCGTCGTTTCAGGGTCACGACTGGGCGTTACTGGCGGCCAGCTCGGCGGCGCTGCCGCCCTTGCCGTCGGGGTAGAACTTGGTGGCCCACTTGCGGATTGCGGTGAAGCCCTCGTGTTCCGCGGTCGCCAGCGCGGGTGGATCGGAGTAGCGCTGGTGAGCCCAGATGTGCACGTCTTGTTTGAACTGCCGGATGACTTCGTCGCCGAACTCCCGGGCCTTCGTCTCGGCTCGCTCGGGGTTTTTTCCGGCGGCACGGCCGCTCCTGCGGCCGATGTAGACCATGAACCGGACGTCCGAGGTGCAGTCGTCGACCGGGGTGACGGCCGAGATGGTGCGGTTGTCGACCATCCCCCAGCTCTTTGTGACGGCGACGCCCAGCCCGCCGTTGATGGCCTCCACGCCGCTGTCGACGTCGTCGATGCTCTGCCCGTCGTCGCCTTCGAAGGTGATGGTGAAGTCGACGAAGGACACCGGGTCGTCGAAGTCGTGGCGGGTGAACACCGGCACGATCGGCGTGTTGTGCACGTACTTGAAGTGCGCGAAGTCGACGCCGTTCTCCAGCACGTACTGCGGGTGCAACTCCAGACCTTGCTGGAAGAACCGCTGCTGCGGGTAGTAGTCGGCGGCACTGCTGCCGTCCTCGAAGCTCGCGAAGATGTCGGGCGCCTCGAAGAACGGCTCTCGGCCCTCGATGTCGTGCCAGATGTACACAGAATCATTGCGCTCGACCACCGGGTAGGTGCGGATGCGTCGACCCCGATTCGGTCGGTCCTGATAAGGGATGCAGACATTGCGGCCCTCTTGGCTCCACTGCCAGCCGTGGAACGGGCACTGCAGCACCTCGCCGACGACCGTGCCGCCGTAGCCCAGGTGCGCCCCCAGATGCTCGCAGTAGGCGTTCATCACGGTGAGCTGGCCTGACTCCGCGCGCCAGGCGACCATGTCCTGGTCGAAGTACTTCATCTTGTGGACGTCGCCGACGCCGATCTCGCCAGACCACGCGACCTGGAACCAGCCCGTCGGCTTCATCGATAGAGGCGGTTTGGCCATTCGCCCTGTCCTCCTCGACAACTTGTTCGCTCGACGTGATCATAGGCATTTCTATGAAAAAATCATAGCGGGCTCTATGAAGATGTGAAATCATCTACGCCATGGCCGAAGCGGACAGCACCGGGCGGCGCGCCAACCGCCGCGGTGCGGCAACCCGCGACAGCATGCTCGAAGCGGCGCTGGAAGCGCTGGCCTCCGGCGATCCCGCCGCAGTCTCCGCCAATCGCATCGCCAAGCAGATCGGCGCGACGTGGGGCACGGTGCAGTATCAATTCGGCGATACCGACGGGTTCTGGGCAGCGGTGCTGCACCATACGGCCGAACGGCGAGCACACGTCCTGTTCGGCATCGACAGCGCTGACGCGACCCTGCACAAGCGGGTCTCGCAGATCATCGAGACCCTCTACCAGGGCCTGACTGCCACCGATTCCCGCGCGATCGAGAATCTGCGTGCCGCGTTACCGCGCGACCCCGCCGAACTCGATCGGCTCTACCCGAGCACCGCCGCCGAACTGCGCTCCTGGGGGCAGGGCTGGCTGGAAACGTGCCAGAAAGCGTTCGCCGACCTCGACGTCGACCCGCAACGGATCCAGGAAGTGGCCTCGTTCATCCCGGGCGCGATGCGCGGACTTACCTCGGAAAAGCAGCTGGGTACTTACGCGGACCTCGACGAGGCCCGCCGTGGACTGACCAACGCCATCGTCGCGTATCTGGACCATTCACGCGCCGACAGGGGTGCGCCCGGCTCTCCTAGGCGGTCGCGACGGCGGGGCGCACGATGATCCCGCTGGACGCAACCGCCGCCGATTCGGACCTCGCCGGTTTGATCGGGCTGCCGTTCGACGACTCCGACGACGTGATCCGGGCGGCGATCGCCGAGGCCAGTGTGCCCGCGTTGTTGATGTCGATGGTGCATATGACCGGTGACATGGACCTGCTCAAGGCGCTGCCGGGGCCCTTCATGCTGATCGCGATGGACCTGCAGGGCGGCATGAGCGAGGCCGACAAGGAGGCAGTGCGCCAGCGGGCCCTCGATGTGGTGCGCGATTACCGCGACCGCGGCTGCCCGCCGCCGTTCGTCCCAGACGAACACCAGTTGCGGGAGATGCTGGACGTCATCAGCGCAGGGCAGGTGACCGACGAATACGTCGACTACATCGCCGCCGACCTACGCCTGTCCGACGCCGACCAGAACGGGCCGGTGCTCAGGTCGACGCCGCAACAGCGCGCAACCTTTCCCGTCGTCGTGATCGGCGCCGGTGAGGCCGGGCTGCTCGCCGGGATCAAGCTCAAGCGCGCAGGCATCCCGTTCACGATCATCGAGAAGCAGTCGGGGGTGGGTGGCACCTGGCTGGCCAATCGCTATCCGGGCTGCCGCGTGGACATCGCCAACCACTACTACGCGTACTCGTTCGAGCCGACCGACCACTGGTCGCATTTCTACTCCGAGCAGCCCGAAATTCTGGAATACCTCAACGACGTGATGGATCGCCGCGACATCGGCCGGCACGTCCGCTTCGCCACCGCGGTCGTCGGTGCGACGTGGGACGATGCGGCGGCCAGCTGGCGGATTGAGACCCGCGGGGCAGACGGGAGCACCGACACGTTGGCCTCCCGCGCCATCATCTGCGCGGTTGGTCAGTTCAGTAATGCGGTCATCCCGGACATCAAGGGCGGCAACCACTTCGACGGCCCCGCGTTTCACACCGCAGACTGGGACGACACGGTCGACCTGACCGGCAAGCGCGTCGCGGTGATCGGCGCGGGCGCCAGCGGGTTCCAGCTGGTGCCTGCCATCGCGCCGATCACCGAGCGGGTCGACGTCTACCAGCGGACCGCCCAATGGATGGCACCCAACGTCAACTACCACGCGGCCATCGGCGACGGTGCCAAGTGGGCGGTGCGCCACCTGCCTTACTACGGACGCTGGCTGCGGTTCGTGTTGTGGTGGCCGATCGCCGACGGTGCCGCCGACCGGGTGATCATCGATCCCGACTGGGATACCGGCGGACTGTCGGTCAGTCGGGCCAACCACGAAATACGGGAACTCTTCATCGCATGGATGCGTGCCTTCACCGACGACGAGGAGCTGCTGACGAAGGTCACGCCGAACTATCCCCCGTTGGGCAAACGCACGCTGCAGGACAACGGCACGTGGCTGACGACTCTGCAGCGCGACGACGTGGAACTGATCCGCGACGAGATCGTCGAGATCACCTGCGACGGTGTCACCACCGTCGACGGGATGCACCGGCCCGCCGACGTGCTGATCTGGGCCACCGGTTTCGACGTCAACCACCAGCTCGGCCCGATCAACGTCCGGGGCCTGGCTGGTCAGGAGCTCAACCAGGCCTGGGGGGACTCCGGCTATGCGTATCTCGGCATCACGGTTCCCGGCTTCCCGAATTTCTACTGCATGTACGGGCCGGGCACCAATGCCGTCAACGGCGCCAGCATCATCTACAACTCCGAGTGCCAAATGCGCTACATCCTGGGGTGCATCGACATGGTGCTATCCGAGGAGGTCGGATCGGCGACGGTTCGCGCGGAAGTGTGCGACGACTACAACCTGCGCAGCCAGGAACAACTGAAGACCATGGTGTACTCGCATCCGACGGTCACCAGTTACTACAAGAACAGCTCCGGCGATCTACCGACGCTGTACGCCTGGCGCATCGTCGACTACTGGAAATGGACGAACCGTCCGAACCCGGACGACTACGAACTACGACCCTGAACCCATCGAACCTACGGAAGGAATCCAAATGGCAGAACGGTTGGCCGGCAAGGTCGCATTGGTCAGCGGGGGCGCCCGCGGGATGGGCGCATCGCATGTGCGGGCGATGGTCGCCGAAGGGGCCAAGGTGGTGTTCGGCGACATCCTCGACGACGAGGGCAAGGCGGTGGCCGCCGAACTCGGTAACGCGGTTCGATACGTCCACCTCGACGTCACGCAGCCCGACCAGTGGGCGTCGGCGGTGGCCACCGCCATCGACGAGTTCGGCGGTCTACACGTGCTGGTCAACAACGCCGGCATTCTCAACGTCGGCCTGATCGAGGACTACGACCTGACCGAATGGCAGCGGATCCTCGATATCAACCTGACCGGTGTGTTCTTGGGCATCCGCGCCGTCGTGAAACCCATGAAGGACGCCGGCCGCGGCTCCATCATCAAAATTTCCTCGATCGAGGGTCTGGCCGGCACCATCGGCTGCCACGGCTACACCGCCAGCAAGTTCGCCGTCCGCGGCCTGACGAAGTCGACGGCTCTGGAGTTGGGGCCCAGCGGAATTCGGGTGAACTCGATTCATCCCGGTCTCATCAAGACGCCGATGACCGAATGGGTTCCGGACGACATCTTCCAGACGGCACTGGGCCGGGCCGCCGAACCGAAGGAAGTCTCCAGCCTCGTCGTCTACCTGGCCAGCGACGAGTCGAGCTACTCCACCGGCTCGGAGTTCGTCGTCGACGGCGGGACCGTGGCCGGGTTGGGGCATAAGGACTTCAGCGCCATCGATGTCAATGAGCAGCCGGAGTGGGTTACCTAGACGTGGCAGCGGGAATTTACGCCTGACCAGCAAGAAAGCTACTTGCGGGTAACTCCGGACCCTACCCGGCGGTAAGAATTGCCACGATTTTCCGAATCGTGACTCAAAGATTCCTTAATGGTGACCCATACGCTCAGAGGCATGTGGATCGACGACACCAGTGCCGATGTCATCAAGGTTGACTTCGAGGCGCTCTACCACGGCGATGTCCTGGTAGAGGGTGACACCTCGGAGCAGCTGGACGACGGCCACCCGCTGCCCACCGCGGTCTGAGCCAACGCGCTCGGATGAGCGCGCTGACGCATCAGACAGTTTGCCCAGTACGGGCGCCTCGTTGATCCTTCATTGATGTAATTACCGCCAATTTTCAGGCGGGAACCTTCTCCTCCGCCGCCGGCTCGACCATGTCGCCGAGCCGGCCGGTGATTAGCTCCTCGGCCTCGTCCACGATGCGCGCGACAAGATCGCCGACGGTCGGGATGTCGTTGATCAAACCCATCGCGGTGCCGACCGACCAGATACCGGCTTCCATGTCGCCGTCGTCGAAGACCTTGCGGCCGCGCACACCGGCGACCAGATCCTTGATATCGCCGAAGTCGCCGCCGCGGTTGAGGATGTCGACCACTTCACGCGACACCGTGTTGCTTGCGACACGCGCGGTGTTGCGAAGCGTGCGGAAGATCAATTCGGTGCCGCGCTCGTCGCCGGCGACGATGGCTTCCTTGACGTTCTGGTGGATACACGACTCCACCGTGCACATGAACCGTGAGCCCATGTTGATGCCGTCGGCACCCAGCGCCAGCGCCGCCACCAGACCACGGGCGTCGGCGAAGCCGCCGGAGGCGATCATCGGGATGTCGATCTTGGCGGCCGCGGCGGGGATCAGGATCAGGCCGGGGATGTCGTCCTCGCCGGGATGTCCCGCGCACTCGAAGCCGTCGATGCTGATGCCGTCGACGCCGAGACTCTGCGCCTTGACCGCGTGCCGCACCGAGGTGCACTTGTGCAGCACCTTTATCCCGTTCTCGTGGAACATCGGCAGATGCGGCGCCGGGTTGGATCCTGCGGTCTCGACGATCTTGATGCCCGCCTCGACGATCACCCGCCGGTATTCGTCATACGGCGGCGGGTTGATGGTCGGCAGAATCGTCAGATTCACCCCGAACGGCTTGTCGGTCAGCTCGCGGGTCTTCGCGATCTCGCGGGCCAGATCCGCCGGAGTCGGCTGGGTCAGCGCGGTAAGGAAACCCAGCGCACCCGAGTTCGCCACCGCCGCAACAAGTTCCGCGCGGCCCACCCACTGCATGCCGCCCTGCACGACGGGGTGCTCGACCCCGAACGTCTCGGTGAACTTCGTCGTCAGGCTCATCGCGGCGCCATCCGGATCGCACCGTCGAGGCGGATGACCTCGCCGTTGAGCATCGGGTTCTCCACGATGTGCACGGCCAGCGCGCCGTACTCGTCCGGCTTGCCCAATCGACTCGGGTGCGGCACCTGCTTGCCGAGCGACTCCTTGGCCGGCTCCGGCAGCCCCGCCAGCAGCGGCGTGTCGAACAGGCCGGGCGCGATGGTCACCACCCGGATCAGGTCGCGGGACAGATCGCGGGCGATCGGCAGCGTCATGCCGACCACGCCGCCCTTGGATGCGGAATAGGCGGCCTGCCCGATCTGGCCGTCGAACGCCGCGACCGAGGCGGTGTTGACGATGACGCCGCGCTCTGGGCTGTCTGGGCTACCGATGGGTTCGGTCTTGGCGATGCGCTCGGCGCCGAGCCGGATCACGTTGAACGTGCCGATCAGGTTGATCTCGACGACCTTGCGGAACGCGTCGAGCGGGAACGGGCCGTCCTTGCCCAGGGTCTTGACCGCGTTGCCGGTGCCCGCGCAGTTGATCACTATGCGCAGCGGGCCCAGTGCCTCGGCGGCGTCGAGTGCGGCGGTCACCGCGGCCTCATCGGTGACGTCGGTCTGCGCGAAGGTGGCGCGGTCGCCGAGTTCGGCCGGGAGTTGGTCGATGGCCTCCTTGCCCCTGATGTCCAGCACGACCACCTGCGCGCCGGCGTCCAGCAGTCGCCTGGTGGTGGCCAGACCGAGACCGGAGGCTCCCCCGGTGACGACGGCTACGGCGTCTTTGATCTCCACTGATGCTTTCCCTTTCTATTTCCAGTCGCGAAGAACGGTTTCGATGTCCGTCCCGGGCTCGCCCAACGGCTTGGGTGTGGACGGCACGCTGCGGGAGAACCGCGGCGCCGGTGCCGGCAGCAGCACGTCGCCATCCAGGTAGAAGGTGTCGCGCTCGGTGACGTGAGGTTCCGTCTCCACCTCGCCGAACGCCAGTACCGGGGTCGCGCAGGCGTCGCTGTCGGCGAACACCTTGGCCCAGTGGTCGCGATCGGCCGAACCGAACACCTCGGTGAACCGGGCCCGCAGTTCGGGCCAGCGGCCGACGTCCTGCTGGGCGGGCAGGTCTTCACCGTCGAGGCCGAGTCCTTTCAGCAGCTCCGCATAGAACTGCGGCTCGATCGCACCCACCGCCATGTACCGGCCGTCCGCGCACTCATAGGTGTCGTAGTACGGGGCACCGCTGTCGAGCATGTTTTTGCCGCGCTCGTCGGACCACAGGCCGCCGGCCCGCATTCCCCACATCATCGCCATCAACACGCTGGAGCCGTCGATCATCGCGGCGTCGACCACCTGGCCCTTGCCGGAGCTCTGCCGCTCCCAGATCGCCGCCAGAATGCCGACGATCAGAAACATCGAGCCGCCGCCGAAGTCGCCGGTCAGATTCAACGGCGGCACCGGGCGGCCACCGGCGTGGCCGATGGAGTGCAGCAGGCCGTTGAGTGAGATGTAGTTGATGTCGTGGCCGGCCTGCTGGCTGCGCGGGCCGGTTTGGCCCCAGCCCGTCATCCGTGCGTAGACCAGCCCGTCGTTGACCTTCGCGCAGTCCGCGGGTCCGAGGCCCAGCCGCTCGGTGACGCCCGGCCGGTAGCCCTCGATCAGCACGTCGGCCTTGGCGATCAGTTGCAGCACCTGATCGCGGCCTTCGTCGGTCTTCAGGTTGGCCGCGACGGCTCGCCGGTTGCGATTCATGGCTTCGTGGCTGCCCTTCGGCACTCCCCCCGTCCCGCCCGGGCGTTCGACGCGGACCACGTCGGCGCCGAGGTCGGCCAGGATCATCGCGGCATGCGGGCCGGGACCGATGCCGGCCAGTTCGACGACTCGCAATCGCTGCAGTGGTCCCGCCATGAGAAACCGCCTCCCGTAGTTGACCGCGACATAGCTTACTTGTATAACCATGTGAAACCAGTCGCGGCCCCTTTGGCCAGCCCGATTTAAGGTTCACCCATGACAACTGTCGGTTCCAGCACCGGTGCGTATGTGAGTGTGGACGGCCTGCTGGTCGCCCTCGCCGACGGCGTGCTGTCGCTGACGTTGAACCGGCCGGACAGCCTGAACTCGCTGACCGCGACGATGTTCAACGGCATCGCGGACGCGTTGGACCGGGCGGCCACCGATCCGGAAGTCAAGGTGGTGCGCATCGCCGGTGCGGGTCGCGGATTCAGCTCCGGTGCCGGTATCAGCGCCGAGGATCAGCGAGCCAAGGCGGGCGGCCTGTCGGTACTGGACGCGGCCAACCGCGCGGTGCGGTCGGTCGTGGCGCTGCCCCGCCCGGTTGTCGCCGTCGTGCAGGGAGCCGCGGCGGGTGTGGGGGCATCGCTCGCCCTGGCGTGCGATGTCGTGCTGGCGTCGGAGAACGCGTATTTCATGCTCGCCTTCACCAAGATTGGGTTGATGCCCGACGGCGGGGCGTCGGCTCTCGTCGCCGCCGCAATCGGTCGAATCCGCGCCATGCGGATGGCTTTGTTGGCCGAGCGAATTCCTGCGGACGAGGCGTTGCGCGCCGGCCTGGTGACGGCGGTCTATCCGGCCGACGACCTTGACGCCGAGGTGGACAAGGCCATCGCCACGCTGGTTCGCGGACCCGCTGTGGCGATGGCGAAGACGAAGGAAGCCGTCAACGCCACCACACTGACCGAACTCGAGGCGGCGCTGGAGCGCGAAAAGGCCGGCCAGCGATCGCTCTTGAAGGGCACCGACTACCGCGAGGGCATCAAGGCCTTCCAGGAGCGTCGCACGGCCAACTTCACCGACTCCTGAACGGGAGCTTGTCCAAAAATCGTTGGACGCAGCCCGACCCGGTCGGCGACCATCGTTCGGTGAGTACGCAATTCGATCTTGAGCAGCCGGTGGCCACCGGTGGCTGGCGCGTGCTCGCACCGTTCCAATTCCGCGAGTACCGCCTGCTGATCGCGGCGGTGTCGATCTCGATCTTCGCCACCGGCATGTGGGCGGTGGTGATGGCACTTCAGGTCATCGCCATCAACAACGACCCCGCCGCGCTGTCGCTGGTCGCCGCCTGCCTGGGTGTCGGAATGGTGGCGTTCCTGTTGGTCGGCGGCATCGCGGCGGACCGGTACCCACAGCGCACGATCATCATCGTCGTCGAGGCGGTCAACTTCGTCGCGGTATCGGCCGTGGCGGCCCTCGGCCTCACCGGCTCGTTGCAGTTGTGGCACATGGCCGTCGCCGCCTCATGCCTTGGCGTCGCCGCGGCGTTCTTCTTCCCGGCCTACAGCGCATACCTGCCACGCATCCTGCCGGCCGAACAGCTGTTGGCGGCCAACGGGATCGAGGGCGTGGTCCGTCCGACGCTGCAGCAGGCGATTGGACCGGCGATCGCGGGCGTGCTTGTCGGCACCACCTTCCCGACGCTGGGTGCGGTCGCCGTCGCGGTGCTGTACGGCACCGGGCTGGCGCTGCTCGTCGCGACGCGGCCGGTGTCGCGGCCGTTCTTGCGTGATGAAACACGCGAGCAGCCGCATGTGCTCGCCGACCTGCGGGACGGCTTCCTGTTCATGCTGCACACCCCGTGGCTGCTGGCCACACTGCTGTTCGCCAGCGGATTCGTATTGGTGGTGATCGGGCCGATCGAGGTGCTGCTGCCGTTCATCACCGCCGCCAGATTCGAAGAGGGCGAGCGGATATACGGTTTCATTCTGGCCGCGTACGGAATCGGCGGGGCGCTAGGCGCACTGGCGGTGTCATCGGGACGGCTTCCGCGGCGCTACCTGACGGTGATGATGCTCTGCTGGGGGCTGGGCAATCTGCCCCTGGTGGTGCTGGGCTATTCGTCATCGTTTCCGTGGATGGCCGCCGCCGCCTTCGTCGTCGGCTTGACCGACAGTGCGGGCATGGTCATCTGGGGCACGCTGTTGCAGCGGCGGGTGCCGCCGGAGATGCTGGGCCGGGTGTCGAGCCTGGACTTCTTTGTGTCCCTGGCGTTCATGCCGGTGTCAATGGCGGTGGCCGGCCCGCTGTCCAAGGTCATCTCGGTCGAGACGATCTTCCTGGCCGCGGCGGTGGTTCCGGTCGTGCTGGCGGTGATCGCGTTCGTCGCCGCACGGATGGGGCGTGACGAACTGGCGCACCCGTTGCGCTAGACGCCGACCGACGGCAGCGCGGCGTCGTCAGACGCCGAAAACTGGCGGAAGCACGAGCACCATGATCAGCCCCCACACCATGTGGGTGAGGATCGGTGCCAGCACTCCGCCGGTGGCCCGACGCTCAAACGCACACACGGAGCCGAGCACCAACGCGGCGAACGCCAGCATCGGGTTGCGGGTGGCGACGAATATCGCGGCCGTGTAGATGATCGTGGAAACGATTGCGGGGTAGTGTTTTTCCAGCGCCGTGTACAGTGCGCCACGGAAGAACACTTCCTCCGCAACCCCGTTGATCAGGATGCTGAACACGATCAGCGCCAAGTTCTCCTGGTTCGCGAATTCGAGGACGCGGGTGACATGACCGGAGAGCGCCGGGATTTCGCGGGCGATCAGCCCCCCGAGCGCGAAGACGGCGCCGACCACCAAGCCGACCACTGTCCCGGTGATCACCGGGCGTTGATTGCGTCCCCGGAAGCGCACGCCACCGAGGTGCAGCGGCCCCGACGCGAGCGCACCCACGATCCAGACCGCCGCAAGGACGAGGGTAAGCCAGTAGAAGGACACGTCACCGGGCTCCAGCGCCAGCGAATATCCCAGTAGCGCAGCGCCTATCACCAGCACGATCGCAACAGTGATGCGCCGGCGCAGCACCACCGCGGGCGGTTCGTGGTGCGGGACGGCGACCCTGGTGATGTTGTCTCTGACCTCGCGGAAGAACCCGGGATAGCTGGTGGCGGGTTGTGTCATGCCGGGCGCGCCTTCGGTGTGAGATTGATCAGGGTGTCTAGCCCGGTCCGCAGCGCCGCGGCGACGGGTCCTGGTACGGCATCGAGCAGCCCGAGGACGGGCCGGACTAACGGCGGCGTGACCGATCTCGCCAGTCGCTGAATGCGTAGCGTGTCGCCACCAGCCCAAGTGGGATCGCTGTCGGCCAGATGGTGTGGATCGGTGAGTTCGTTGACGGGTGGTGGCCGCCCGTTGGACAGGGACCGTGCGATGGCGTCGTCGATCGCGACCAGGCCATCCGGCGGGTCGGGCAGCAGATCACGCAGGCCGTCAGCGGAGGCCATCATCGGATGGTCAAGCGACTCAATAAGATCGGCCGCGAGCCCAGCGGGTACCGGCAATGCGACCGCGGTGACCTTCGACACGACGCCGGTATCCACTCCACGGATCGGCACGCTAGCCCGCCACTTGCCCGTCGCGCGGCCATATGCCTGCAACAGGTCGCGATACGTCGTCGTCTCCTGGCCGAAGATGTCGTACGCGCCGGCCGGCACCTGGTCGGCGTCGGCCGCGGCGACGAGGTAGTAGAGCACGTCGCGGATCGATATCGGGTCCATCGAATTGTTCATCCACTCCGGCACCGGGAGCAGCAGGAAGCGATCGCCGACGTAGCGCAGCATCTCGAATGACGTCGATCCCGCCCCGATGATCATCGCCGCGCCCAGCCATACCACCTCGGGGCCGCCGTCGACACTCAGTGCAGCGGCAACCTCGGCCCGGCTGGTCAGGTGCTCGGACAGTTCGTGATCGTCGGGAACGAAGCCGCCCAGGTAGACGATGCGCCGCACTCCGCCGTCCTTGGCGGCCGCCGCGACGTTGGCCGCGGCCGCGTAGTCGGCGTCGCGGAAGTCGGGCTGGCCGATGCCGTGGACCAGGTAGTAGACGACGTCGACCGGCCCGGCCTCGCGGAATGCCGTCTTGGTCGCGGCCGGGTCGTGCGCGTCCAGCGCCACGCCGGTGACGTCGCTGTGCCAGCCGAATTTGGCCAGGCGGTCGGGATTGCGCGAGGCGGCCACGACGTCGTGGCCTCCGGAGAGCAGTTGGGCGATGAGTCGGGAACCGACGTAGCCGGTGGCGCCGGTGACCAAGATCCGCATTAGGTCCACCGTAACTATGTACCCACGCCGATCTAGTGAAAATCGGGGAAGGCGGCCGCAGGCTAACCCAGAGCGGCACGATGCAGGTCGACCAGGTGCTGGTACACCGCGGCGTTGTGGCGGTTGTTGGCGATCTCGGCGTCGCTGAGTTCGCGCCGCACCGCGCCGGGCACGCCGGTCACCAGCGACCGCGGCGGCACCAGACCGGCGTTGTGGCCGACGCTGACGCCTGCGCCGACGCTGACCGGAAACTCCGAATCGACGTGAATGGTGACGCCGTCCTGGATATTGGTGCCGAACCCGATGTCGATGGGTTCGGCCTCGGCGCGCAACGTCGCGCCGTACCAGACGCTTGCCCTGGCGGCGATGCTGACCTGACCGATCACATTCGCGCTGGGTGCGACCCAGGATTCGGCGTGCAACTGGGGCGTACGACCGCGCACGGACAGGATCAGCGGCTCAGGCATGCGCGACATCGAATGCACTGGTTTTTCGCCATATCGCGGCACCTCGATTTTGCTCTTCCTTGATCAATGCCTCTAACATGCCAAGCGACCTGACGAGCCGAGGAGCCGAATTGAAGACTCGCACCAGCAAGGCATTCGCCGCCACCGCGGGAATCGCCGCGATCGCGTCGTCGCTGCCACTCGCGATCAACGCATACGCCGATCCGCCGCCGGAGCCCGTACCGGTGGCCGAGGTCCCCGATCCGCAGGGTCCGGGCTGTGACGCCTTCAAGCAGTCGGTGCCCAACTTCAAGACCTTGAACAACATCCCGGTCGGGAAGGCGCTGGCTAGCATCCCCGACATCAGCACCTTCAACGCCGCGATCTCAGGAGGGTTCAATCCCGCGGTCAACACGGTGCCCATGCTCGAGAACGGGCCGTATGTGGTGTTCGCGCCGACGAACGAGGCGTTCGCCGAACTCCCGCCGCAGCAACTCGACGCCCTGAAGGCCGATCCGGCGGCGCTGACCAAGTTCGATAATTACCACGTCTTCCTCGGCCTGCTCGGCCCCGACGATGTGAAGGGTCAGCGACCCACGCAGGAGGGCACCGAGATCAAGGTGGAAGGCGAGGGTGGCGATATCAAGGTCAACGACACCGCAAAGGTGCTCTGCGGCGCCATCCAGGCCAGCAACGCGCGGATCTACCTGATCGACAAGGTGTTGGACCCGGCAGCCGGTCCGCAACCGATCACCCCGACGGGCACCAGCTCGACTACGACGACCACCACGACGACGACGTCGGAAACCGTTACCCCGGGCGCTGAGGCCCCAGCCGGCTAGCGCGATGGTCTACGTCGGTGCCGGTCTTGCCGGCCTGCTGGCGGTGGCCATCATCGTCGTCGGAATCTGCTACCTGGTCGCGCCCCTGGCCACCGCGGCTACGTTCGGGCTGCCAGGCCGGGCGTCGGAGTCGACCGTGGGGTGGCTACATGTCAAGGGAATCCGGGATGTCGTTCCCGGCCTACTGGGGCTTTATCTCCTCGCCACCCGGCAGTTCGACACGCTGGGCTGGGTCGTGCTGATCATCGCGCTCATTCCGATCGGTGACACGCTCATCGTGCTGGGGCATCAAGGTTCGAAGGGACGCGCGTACGGGATACATGCCGCCACCGCGGTGGCATTGGTCGTCGCCGCCTTGCTGCTTCTGCTCGGCTAGAGCCCGCGCCTGCCGGCTAGCCTTTCCTGCGCGAGCAGCTGAAGGGGGAGAGGAGCTGTTACCGCTGGGGTGTATTCGAGTGTGCTTTGGTGTGTTCTAGCAGAGCTTGTCGTACGTCGAAGATAGGTTGGCGGCATAACTTAATCCCCGTGACTGGCCGGGATATGCCAGTTGTGGTCCAGTCGGGGCCACGGCGCCGTTCGTCAGCAGTTCCAGCGGTAGCGCTGGAGACGGCGGGCCAGACCAGCCGATTACGCTGGCCTGGCGAGCCCGTGTAAGACCGACCCGCGCAAGCGGCGGCCGTGGGCGGTGAAGCCAGAACCCAAACCCCGCACGGGGACGCCGCGCGAGCGTGTCACTCAAACACACTCAACGGCAACGGTAAAGCGATCACGGCGGCGAAGCTGCACGCAGGGAAATCATCAGTAAGGTGGGGTCGCGTGAAAGCCCTCCGCCGGTTCACGGTCCGCGCGCATCTTCCCGAGCGATTGACCGCGCTGGAGCGGCTGTCGATCAACCTGCGCTGGTCCTGGGACAAGCCGACGCAAGACCTGTTCGCGGCCATCGATTCGGAGTTGTGGACGCAGGTGGGCTGCGATCCGGTGGCGCTGCTCGGGCAGATCAGTCCGAAGCGGCTGGACGAACTCGCCGTCGATGAATCGTTCCTGCAGCGCCTCGATGAGCTGGCCGCCGATCTGGACGACTACCTGACCAAGCCGCTGTGGTACCAGCAACAGGCCGACACCGGCGCGGAGTTGCCCAACGGCATCGCGTACTTCTCGATGGAGTTCGGCGTCGCCGAGGTGCTGCCGAACTACTCCGGCGGCCTGGGGATTCTCGCCGGTGACCATTTGAAGTCGGCATCGGATCTGGGACTGCCGCTGATCGCGGTCGGCCTGTTATACCGGTCGGGGTACTTCCGGCAGTCGTTGACCGCCGCCGGCTGGCAACACGAGAACTATCCGTCGCTGGATCCACAGGGTCTGCCACTGCGGTTGCTGACCGACAACGACGACAACCCGGTGCTGGTCGAATTGGCCATGCCGGACTCCAACCAATTGCGGGCGCACGTTTGGATCGCCCAGGTCGGTCGAATTCCGTTGCTGCTGTTGGATGCCGACATCCCCGCGAACGAGCATGATCTGCGCAGCGTCACCGACCGGCTGTACGGCGGGGATCAGGCACACCGGATCAAGCAGGAGATCCTGGCCGGCATCGGCGGGGTGCGGGCGATCCGGGCATTCACCGCCATCGAGGATCTGCCGACGCCCGAGGTGTTCCACATGAACGAGGGTCATGCCGGATTTCTCGGCGTCGAGCGGATTCGGGAGCTGATCGACTCCGGGCTGGATTTCGACACCGCACTGACCGTGGTGCGGTCATCCACCGTTTTCACCACGCATACGCCGGTGGCTGCCGGTATCGACCGATTCCCGGTGGAGATGGTGAAGCGCTACTTCGGTAGTCCGGATGGCAGTCCGTCCGGCGCCGACTCACGGCTGCTGCCGGGCGTACCGCTGGACCGAGTGATCGCATTCGGGGCGGAGGACGACCCGTCGAAGTTCAACATGGCGCACATGGGCCTGCGGTTGGCACAGCGTGCCAACGGGGTGTCGCTGCTGCACGGCCGGGTCAGCCGCGCGATGTTCAACGAGTTGTGGCCGGGATTCGATTCCAGCGAGGTGCCGATCGGCTCGATCACCAATGGGGTACACGCGCCGACCTGGGCGGCGCCGCAGTGGCTGGAGCTGGGACGCGAACTGATCGGCGCGGACTCACCCAGCGAGCCCGCCGTCTGGCAGCGCTTACAGCAGGTCGATCCCGGGCATCTGTGGTGGATCCGTTCGCAACTTCGTGAGCTGCTGGTCTCCGATGTCCGGGCGCGGCTGCGTCGGTCGTGGCTGGAACGTGGCACCGCTGGTGCCGAACTAGGTTGGATTGCAACGGCTTTCGATCCGGACGTGCTGACGATCGGATTCGCGCGACGGGTTCCGACGTATAAGCGGCTGACGCTGATGCTGCGCGATCCGGACCGGTTGTCCAAGCTGCTGCTGGACGAGAAGCGGCCCATCCAATTGATCGTCGCTGGCAAGTCGCACCCTGCCGACGAGGGCGGTAAGGCACTGATCCAGCAGGTTGTGCGGTTCGCCGACCAGCCGGAGGTACGCCATCGCATCGCGTTTCTGCCCGACTACGACATGTCGATGGCCCGCCAACTGTATTGGGGCTGCGACGTGTGGCTGAACAACCCGCTGCGCCCGCTGGAGGCGTGTGGCACGTCGGGAATGAAGAGCGCGCTCAACGGCGGGCTGAACCTGTCCATCCGTGACGGCTGGTGGGACGAGTGGTACGACGGCGAGAATGGTTGGGAGATACCGACCGCCGACGGGCTGACCGACGAGGGCCGACGCGACGATCTGGAGGCCGCCGCGCTCTACGATCTGCTCGAGCAGTCGGTGGCGCCGAAGTTCTACGACCGAGACGGGCAGGGCATGCCGATGCGGTGGGTCGAGATGGTCCGCCACACGCTGCAGGTGCTTGGGCCGAAGGTGCTGGCGTCGCGGATGGTGCGCGACTACACCGAGAAGTACTACGCGCCGGCGGCGCAGTCGCTACGCAAGACCGTCCAGCCCAGCGAAGAGGGTGGGGTGCCGTTCGGTGCCGCCTGGGAACTGGCCGCGTACCGGCAACGTGCACAGGAGGCGTGGCCGAAGATCCAGATCACCGACGTCGACAGCACCGGACTGCCCGACACCCCGCTGCTGGGCTCCGAACTCACGTTGTCGGCGACGGTGCAGCTAGCCGGCCTGCGGCCGGACGAGGTAGTCGTACAGGCGGTGTTGGGTCGGGTCGACGCCAGCGACTCGCTGATCGATCCGGTGACGGTGCCGATGCCGCATACCGGAACGGCCGACGGCGGAAACGAGATCTTCTCGACCACGGCGCCGCTTCCGGTGGCCGGGCCGGTCGGCTACACGGTGCGGGTGTTGCCGCATCATCCGCTGCTGGCCGCCGAGACCGAGCTCGGGCTGGTCACGCTCGCCTGACCGCGAGGCACTACGTGGGAACCGCCGGTCGGGCAATACCTAGACGATGTAAGTTCCTCCTGTGATGCCTGCCATAGCCGGGACGGCGCGGCGGGTGAACCGCGTCGAGAGAGGCTGTCCCGTGCTGTTTCGAATCCTCGCGCCGTTGGCCACTGTGGTGGCGGCGTGCACCCTGACCATTCCGTTGGCGTCGGCCGATCCGGTCACCGAGCCGGCCGATCCGGCCGTCGAGCCGGTCGTCGCCGACGCACCGCCGCCACCGGCGCCGGAGGGCCTGGTGGAATCGTCGCCGCCGGCCATCGTCACGTCCCCGGACGGCTGGACGCTGACGGTGTCGGCCAAGGACGAGACCCAAGTGGTGAGCAATCCGCTGACGACCGCCGTCTCCTCGCGCGAGTACATCGTCGGAGGCACCTTCAACGGCTCCCTCAGCGGTCCCGAGGAGGACGAACCGCCACACGGCACGCTCGAAGTGGGCTTCCAGATCGGCTGCGGCATCGACATGAGCACCTCCCAGGGCGTGACCATGAGCGGCTCGGTCGGGTTCACGCCGTCCATCGGCCTGGTGGAGGACACGATTTTTCCCGACGTGTTGTCCCCGATCGGCGGTGCCATCGCGGTTGGGCTCAAGCCCGGCCTGATCAACATCGTTCCGGTGTCGAAGAAGGAATTCACGGGCGCCGACCCGTGGGTGATGGTGACCGGCTTCCGCATCAAGATCGACGGCTGCGTCGGCGAGTCGTTCATCCGCTCGTACGCGTTCTTGACCAGGTCGACGGATGTCTCCGATGCAATCCTGGGCTACTACGGCGTGACCAAGAAGGTTTAACCGGTCACGGGAAGCGCTTGAAACAGCGCTCCTCGTCGCCGAGCACACCGGTGCGGAACGCGTCCATCCGCGAGAAGCCGGACGGCACCGTTTCGCCGTTGACGTCGCTGGCCGCCAACCCGTCGGTGAGCAGGCCGGAGACGGCCTCGTCGAGATCACCCGCGGTCAGCGCCACCGTGTTGCCGTCCGACGTGGTAACAGCCTTGGTCATCTTCGTCGTCGCGACGCCCGTCAGGCATGCGGTGCGCAGCGCGGCCTCGGCGTTGTCCAGCACCAGCCCACCGCGTTCGTGCTGAACGGCAAGCATGTAGCGGGATGCCAGCACCGAGTAGGCGGAGTTGTCCCCGGACACCAAGCCGCCGTTCTGCTCCTCGGATTGAGCGCCCTTCACCTCGAGCTCCGGCAGGTCGACCGCGATCGTGTTGGTGGCCGGGCAATACGACACCGGCGGGCTGGGACGGGCGTCCGGGCAGTCCGCCGCGGACTCCGCGTCGAGGCTCAGCCGCGGCGGGTTGGCCGGCGCGAACATGATCTCCAGCGCCTCGAAGACCGCCTGCACGGATTCCTCGCTGACCGGCCATTCGCCCGTCTGGTCCGTCTGCAGTTCCACCGGCAGGTCGCCGCGGCGCTGCCCGATCTCCCGGACATCGATCGCCGCGCACGACGCAGCCCCGTCGGTGAACCCGAACTGGAATGCGGTGATCCGCTCGAACGCCGAGCCGTGCTCGTCCTCGCCGGTGTCGTAGTCGTCCTCGCTCAGCACCGGGTCGCGGAACGAAATCTCTGCCGCCAGTAGCTTGTTGAGGCCCTCGCCGGTGCTGAGAGTGAAGCGCTGAGAATTGCCCTCGGCGACCCAGCGCATGTACACCCCGGCAAGACAATCGGCCTGCTGTTCGGCGACCAGCGTCGGCGTGCCCCTCTTGTTCAAATTCGCCTGGTGCACAATCGCATGGCCGTACTCGTGGGCGAGCACATTGGTGACGGCAATCTCACCGAAGTTGTCCCGTAGTGCCGGGAACAATTCGCCACGGTCCCAGCCGATGGTGTCGTCGAGCGGGCAGAACCCGGCGTTCACCAGGCCGTAGGTGTCGGACTCGCAGAAAGCTTGGTTGTCGAATCCGGTGGCGTCCCAAGAGATGAGCGCTTCGACAAGTGTGAATTCGCGGTCGAACGTCTCGGGGTAGGCGGTCTGCCAGAAGTCCTCGATGTCACTGATAGCGGCCGCGGCGAGTTCGTCGATCTCGCCGCCGTCGGTGTTCTCCACATCGCGAGAAGGCTCGCTGGCGTCGGGACGCAGCCCCGTCGGTCCGTCCACGGCCGGCATGCCCGCCACCCTGAAGGGATCGTCGAAGACCGAAACGGCCATGCCCTGCACGGTGGTGGAACAGGACGTGACGAGCAGCGCCGTGCAGGCCGCGATCGCGGCGCCCGCGAGGTGTCGTCGGCTCATCGGCGCCGCCTTTCTCCACATCAGTCGGCCGAAATCGGCGCCCTGGACATTCGCTTTCAGGATAGTGCGATGTCAGCGTCTGCGGCGTCGAGTCGTTCCAGTGACTGCCGGACCCGGACCGGGTCGGTGGTGGCCCAGAACGGCGGCAGCGATGCGCGCAGATAGCCGCCGTAGCGCGCGGTGGCCATTCGTGAGTCGAGCACCGCGACCACCCCGCGGTCGTCGGCGCGCCGCAACAGCCGGCCCGATCCCTGGGCGAGCAGCAGTGCGGCGTGACTGGCGGCCACGGCCATGAACCCGTTGCCACCACGGGCGGCGACCGCGCGCTGGCGCGCCGACAGCAGCGGATCGTCGGGCCGCGGGAACGGGATGCGATCGATCAACACCAGCGACAACGACGGGCCGGGCACGTCGACTCCCTGCCACAGCGACAAGGTGCCGAACAGGGACGTCGCCGCATCGTCGGCGAATTGCCGCACCAGGGCCGAGGTGGCGTCGTCGCCTTGGCATAACACCGGAGTGGACAGCCGCTCCCGCATGACCTCGGCGGCGGACCGTGCCGCCCGCATCGACGAAAACAGCCCCAAAGTGCGACCGCCGGCGGCGGTGACCAGCGCCTCGATCTCGTCGAGCTGCTCTGCGGAGCCGGTGCCGTCGCGCCCCGGCGGCGGCAGGTGCGCGGCGACGTAGAGAATGCCGGACTTGGCGTGCTCGAACGGCGATCCGACATCGATACCGCGCCAGCGCGGTGCTTCGCCGTCCCCACCGGTCAGCCCCCAGGCGGTGGCCATCGCGTCGAAGGTGCCGCCGACGGTCAGCGTGGCCGAGGTGAGCACCGCGGTGGATCGCTCAAATAGCCTGCCGCGCAACAAGCCTGCCACCGACAGCGGTGCCACCCGCATGACCGCACGAATGGATCCGCGGTTGTCCTCATGGTCGAGCCACACCACATCGGTGCGGTCCGGAATGTCCGGGACGAACGAGGCCACGATGCGGGATGCGGTATCGCTGATGTCGGTCAAAACCGTCATTGCTTCCGCACGTGCTGATGCCGCCTTGGGGTCGGTCGGTGTGGTGTCGATCGCCGACCGCGCCCTGCCGGCCGCGTCCCGCAGCGCGGTCAGATAGGTCGTCATCTCGTCGTCGAGGCGGTCGATGCGTCCCGGTATCGCGTCGTGAATCGCCGATGAGAACGTCGCCGTCGCGGCCTCCAGCCGTTGCGTGAGTTCGGGTTCGACGAGCCGGGCCACCCGTCGGTTGGCCGCACTCAGCGCCGCGGCCGACAGCTCGGCGGTGGCCACGCCGGTCACCCGGTCCACCAGCTCGTGCGCCTCGTCCACCACGAGCAGCCGGTGCTCGGGCAGCACCGCGGCGTCGGAGATGGCGTCAATGGCCAACAGCGCGTGATTGGTAACGACGACATCGGCGTGGCCCGCCACGTCCCGTGCCTTCTCCGCGAAGCAGTCGGTGCCGAACGGGCAGCGGGCCGCGCCGATACATTCCCGGGCTGACACGCTGACCTGCGCCCAGGACCGGTCCGGCACGCCCGGCGTCAGCTCGTCACGATCGCCGGTGTCGGTGGTCGAGGACCAGGCGGTGAGCCGCTGCACGTCGCGGCCGAGCGCGGTGGAGGCCACCGCGTCGAACAGCTCTTCCTGCGGCCGCTCATCGGGCTCGGTGGCCGAACCATTGTGAATCTTGTTCAGGCACAAGTAGTTTCCCCGCCCCTTCAGCAGGGCGAACTGCGGACGGCGCGGCAGGCCCTCGGTCAACGACTCGTCCAGCCGCGGCAAGTCCCGGTCGACGAGCTGGCGTTGCAGCGCGATGGTCGCGGTCGACACCACCACGGGTTCATCGGTGGCGACGGCCCGAGCGATCGCGGGCACCAAATACGCCAGCGACTTTCCGGTACCGGTGCCGGCCTGTACGGCCAGGTGTTCACCGGTGTCGAAGGCGTGGGCGACGGCCTCGGCCATTTCGACCTGGCCGCGGCGCTCGCTGCCGCCCAACGCGGCGACCGCGGTGGCCAGCAGTTCGGTGACCGGAGTTGCCTCGGGCGTGGCTCCTCCTATGCGTCTCGGCGGGCCGTGCCGGGTGGAACCATCCGGGTCGGGATGGCCGGATCGCCGCGGGAGAGTTTGAGGCCGTCCCACGGCAAACTGTGCAGTCCCGCCACCACCTTCTCGCGCGCCGCATCCAACCCGAGGTCCGCGACCGGCTCACCGTCTTTGACCAGCGGGACCGTCAACTCACGGGGAACGAGCGTCGAATGGTGTGCCGGATCGGCGGCAGGGTGGACGATCTCCTCGACGATGGTTCCCGACTCGTTGGCGAGCCGCGTCGCCCTCTTTCGTCCCCCGTGCGACTCCTTGTGCGCGCTGCGCTTCTCCACCGGCATGCCGTCCACCTCCACCAGTTTGTAGACCATGTTCGCGGTCGGGGCGCCGGAGCCGGTCACCACCGAGGTGCCGACGCCGTAGCTGTCGACCGGGTCGGCCCGCAGCGCGGCGATCGAGAACTCGTCGAGGTCACCTGACACCACGATTCGGGTCTTGTGCGCGCCCAGCGCGTCGAGTTGTCCGCGGACTTGCCGGGCCAGCACCCCTAGATCACCCGAATCGATGCGAACGGCTCCGAGTTCGGCGCCGGCAACCTCGACGGCGTTGGCAACTCCGGTGGTGATGTCGTAGGTGTCGACCAGCAGGGTGGTGCCGGCACCGAGCTCGTCGACCTGTGCCTGGAACGCCGCCTTTTCGTCGGGTCCAGTGGGTGAGGTGTACAGCAGCGTGAATGCATGGGCGCTGGTGCCCAGCGCCGGCACGCCGTAGCGGCGCTGGGCCTCGAGGTTGGACGAACCGGTGAAGCCGGCGAGGTAGGCGGCTCGGGCGGCGGCGACGGCGGCTTGCTCGTGGGTGCGCCGCGACCCCATCTCGATCAGCGGACGACCCTCGGCCGCGCCGACCATCCGCGC
>NZ_JBOGDB010000272.1:0-13293 GCF_050701515.1 Mycobacterium sp. | reverse complement strand
ATGGGAATCACCGCGTTGTCCTCCATCACCGGCCCACCGGTGTAGGGCGGTGACAGCTGGATGTTGCGCGACGACACCAGGCTGGGGTTCAGGATCGACGCGGTGGCGTTGGCCGGAACCTTGTACTTCGACTCGTAGCGGAACGTCACCTTCATCTTGTCGCCGGCGGGTTCGATCGAAGCGATCGAACCAACCCGCACGCCCATGATCTGGACCTTGTCACCGGGATACAGCGCAAGCGTTTGCGGGAAGTACGCAACGACCGTGTTGGTGGTCAGCCTCTTGTAAAGCTGGTAACCCACGAAGCCCGCGACCAACGCCAGCACCACGACGAGTGAACCGATGATCAAGGTTGCCCGAGATACGTTCGGTAGCTTCAGGTTTCGCACATTGAAGATAGTCGACATTGCTCGGCCCTATCCTTGCGAACCAGGTGGGAGGTACGGCGGGTTGCCCGGGAAGGGTGGCGTGCCGGCGGGCGACAGTTGCTGACCCGGCCCCGGAGATGGTGGCCCCTCGGGGGGTGGCGGCGTGCCGGCAGGCGGTGGCGGCGGCAACGGCGCGATGCCCGGCGTGAACTCCGGCTGCCCGGGTCCCAGCGGGACGGTGCGCGAACCCGGCGGACCGGGTGACAGCGGCGCCGGGGCGCCGGGCATATTCGGCGGTATCTGACCCGGGATACCCGCGGACGGGGCACCCGGCGAGGGAGCCGGGCCGTGCGCGTTCGGCGGTGACGTCACCACATCCGGTGGCACATAGTCTGCGCCATAGGGGTTCGGCCCGAACGGACCGGTCGGCATGTGCGCGCAGGGCAGCGGATCGCCCGGTCGTGGCATGGTCCCGGGCGCCGGGGTGTACGAGCACGGGTGGCCCGCGACCACGCCGGGGCCCGGATGCTCCGGCGTCCCCTCCAGCACCGTCGGCCCCGGCGGCGGGGCGGCGTTCGGGAAGCGCACGGCATTCGGATCGGGGAACCGCCACGAGGGCAGGCCGGCGTTGCGCCAGAACTCCTGCGGGTCGATGCCGCGCTCCTTGAACGCGGCATCCACGAAGGGCTGCAAGATCTGGTAGGGCAGCAGGTTGACCAGCAGCACCTTGAAGAAGGGGCCGGACGCGATGCCCTCGGCCAGTGACGCGGTGAACTTGCTCAGCGTCGTGAGCACGTCGATCAGGTCGTACTTGCGCTCGACAAGGATGTCACTGACGGTGCGCAGCTGCTCCAGCACGCGGTTGAGGTTGGGGTTGTCGTTGATGAAGCCCGCGACCTGAGCCGAGAACTGGCTCACGTTTTCCAGCAGCATGCTCACCGCGTAGGTGCGTTCGTTGATCGCCGCAAGCAGTGTCTGCGCGTTGACCAGCAGCGCATTGACCTGCTCGCTGCGGTCGCCGAGGATCCCCGCGATCTTGTTGGCGTTGGCCAACAGCTTCTGGATGTCCTCGTCCCGCTTGCCGATGGTGTCCGAGAACCGGGCCACCCCGTCCAGCGCGGCGCTCAGGTGCGGGTAGGTCTGATCAATCGTCTCCGACAGCACATTCAGCGACCGCTTGACCGTTTCGGTGTCCCAGCCGGAGGCGGCCTTCGTCACGTCGAAGAACGCGTCGTAGATCTGGTACGGCGTGGTGGTCTGCCCCAGCGGCAGAACGCCGTTGGCTTGCAACGGCTCTGAACCGCGCGGCTCGATCTCCAGGTTCTTGCGGCCCAGCAGCGTGTCGGTGCGAATCGCCGCCCGGCTCTCGGTGCCGATCGGGGTGCCGCCGAGCGAGTAGCCGATCCTGACCTTGTCTCCCTCGATGTCCATGGAGCGCACCAGGCCGACGTCCACGCCCGCGATCCGCACCTTGTCACCGGAATTCAGCCCGCCGGTGTCGCCGAACTGGGCGTAGTACGTCGGCGTAGCGGTCAACATCGGCACACTGGCGAAGCTCTGCCCCACCCCGACGACGAGCAGCACGATGACGATGCCCATCAACCCGTTGCGAACCCGGTTCGAACCCTCCAGCGTCCTCATTGCGGCGTGCACCTACCCGTCGGCTGAGAGGTGAGTTTGACGGTGCGCACCGGTCCGCCAGGCTGCAGTCCCGGCAGCTTGAGCGAGATGTCGCAGGCGTAGAAGTTGAAGAAGTCGCCGTAGATGCCGCCGGCCCGGCCGATGATCTTCAACGCGGTCGGCAGCCTGACCAGGATGTCGTTCAGCTTGTCCTTCTGGTCGACCAGCGGCTGCTGGATGGTTTCCAGGTGGGCGACGGTGTTTTGCAGCACCGGCCGGTTGTCGGCCAGCAGGTCGCCGATGGTGCCCGCCGCATCGCTGATGTCCGCGACGGAGCTGGCGATCGGGTCGGCCCGGTTCTTCAGACCGCTGATCAGCACCTCGAAGTCGTTGAGCGTCTCGTCGAACTGCTGTTGGTGCTTGACCGTGGTGTCCAGCACCGTATTGAGGTTGCGGATCACCTCGCCAATCGCCTGATCACGGTCGGCCAGAGCGGAAGTCAGCTCGGCGGTCTGATCGAGGATGTCGTTGATGGTGCCGCCCTGGCCCTGGAAGATCGTGATGATCGACTGAGCGATGTTGTTCACCTTCTCCGGGTCCAGCGCGCGGAACAACGGACGGAATCCGCCGATCAAGGCATCCAGGTCGAGTGCCGGCTCGGTGCGCTCGATCGGAATGGTGCCGCCGGCCGCGAGACGCTGGTCGCTGTCGCCGCGCTTGAGCTCCAGGTAGCGGTCGCCGATCAGGTTCAGGTAGCGGATCGACGCCATCGACCCATCGAACAGCGGGAGGTCGCGTTCGACGTCGAAGTCGACCTTGACCCGCTGCGCGCCGTCGATCAATTCGACCTTGGAGACCTTGCCGACCTCGACGCCGGAGGCGCGGACGAATTGGCCGGCCCGCAGGCCACTTGCACTGCTGAAGATGGCCGAGTAGCCGGTGGTGCGGTCGAACCGCATCTGACCGAACACCACGATGATGATCGCGGTGAACAGCAGCAGCACCAGTGAGAAGGCGCCGAGCTTGATGGCTGTTCCGGTGATTTTCATGGGTTGATCGTGTTCTCCCCGAACTGACGGCCCCAGATGTATTCGATCCCAGGAATGACCAGCGGCACCACCGCGGCGAGTGGTACTGGAGGGGTGGGAATCACGATGGGAAGTAGGCAAGGGGGTAGGCCCGCGCAACCGAATGGCGAGGCGAGCTCGATGTGGTTGTACGGCGCGATCGACGCGCCGGTATCCATCACCAGGTACGGCTGCGGCCACAGGTCTCTCGTGACCGGCTGCCAGCAGCCGGGCCGGCCCTCTGGTCCGCCCTTGGCGTTCACCCGGGGCAGGTTGTCCGGATAGACGTACGGGTTGCTCGCGCCGACAACCTGCGAGTGGGTTCTCAATGAATAGCCGTTGCCGCCCAGCGACGCCGCGATCTTGGGCTCGACGTCGTGGTAATTGCGGATGGTGCAGAACAACGCGGGGCTGTACTCGTCGAGCAGCTGCGAAGTCGGAATCAGGTCCTCGGCGCCGCGGACCAGATACGGACCGCCGCGCTCGAAGATGTCGGCGCCGGTGTTGCCGAACCCGATCGAGGCCATCAACGCCGCATCGATATTGCCCTGCTGCTCATTGAGCGTGCGTGCGGTGGTGACCGCGTTCTCCAACCCGTCGAACAGATCCGGCGCCGCGTTGGCGTACACCTCACCCAGATCGGCCAATAACTGGATGTCGCGGCGGAACTGGGGTTGCCGCGGATTCAGATCGGCCAGGATCTCGTTGCCGTCGATGATCGACTGCCCGAACCGGTCGCCCAGCCCGTCCAGCGCCTCCGCCGTCGCGCTCAACGTCTGGTTCAGCTTGATCGGGTCGACCTGCTCCGAGATCGACACCACAGTTTCGAACAGCGTGTTGAATTCGGTGGTCACCGACGACGCGTCGATCACATCCGAGCTGGTGATGCGTTGCGGCGCCGGGTTTGGCGGCGAGGTGAACGACACATACTTGTTGCCGAACACCGTGGTGGCCTTGATGTCGGCGTTCACATTGGCCGGAATGAGGTCGAGGTACTTGTCATTGACATCCAAGGTGAACTTCGCCGCCGGCTCATCGCCACGCTCAACCTCTTCGATCGCGCCCACCCGGCCGATCTGCACCCCGTTATATGTCACCGGGGTTCCCGGATCCATCACCAGCCCAGCCCGCCCGGCCACCATCGTCAACGGCGTCGTCGGCAGAAACGCGCCCCGAAACTGCAGATACACCAACGCAGTCACCAGCGCAGCTACCAACAAGAACACCAAACCCGCTGTCTTATACGGCGGGTTACGTGGCTTGTTCACATCCATTGGCGTCGTCATGGCGGTCACATCGTGAGGTTGAAGTTCGGGTTGACACCGTAGAGCGCCAAAGCGGCGAATAGGACAACGACCTGCACCGAGACCAGCGAGAAGCGCATCGACCGGCCGACGGCCTCACCGACGCCAACCGGGCCGCCGCTGGCGTTGTACCCGTAGTAGCAGTGGGTGATCATCACGATCACCGCGATGATGATCACCTGCACAAACGACCAGAACACGTCCTCGGGGCGCAGGAATGTCCGGAAGTAGTGGTCGTAGGTGCCCGACGTCTGTCCGTACAAGAACGTCGTGACGACCTGCGGCGAGATGAATGACATGAGCATCGCCAGCGCGTACAGCGGGATGATCACCACCAACCCCGCCATGATCCGGGTGGACACCAGATAGGCGATCGACTTGATGCCCATCACCTCCAGCGCATCGATCTCCTCGCTGATTCGCATGGAGCCCAACTCTGCGGTGGCGCCGGCGCCGACCGTGGCGGCCAGCGCGATACCGGTAACGACGGGGGCCGCGAGACGCACGTTGATCAGTGCGGCGAAGAAGCCGGTGAACACGTCGATACCGATGTAGCCCAGCGATGCGAAGCCCTGGATGGCAACCAGCGAGCTCCCGGACAGTGTCACGAACGCGACGATCGCGACGGTGCCACCGACCACCGCCATTGCGCCGGTGCCCATGCCGATCTCGGCGATCAGCCGCAGCGTCTCCTTGCGGTAGCGGCTCAGCGCCCAGCCGATCTGCCCGATGCTGACCACCGCGAACCACGCCATCCGGCCGATTTGCCCGAGTCCGCGGCCCGCGCTGCCGGCGTAGCGGTTGAGGTTGGCGGTTGCCCGTGGGTACCGGGAACGTAGGACGGAGACTGTCGACACGTCAGCGCCCCGTCCCGAACCGCACGCCGATGGTGGTCAGCACCACGTTGACCGCGTATAGGGCGACGACGCACAGCACCACCGTCTCGTTGACGGCGGTGCCCAGGCCCTTGGAGCCGCCACGGACGGTCAGCCCTCGGTAACAACCGACCAAGCCGGCGATGAGTCCGAAGCTCGCGGCCTTGACCGTCGCGATGATCACCTCGGGCAGGCCGGTGATCAGGGTCAGGGTGGCGAGGTAGGCGCCGCCCGACACGTTCTGCAGGTACACGCCGAAGAGGAAGCCGCCGACCAGGCCGACGGTGATCACCAGGCCGTTGAGCAGCGTGGCGACCAGGGTCGCGGCCAGCACCCTGGGCACCACCAGCCGGTGGATCGGGTCGATGCCGAGCACCTCCATCGCGTCGATCTCTTCGCGGATGGTGCGGGCGCCGAGGTCGGCGCAGATCGCCGTCGACGCGGCGCCGGCGATCACCAGGACCGTGGTCAGCGGGCCGAGCTGGGTGACCGCACCGATCGCCGCGCCCGCGCCGGAGATATCGGCGGCACCGACCTGGGCCAGCAGGATGTTGAGGGTGAAGATGAGAAGCACGGTCAGCGGTATCGAGACTGCGATGGTCGGCATTATCGCGACCCTCATGACAAACCAGCTCATATCGATGAACTCGCGCCATTGGAAGGGCGGCTGGAAAAGCGCTTTGCCGGTCAGCAGGCACATCCGGAAGAAACCGCCGACTGCTTCCAGCGCAGGCCTGGTCTGATCCCGGACGTAATCGTTGAGCCCGGTCTGCGCTGTCATCCGTCCACCTGCACGACGTATCGACGCTCGGCGCGCCGCAACGGCAGTCCCTGTCGCACGCCCCCTCCTTGCCCCAACGCCGCGTGTGTGACCACCGTCTCCCTACTCGCGGGTAGTAAGGCAGACCACAGGACTGTACCCGATGGCCCCCCGCCGGTGCACCGCATCCGCCGGATTGAGCCCCTAACAATTAGCAAACTCACCTCTTCTAGGTCAACCCCCGCCCGCACTTGCAGAAACCGTTGGCGCAGAGGCACTTTCGTCTGCGTCAACCGGATTCTTTCCCCCAAAGCGGTTTCGTAGCTCCGTTTTCAGTACTTTGCCGGCGGGGTTGCGCGGCAGCGCGTCGACGACCTCCAACCCCTTCGGATGCTTGTACCTCGCAAGCCTTTCGGTGAGGAATTCGTCAAGATCAGCGAGGGACAGCGCGGGTTGCGTCACCGCGGCCACCGCGACGGGCACCTCTCCCCACTTCTCGTGGCTTCGCCCGATCACGGCCACCTCGACGATCGCTGGATGGGCGGCCAGCACGTTCTCCACCTCCGCGCTGTAGATGTTCTCGCCGCCGGAGATGATCATGTCCTTCTTGCGGTCGACGACCCAGACATAGCCTTCGTCGTCCTGGCGCACCAGATCGCCCGAATGGAACCAGCCGCCGGCAAACGCCTCGGCGGTGGCCTGCGGGTTGTTCCAGTAACCCGCCATCAGGGTCGGGGCCCGGTACACGATCTCGCCGACTTGGCCGATCGGCACGTCGTTCATGTCCTCGTCGACCACTCGCGCCGTGACGGTGGGGATCACCTTTCCGACCGAGCCCAGCTTGCGAATTGCGTCGTCAGCCAACAACATACATGTGACCGGTGACATTTCGGTTTGTCCGAACGCCGCCAGGATCTGGCTGCCGGGAAAAGTCTCGGACATGTCGCGCAGCAGGGTGTCGGAGGCGGGAGCGGCACCCCACGACAGCACCCGCAGCCGTAGCTCGCGCGGGTTGGCCCGCTGCGCGGCGCAAACCGCTTGCCACTGCGCGGGCACCAGGAACATCGCCGTCACCTTCTCCGCCTCGAGGACGTCGAGCAGCGCGCCGGGGTCGAACGCGCCCAGCGGGTAGACGACCGTCGGCAGCCCCAGCAGCAGACCGGTGATCATGTTGCCGACGCCGGCAATGTGAAACAGCGGGACCCCGATGAACCCGACGTCGTTGTTGATGTCGGCACCGGTGGTGAACAGGTTGGTCATCGCCTGCCCGGCCAGGTTGGTGTGGGTCAGCACCGCGCCCTTGGGCCGCCCGGTGGTCCCCGAGGTGTACATGATCAACGCCGGCGCGTCGTTCGGGATGTCAACGGGCTCGGCCGGTCCGCCCGCCTCGGTCAGCAGGTCGTCGTAGCCGGTCCAGCCCTCGTCGGTGGCGGACCCCGCGACGATCACGGTGGCCAGGCTCGGGTCGAGTTCGCGCACCGCGGCGGCCACGTTGGCGAGCACCGACTCGGTGATGACGACCTTGGCGTCACAGTCGCTGACCAGGAATGCGATCTCCGGTGGGGTCATGCGGAAGTTGACCGGGACGGCGATGGCACCGAGCTTGTTGGCGGCCAGGAACGACTCGATGAACTCGGTCCGGTTCAGCATCAGGATCAATACCCGGTCGCCGAACCCGACACCGCGCCGGCTCAGCGCGCCGGCCAGCGCCGTCACTCGCCGGTCGAGGTCAGCCCAGGTGGTGGTCTGGCCGAGTAATCGCAGCGCGGTCGCATCGGGCTGCATCATCGCGTGCCGCGCCAACTGGTTGGTCCAGTTGTGCCTGCGGGCCAGATGTGGCTGATCGGTCGGGGACGGTGCAGCGGTCAACGGCTGGGGCTCCCTCTGGCGGCGACGGGTTGCGCGGCGTTGATATTTGATCAAACATTGTTATTGCCTCGGTCACACTATGGCCTCGGCGGCCAGCGGACAACCCCGCAGCAGGGCCAGGGAGACCAAGTGAACGCACCGGCGAAAGTCGTTCCCCACCAGCAGCGCGGTGTGCGCCGGGAGCAGATGTCCGACGAGGTCGCCGGTCACCTGCGGGCGGCCATCATGTCCGGGACGCTGCGGCCGGGCACCTTCATCCGGCTGGACGAGACGGCTGCGCAACTCGGTGTCAGCATCACGCCAGTGCGCGAAGCGCTGCGCACCCTGCGCGGCGAGGGCATGGTGCAGCTGGAACCGCACCGAGGCCACGTGGTCGCCCCGCTCAGCCGCCGTGACATCGGGGACATCTTCTGGCTGCAGGCCACCATCGCCAAGGAGCTGGCGGCGGCTGCCACCGAACGCATCACCGAGGCGGAGATCGACGGGCTCGAACGGCTCAACGAGGATCTCGCGGTGGCGGTGCAGACCGGCGATCCGGAGGCGGTCGCCGCCGCGGAGTTCGCGTTCCACCGGGCGTTCAATCTCGCGACCGGCCGGATCAAACTGGCCTGGTTTCTGTTGCACGTGGCGCGCTACATGCCGCCGCTCATCTATGCGGAGGACCCGCAGTGGGGGGTGACGGCGGTGGACAACCACCGCGAGCTGATCGCCGCGCTGCGCCGCCGCGACGCGGCCGCGGCGGTCCGGCTGACGAGTTGGCAATTCACCGACGGCGCAAAGAGATTGACCGCGCGGCTGGAGGAAACGGGGATCTGGAGTTGAAGGCGCCCAACCTGTTGTTACCGCGGATTAGTGCGAGTGAAGAGTGCGGCAACTACAGCCTCGGTGCCAACGAATCACGACGCTACGGGCCGGTGGCCAGTTCCTCGGCGCGGCCCTTGAGGTTGTCGGCCAGGTATTCCAGCGTATCGCCGATGACCTTCTTCACCATCGTCTTGGGGAGCGCCAACTTTGTCTCGACCTCGAGGTCGACGGTCAGCAACGACGTCGGGCCCATCGGCACCACGGAGAACCGTTGCTCCTGCTTTTCGAGGTGATCCCCCTGCTGCAGCACGGTGTAGATCTCGTTGCGGCCGGGGTAGTAGACGGCGGTGATGAAGGTGCCCGCCTGACCCTGCACGACGACGTCGAGCCGTAGCTGGCTGGGCCGTCCGTCAGGGTAGCGCGCCAGCACCCAGCAGCCCTTGATCTCCTCGTTCCACTCCGGATACAACTCGAAATCGGCGACGATCGCCATGATCGACTCGGCGGAGGCCGAGACCTCGACCGTCTTGCTCACCATCGGCATTTACTTGGCGCCCGCCCGCTTCGTCGGTGCCTCGCCGTCGGTGCCACCGGGCAGCGCCCCGACGTCGAGACCCAGCGGGGAATCCGCCCGCACCGCCTCGTCACGGATCAGGCCGCGCAGTAGTGCGGTGCTGAACTCGACGGCGATCTCCGGCGCGGTGCGACGACCCTGCGGCCGCAGCCAGCGGTAGGAGCCCAGCGTCATGCCGATGTAGCCGAGCGCAAGCACGTGCGAATCGCAGTCGTAGAACTCGCCGCTGGCGATGCCGCGGTCGATGACATCGCGCACATGCTCATAGACCTGCGTCTCCTTCTCGCGGATATAGGCGACCTGGTCCTCGGTGAACCACTCGGTGATGTAGGGGCCCTCCTGGAAATACACCGCCGCGCGTTCGATATTGTCGGCGATGCCGACCAGCAACCGCCGGGTGAAGTGGTAGATCGTCTCGCGGGCCGAGGCCGACGGATCGTCGTGCAGCGCGTCCACCGTGAAGTCGGCGGCACCCTTGTAGATGTCGTAGAGGATCAGCGACTTGCTGGCGTAGTAGTGGTACACCGTCGCCTTGTTCAGGCCGACCGCGTCGGCCACGTCGTCCATCCGGGTGCCGTGGTAGCCCCGCGCGGCGAAGAGCTTGGTGGCGACGGTCAGCAACTCCTCGCGCCGAGATATCCCGTTTGGTGACGTTTCGGATGACATGGCAACCCACTATCGACGGGCCCGTTCCGGGCATCGATCAACTGGTTGGACAGTTTAGGTGTTGAGGGTGTTCCCTGCCCCGCCCCGGGGTCTAGACTGCGGGAAAGCCATAGGTGGGAGGTTCTCGATGGATCCGAATCCGGACTATGACGGAAGCGACGAGGTCGAGTTCTTCTTCAACTGGTTCGCCTGGGGACTGCGCGGCATCTCCGGTCCCGGTGGCGGCTACCCGCCGCCCGCCTATCCGCCGGTCTAGGTCTTTTCGCTGGCATCCGGACCGACGTCCGGGTGCAGCTCCTCAGCGCGCTTGCGTCGATCCTCAAGCTCCTCTCGCGACCCCGCCACGGCCTGTTGACGGCTGGTCGCCTGTTCCTTGAGCCGGGCCGCCTCGGCGGCCTTCGCCTCGGCGTCGGCTGAAGTGGCACGCGCCTTGGCTTCGGTTTCATCGGCGAGCGCCTGCCGCTTGTCCACCTTCACCGTGTAGTCATCGATCTCCCGGTGAAGACGCTCGGCTTCCACGCGGCGCCGCTGATTACCTCTGCTGCGTGCGACAAACAACAGGGCTGCTGCCACGACGATGACCGCAATAACGGCGACGACGATCCAGACGATGTTGGCGGTATCCATGGCGGTTCCTTCCGTGGGGGCGTACCGGCGCGTCGTTAACGCGCCCGCTAATTACGGATGCCCGCCCACCGGGAGGCCGAAACCTACAGCGCCTTGAGCTCCTCGGAGACCTCGGACACCGACTTCTTGGCGTCACCGAACAGCATGGTGGTGCCGTCGGCGTAGAACAGCGGGTTGTCGATGCCGGCGAACCCTGAGTTCATCGACCGCTTCAACACGATCACCGACTTGCTCTGGTCGACGTTGAGGATCGGCATCCCGTGGATCGGGCTGGACGGATCGTTACGCGCCGCCGGATTGGTGACGTCGTTGGCGCCGATCACGATCGTGACGTCGGTGCGGGAGAAGTCGTCGTTGATGTCGTCCATGTCTTTCATGGCGTCGTAGTCGACTTCGGCCTCGGCCAGCAACACATTCATGTGACCCGGCATCCGGCCGGCCACCGGGTGAATCGCGTACTTGACCGGAACACCCTTGTTCTCAAGCAGATCCGCCAGGTCCTTCACGGCGTGCTGCGCCTGCGCAACAGCCAGCCCGTAGCCGGGCACCACGATGACCTGGTTGGCGTAGGCCATCTGGATCGCGGCATCGGCTGCCGAAGTGGACTTCACGTGCTTGTCGCCGCCATCGTCGCCACCCACCGCGACGCCACCGCCGCCGAACCCGCCCGCCACGATCGCCGGGATGGACCGGTTCATCGCCTTGGCCATCAAGTTGGTCAGGATCGAACCCGACGCGCCGACGATCATGCCCGCCACGATCATCGCGGTGTTGTTCAGCGCCAATCCCGCTGCGGCTGCGGACAATCCGGTCATCGCGTTGAGCAGCGAGATGACCACCGGCATGTCGGCACCACCGATCGGCAGCACCACCATCAGCCCCAGCACGCCCGCGGCGGCCAGCAGTCCGATCATCCACCACAGTGACGCGCCGACGCCGGGATGGGCGGCCAGACCGATCACCACCGCGGCCGCGATCGCGGCCATTAACAACAAGATGTTCAGCGGCTGCTGCAGCTTGCCGAGGCCGATCGGCCGGCCGGGCAGGATCTCCTGCAGCTTGCCGAACGCGATGATCGATCCCCAGAACGAGATCGATCCGACGACCGCGGCGAACAACGACGCGACGACGATGTGTACCGTCGGCGACTCGCCGTGCTTGAACGCCGAGAACCCCTCGGTGTCAATGAATTCCGATAGCGCGATCAGCGCGACGGTGCCACCGCCGACGCCGTTGAACAGCGCCACCAGCTGCGGCATAGCGGTCATCTTGGTCAGCCGGGCCGGCGGCACACCCAGCACCACACCGATCAGCAGGCCGGCGATGATCAGCGGCCAGTGCTCGGTGTCCCGGATCGCGATCAGCGTCGCGATGACCGCGAGCGCCATGCCCGCTGCGGCAATCCAGTTGCCACGCACCGCGGTCTTCGGCCCGGTCAGACCCATCAGGCCGTAGATGAACATCGCGAATGAGATCAAGTACAGGACGACCACGAGGTAGTTCATCGCGCTTGTCCGTTCGACTCGGCCTTAACAGGTTGGGGCTTCTTGCCTTTGAACATGCCGAGCATGCGATCGGTGACGACGAATCCGCCGACCACGTTGAGCGTGCCGAACACCACCGCAACAAACAGGATGGCCTGGATGGCGATCGACGGGTGCTCGACCCTGCCCAGCACCACCAGTGCACCCACCAGCACGACGCCGTGAATCGCGTTGGTGCCCGACATCAAGGGCGTGTGCAGCGTATTGGGCACCTTGGAAATCACCGCGAAGCCGACGAACCCGGACAGCGCCAGGATCGCCAGGTTGGCCAACAACTGGTCGTACATCTATCCCTCCCGTGTGACGCAGGACGCCGCGATCACTTCGTCATCGAAATCCGGCGCCAGCTTCCCGTCGGAGATCAGCAACTCCAGCAGCGCGGTGATGTTCTTGGAATACAACTCGCTGGCGTGCTCGGGCATGGTCGCCGGCAGGTTGAGCGGCGAGGTGATCGTCACGTCGTGCTTGACGACGGTTTCACCCGGCTCGGTCAGTTCGCAGTTGCCACCCGTCTCGCCGGCCAGGTCGACCACCACGCTGCCCGGCTTCATCCCCTCCACCGCGGCGGCGGTCACCAACTTCGGCGCGGGCTTGCCGGGTACCAGCGCGGTGGTGATCACCACGTCGAACCCGGTGATCGCCTCCTCGAGCTTCTTCTGCTGCTCGGCGCGCTCCTCCTCGGTCAGCTCGCGTGCGTAGCCACCCTCGCCGCTGGCCTCGATACCCAGGTCCAACCACTGCGCGCCGACCGAGCGGACCTGGTCGGCCACCTCGGGCCGCACGTCGTAACCCGTCGGTCGGGCGCCCAGCCGCTTGGCCGTGGCGAGGGCCTGCAGTCCGGCCACCCCGACCCCGAGCACCAGAACGGTGGCCGGCTTCACCGTGCCCGCCGCGGTGGTCAGCATCGGGAAGAACCGCGTCGACTCCGACGCGGCCAGCAGCACGGCCTTGTAGCCGGCGACGTTGCCCTGCGACGACAGTGCATCCATCACCTGCGCCCGGGAGATCCGCGGGATCGCCTCCAGTGCGAACGCCTGCACACCCGCCGCCTTGAGGGCCTCGATCTGATTGTCGGAGTTGCGCGGGGCCAGAAAACCGATCAGGGTCTGCCCGTTGTGCAGCCTGCCCACCTCGTCGGCGGTCGGCGGCGCCACCTTGACCACGATGTCGGCCGCCCAGCCGTCGCCGATCGTGGCACCCGCCTCGATATAGAGG
>NZ_JBOGDB010000271.1:0-6305 GCF_050701515.1 Mycobacterium sp. | reverse complement strand
GCACACCGCTGACCGAGCTGGTCGGCATCGAGCATCCGGTGGTGCAAACCGGGATGGGCTGGGTGGCGGGTGCGCGGCTGGTGTCGGCGACCGCCAATGCCGGCGGATTGGGCATCCTCGCCTCGGCCACGATGACATTGGACGAGCTGCAGACCGCAGTCTCCAAGGTCAAGGCGGCGACGGACAAGCCGTTCGGCATCAACATCCGCGCGGATGCCGGTGATGCGAATGATCGCGTCGACCTGTTGATCCGCGAGGGAGTGAAGGTCGCGTCGTTCGCGTTGGCGCCCAAGCCCGAACTGATTGCGCGCCTGAAAGAGGCCGGCGTGGTGGTAATCCCGTCGGTCGGCGCCGCCAAGCACGCCAAGAAGGTCGCGGGCTGGGGTGCTGACGCCGTGATCGTCCAGGGCGGTGAGGGCGGCGGCCACACCGGACCGGTGGCGACGACGCTGCTGCTGCCGTCCGTGCTCGACGCGGTCGACATTCCGGTCGTCGCCGCGGGCGGCTTCTTCGACGGCCGCGGCCTGGCTGCCGCGTTGTCGTACGGCGCCGCGGGCGTGGCGATGGGCACCCGCTTCCTGCTCACCTCGGATTCCACCGTGCCGGACTCGGTCAAGCGGCGATACTTGGAGGCGGGACTGGACGGCACCGTGGTGTCCACCCGCGTCGACGGCATGCCGCATCGGGTGCTGCGCACCGGACTGGTCGAGAAGCTGGAGAGTGGTTCGCGGCTGCGGGGTTTCAGCGCCGCGCTGCGCAACGCGCTGAAGTTCAAGCGGATGTCGCAGATGACGTGGCGGTCGATGATCAGCGACGGCCGCCAGATGCGACACGGCGAAGACCTGACCTGGTCGCAGGTGGTGATGGCCGCCAATACCCCGATGCTGCTCAAGGCCGGGCTGGTCGAGGGCAACACCGACGCGGGTGTGCTGGCGTCGGGCCAGGTCGCCGGCATCCTTGACGATTTGCCGTCGTGCGCGCAGCTGATCGAGTCCATCGTCAGCGACGCGGTCAAGCATCTGCGGGCTGCGGCCGCACTGGTTGACTAGGCACCTTGCCGACATGGACGCAATGGTCACCGCCATCGAGCGGGCCCGGGAGGTCGCCGCCAGCGGCCCTCTCGCGCAGTTCCTCGGCGAGGAGATTCACCCCGGGCCGCAGGTCGCCAGCCGGGCCGATCTCGAGGAGGAGGTGCGCCGCCACGTCGCGCACACGTACCACCCGGCCTGCACAGCCCGCATCGGAACGGAAAGCGACGGCGTGGTCGACCCCGAGCTACGCGTGCAGGCGTCGCCGAGTTCATTAAGTAATACACTTCATTTGGTCATTATGAAGGTATACTCTTCATATGGCTGCGGCTAAGGAAATAACTTCACTCGCGACGGTCATCGGCGACGTCATCGGCTCGCGTCAGGCCGGCGACCGCACCGGGCTGCATCGAACGTTGGCCTCGGCGCTATCCGCCGCCGCACCGACGGCAATCGACCCACCGGCATTCACCGTCGGTGACGAGTTCCAGGGCAGTTATCCATCCGTCGGCCTGGCGATCGACGCGGCGTTATCGGTGCGCTTGGCGGTCGCGCCCGGCGTCGACATCCGGTTCGGTATCGGTTGGGGTGAGGTGACGGTGCTCGACGCCGCCGGCATCCAGGACGGACCGGGATGGTGGGCAGCGCGTGAAGCCATCGATTGGACGGCGTCGGCTCAGCGGCAGCCTGGCCTGGCCCTGGTGCGCACATCCTTTCGGGGCGACGGAGACGTCGACGCGATCAACGCTGCGTTGATATGTCGGGACCATCTGCTTGGATCGCTCGATGACCGATCGATACGCATTCTGAAGGGCCTGTTGAGTGACCACACCAAGAAGGACATCGCCGCGGCCGAGGGCATCAGCGCCTCGGCTGTGTCGCAGCGCGCCGGCCGCGACGGCCTGGACCTGATTGTGCAGGCGTCGCACTATCTGCGGAACGTGCGATGACGGCGCTGGCGGTCATGTTCATTGCGATGGGCATTGCCGACGTGTGCCGGCGATCGACTGCCCGGCTGTGGCCGTCGTTGGTCGTTGCACCCTTGGTGGTCGTCGGCTGTGCGCTGCTGGGGGCACTGTGGCGGGTGGGCGACATTCCGCTGCTGCTGATCGGGGCGGCGGCAACCGTCGGTTGGGTCGTGCTGTGCGATCGCGCCGAGCGCACCGGCGAGCACGAGCTGACCCCGCTGACGTTGTTCGGGGCGGCGGTCGCGCTGCTGATTGTGTTGTCCGGCTGGGGTTCTGATGCGGCAGGCCTGGCGCAACGCTGGTCGACGTGGGTAGACCTGCCTGGCCTTGAAGGCATGAGCGCCAATCGACTGTTGATGGTCGTCGGCGTGGTGCTGCTGCAATTGGCGACGGGAAATCAGTTGGTGCGGTTGGTACTTGGCTCGGTCGGCGCGGTCAAGCCGGTCGGCGAACCGCAGCCGTCCGACCGGCTCAAGGGCGGCCGGCTGCTCGGCCCGATGGAAAGGCTGCTGATTCTCGGGCTCGGTCTGGCTGGTCAGCTGGCGGCGGCCACCGCCGTCGTCGCCGCCAAGAGCATCATCCGGTTCCCGGAGATCAACGCCCAGAAGGCCCGCGAAAACGGGAACATCGGCATCGACGACGTCGTCGAGTACTTTCTCGTCGGCAGCTTCGCCAGCTGGATCGTCGCGCTCGGCGGCCTCGCCCTCGCGCAATAGTTCACATTCGCGAGCGCAGAGCCTCGCCGACTCGCGCGATAAGGGTGCCTCGGCGATAGCGAAGAAGGTCGCTGCTGACGCGGATGATGATCCAACCTTCGGCTTCGAGCTGGACCAGTCGATCTATGTCACGCTCCCGCTGCTCGGGATCCGTCCAATGTTGTGCACCGTCATACTCGACACCGACACGCCATTGCTCCCACCCCATGTCGATCCGAGCCAATAGATCTCCGTACTCGTTGAAGACCGAAATCTGGGTTTGCGGTATCGGGAACCCAGCTTGGATGAGCACGAGTCTGGTCGTTGACTCCTGCGGTGATTCGGCACCACCATCGACGAGCGGCAATACGCGACGCAGACCCGCCAAACCCCTCTCGCCGCGGTGCTGAGCTATCAGCGCCTCAATATCGACCGCCTTGACATCCGTCACGTGTGCGAGTGCATCGAGCTGTTGGATCGCCTTTGGAAGTGGTGTGCGGCGACCGAGGTCGAACGCCGTTCGAGCGGCGCTCGTTACCGTGATGCCGTCCACTTGAACCGTTTCGCCCGCCAGCAGCGTGTCCGTGTGCACCGCCAGCAGCGGCGGAGGCCGGCGGTTGTTGTAGATCAACTGGGCCGGCTGCAGCGGCTCGACCCACCTTGTACCCAACAACGCCGCTGCCGACTGTCCGGCGACGACGCCGCGTCGTCGCGACCAAAGCCACGCGGCCTTGGCGCGTTGACATGCGGTCAGTTCGATGCCGCTCGGCACGTAGACATCCGGATAGACGGCCTCGTACAACGATCGCATCGCCCGCTCGGGGATCGCCTTTGCCGCCAGCGCCTCTGAGCCCAAGAAGGGCCACGGCACTTCGTCCATGGCGCCATATTGCCGCCGGACACCGACAAGCTAATGAGTGTGAACAGGGCGACGCGACACGCCGTAACTGCGTCGCTCAGTTCACAGTGGCTCAGAGGCGTTCAATGATGGTGACGTTGGCGGTGCCGCCGCCCTCGCACATCGTCTGCAGGCCGTAGCGGCCGCCGGTGCGCTCGAGCTCGTTGAGCATGGTGGCGAACAGCTTGGCGCCGGTCGCGCCGAGCGGATGACCCAGCGCGATCGCACCGCCGTTCGGATTGACCTTCTCCGGGTCGGCCTTGATCTCCTTGAGCCAGGCCAACACCACCGGCGCGAACGCCTCGTTGATCTCGACGGTGTCGATGTCGTCGATCGACAGCCCGGTCTTCTCCAACGCATAGCGCGTCGCGGGTATCGGCCCGGTCAGCATGAACACCGGATCGGCGCCGCGCGCGCTGATGTGGTGGATGCGGGCCCGCGGGGTCAGCTTGTGATCCTTGACCGCCTGTTCGGAGGCCAGCAGCACCGCGCTGGCGCCGTCGGAGATCTGGCTGGCCACCGCCGCGGTCAGCCGACCGCCCTCGGCCAAGGGTTGCAGCGACGCCATCTTCTCCAGCGTGGTCTCGCGCGGGCCCTCGTCGATGCGGAAGTCAGCCCCATTGACCGAGACGCCGATGATCTCGTTGTCGAAATGTCCGCCCCGGATCGCCGCGAACGCCCGCTGGTGGCTGGTCAGCGCGAATTGCTCCATCTCCTCGCGGAAGATGTTCCAGCGCTCGGCGATCAGCTCGGCGCCGCGGAACTGCGAGATCTCCTCGTCGCCATAGCGATGCCGCCAGTTCTCCGATTCGCCGGTCGGCGACGTGAACCCGAACTGTTGACCGACCACCATCGCGGAGGCGATCGGGACCTGGCTCATGTTCTGCATGCCGCCGGCCAGGATGACGTCGGCCGTGCCGGAGAGGATCGCCTGGGCGCCAAAGGAAATGGCCTGCTGGCTCGATCCGCACTGACGGTCGACGGTGACGCCGGGCACCTCTTCGGGATAGCCGGCCGCCAGCCAGGCGTTGCGGCCGATGTTGCCGGCCTGGCCACCGATCGCGTCGACACAGCCGACGATGACGTCGTCGACCGCGGCCGGATCGACGTCGACGCGGTCGAACAGACCGCGAAATGCGTGCACGCCCAGGTCGATCGGATGCACGGCGGCAAGTGCACCATTCTTCTTGCCGACGGGGGTCCGCACTGCGTCGACGATGTACGCCTCGGGCATGGTTAATCTCCTTCGGATGCTGATGTTTGATTCTCTTCGCGCAAGCGCTCATCGGCGGCGGTGATTCCGCCGAGAACTATGGCGAGGTACTGCCGGCCGACCTGCTCGGCCGTCAGCGGTCCGCCCGGCTGATACCAGCGGACCGAAACCCAGGTGGTGTCACGGATGAACCGGTACACCAGGTCGACGTCGATGTCCGGGCGGAAGTGGCCCTCCTCGATGCCCTGGTTGAGCACGTCCAACCACATCTTGCGCTGCTCTTTGTTGCGAGCCTCGACGAAGTCGAACTGAGGCTGAGCGGAGAGCCGTTTCGCTTCGTCCTGGTAAATGACGACCTGCGCGTGCCGGTCCGCGATCGCCTCGAACGACGCCATGAACAAACCTTTGAATCGCTCGAGCGGATTGGGCTCGATGTCGACGATCTCCTGGTAGCGGCCGAACAGCCAGTCGAGGAAGTCGCGCAGCACCTCCTCGACCATCTGCTCTTTGCTCTTGAAGTGGTGATAGAGGCTGCCGGACAGGATGCCGGCGGAGTCGGCGATGTCGCGCACTGTGGTCGCGCGCAGGCCGCGCTCGGCGAACATCGTCGCGGCGAGCTCTAGGAGCTCGTCGCGTCTGCTTGCCGGCTGACTGGCCGCGGGACTCGTCATGGATGCTGACTCGACACCGAAATCACTTCTCCAGTCAGGTAACTGGAGTACTCACTGGCCAGGAACGCGATGGTGGCGGCCACCTCCCACGGTTCGGCGGCACGACCGAACGCCTCGCCCTCGGACAGCCGGTCCAGCAGGTCGGAGGAACTCGTCTTCTCCAGGAACTTGTGCCGGGCGATGCTCGGCGACACCGCGTTGATCCGAACGCCGTACTCGACGGCCTCGATGGCGCTGCACCGGGTCAGCGCCATCACGCCGGCCTTGGCCGCCGCGTAGTGCGACTGGGAGTGCTGCGCCCGCCAGCCCAGCACGCTGGCGTTGTTGACGATCACCCCACCATGGTCGGCGTCGCGGAAATACCGCAGCGCCGCACGGGTTGCGCGCATCACCGACGTCAGCGTCACGTTGAGCACCCGGTCCCACTCTTCGTCGGTCATGTCGATAACCGGTGTCTGCCCACCCAGGCCGGCATTGTTGATCAGCACGTCCAGCCGTCCCATCCGGGCGGTGGTGGACGCGATCAGAGCGTCGACCTGTGCGGTCGATGTCACGTCGCACACCACGCTCTCGACCCGGCCCAGCCCGAGTTCCGCCAACTGGTCGCGGGTCTCACCCAGCCGCCGCTCGTGGTGGTCGGAGATGACGACGTCGGCGCCCTCGGTCAGTGCGCGCCGCGCGACCGCCGACCCGATGCCGGTGCCCGCCGCGGCGGTCACGACCACCACCTTGCCCGCCAGAAGTCCGTGGCCGTCAATCTCTTTCGGCGCTTCCGCCAGGCTCATGCGCCCTTCACCTCACGGGGTAGGCCGAGCACCCGCTCGGCGATGAT
>NZ_JBOGDB010000270.1:0-9462 GCF_050701515.1 Mycobacterium sp. | reverse complement strand
GTGGAGAACCAGTTGGCGGCCATCCTGTCTGCCGTCGATATCGCCCGGCTGGCGCCGCAACAGGTGGCCGAACTCGCCGACGCCGAAGCCCGGGTGCTGATCGCGCGCCGCTTCCACAACGACGCTGTCCGCGACACGCTGGCGTTGCGCGAGCGGCCAGCGGTGCGATGGCTGCGGCTGGGCGGAACCGCCGCGCTGCCAACCTATTTCGAGATCGCCGAGCGGGCCGAAGCGTCGCACCGGGATGTCGGTTTGGTCAGCCGGCGCACATCGGCGCGGGTGGTGTTGCTCGACGAGGGCGGAGCGGTGTTGCTGTTCTGCGGGTCCGACCCGGCATCGCCGGACGGCCCCGACGGCCCAGCGCCGCGATGGTGGTTCACCGTCGGCGGTGCGGCCCAGCCGGGAGAGACGCTGACCCAGGCCGCCGTGCGCGAGCTCGCCGAGGAGACCGGGCTGCACGTCGACCCGGCCGACATGTTCGGACCGGTGTGGCGACGCGACGCCGTCATCGACTTCAACGGGTCGGTCATCCGCAGCGAAGAGATGTTCTTCGTGCACCGCACCCGCCGGTTCGAGCCGGCCACGTCGGGGCGGAGCGCGCTGGAGCGACGCTACATCCATGGCCACCGCTGGTGCGATGCGACAATGATCGGCGAGCTGGTCGCCGAGGGGGAAACCGTGTACCCGTTGCAGCTCGGCGAGCTGCTCGACGAAGCCAACGCGCTGGCCGATGCGCAGGGTGGGAGACCGCAACGGCAGTCGCAATCGATCCGCTGAAACTGGATTCGTTTTTGCTCCTCGCGTGCGCAGTGGATTTATTCGATTTGGCGCCACCTCTAGACTGGATCAGTAGGCATTCGGAGGAGATAACAGTGGATACCGCAGCCGGACCGAACGGGGCAGGCGGTCAGACGGGCACCGCCCGGGTCAAGCGCGGCATGGCCGAGATGCTCAAGGGCGGCGTCATCATGGACGTCGTCACCCCCGAGCAGGCCCGCATCGCCGAGGGATCCGGCGCCGTCGCGGTGATGGCGCTGGAACGCGTCCCCGCCGACATCCGCGCGCAGGGCGGGGTGTCGCGAATGAGCGACCCGGACATGATCGAGAGCATCATCTCCGCGGTCACCATTCCGGTGATGGCCAAGGCCCGCATCGGCCACTTCGTGGAGGCGCAGATCCTGCAGAGCCTCGGTGTCGACTACATCGACGAATCCGAGGTGCTCACCCCGGCCGACTACACCCACCACATCGACAAGTGGAAGTTCACCGTGCCGTTCGTCTGCGGCGCGACAAACCTCGGTGAGGCGCTGCGCCGGATCACCGAGGGCGCGGCGATGATCCGCTCCAAGGGCGAGGCCGGAACCGGCGACGTGTCCAATGCGACCACGCACATGCGGGCCATCGGCGGCGAGATCCGTCGGCTGACATCGCTGTCGGATGACGAGCTGTACGTCGCCGCAAAGGAATTGCAGGCGCCCTACGACTTGGTCGCCGAAGTCGCGCGGGCGGGCAAGCTGCCGGTGACGATGTTCACCGCCGGTGGCCTCGCCACCCCGGCCGACGCCGCCATGATGATGCAGCTCGGCGCCGAGGGCGTGTTCGTCGGCTCGGGCATCTTCAAGTCCGGCGATCCCGCGCAGCGCGCCGCCGCGATCGTCAAGGCCACCACCTTCTACGACGACCCCGACGTGCTGGCCAAGGTGTCGCGCGGGCTGGGGGAGGCCATGGTGGGCATCAACGTGGAGGACATCGCCGCCCCGCATCGGCTTGCCGAACGCGGCTGGTAAACAAGCCGCATGGCGATCGAGGAGATCCTTGATCTCGAGCAGCTCGAGATCAACATTTACCGCGGCAGCGTCTTCAGTCCCGAATCGGGCAACTGGCAGCGCACCTTCGGTGGCCATGTCGCCGGCCAATCGCTGGTGTCGGCGGTACGCACGGTGGATGCCAAATACCAGGTGCACTCGCTGCACGGGTACTTCCTGCGCCCCGGAGATGCAAAGGCGCCCACCGTATTTATTGTTGAACGTCTCCGCGACGGCGGGTCATTCGCGACCCGGCGCGTCAACGCAATCCAGCACGGCGAAACCATCTTTTCCATGTCGGCGTCGTTTCAGACCGACCAGAGCGGCATCCATCATCAGGACGTCATGCCGTCGGCGCCACCACCGGAAGACCTGCCGGGCCTGACCGAGATCAAGGCGTTCGACGACGCCGGATTCAAACAGTTCGAAGAGTGGGAGATCCGGATTGTGCCGCAGGAGAAGCTGGCACGCCTTCCCGGTAAGGCCTCCCAGCAGCAGGTGTGGTTCCGGCACCGTGACCCGTTGCCCGACGATCCGGTGCTGCACATCTGCGCGCTGGCCTACATGAGCGATCTGACCCTGCTGGGTTCGGCGCAGGTCCATCACCAAAAGGAGCGCCGACACCTGCAGATCGCGTCGCTGGACCACGCGATGTGGTTCATGCGGCCATTCCGGGCCGACGAATGGCTGCTGTATGACCAGTCCTCACCGTCGGCGTCCGGCGGCCGGGCGCTGACCCAGGGCAAGATCTTCACCCGGTCCGGCGAGATGGTGGCCGCCGTGATGCAGGAAGGGCTGACCCGCTACAAGCGCGACTTCGCGCCGGCGCCAGAGTGACCGCCCCGCGCGTCGGCGTGCTGGCCCTGCAGGGCGACACCCGAGAGCACCTGGCGGCGTTGCGTGAAGCCGGAGCCGAACCATCCACCGTTCGCCGCCGCAGCGAGCTCGACGCCGTCGACGCGCTGGTCATCCCGGGCGGTGAGTCGACGACGATGACGCACCTGCTGCGGGAGTTCGAACTGCTCGAGCCGCTGCGGTCGCGGTTGGCCGAGGGGATGCCCGCCTATGGGTCGTGCGCCGGAATGATCCTGCTGGCCAGCGAGATCCTCGATGCCGGCGCCGCGGGTCGAGAAGCTACTCCGTTGAAGGCCATCGATATGACCGTGCGCCGCAATGCCTTTGGCCGGCAGGTCGATTCCTTCGAGGGCGACATCCCGATTGAGGGCCTGGACCGGCCGGTGCACGCGGTGTTCATCCGGGCGCCGTGGGTGGAGCGGGTGGGTCCCGACGTGCAGGTGCTCGGCCGCGCCGCCGGTCACATCGTCGCGGTGCGCCAGGGCCGGATGCTGGCGACGGCGTTTCACCCCGAGATGACCGGCGACCGCCGCATCCACCGGCTGTTCGTCGACATGCTGTAGCGATTTCGGCGTGATTTCTAGCGCTCACCGCAGGTTTTCACGCCGAAATCGCCAAGAAGAGGTCCACGTAGACTCGTTGACCGGGCTTTGCACGACTACTTTGCACGACTAAGGAAGCGAGCAGTACCTGCATGAGCGGCCATTCCAAGTGGGCCACCACCAAGCACAAGAAGGCCGTCGTCGACGCACGCCGCGGCAAGATGTTCGCCCGGTTGATCAAGAACATCGAGGTCGCGGCGCGAGTGGGCGGTGGCGACCCGGCCGGCAACCCGACGCTGTATGACGCCATTCAGAAGGCCAAGAAGAACTCGGTGCCCAACGACAACATCGAGCGGGCCCGCAAGCGTGGCGCCGGTGAGGAAGCCGGCGGCGCCGACTGGCAGACCATCACCTACGAGGGCTACGGGCCCAATGGTGTCGCGGTGCTGATCGAATGCCTGACCGACAACCGCAACCGCGCCGCCGGTGAGGTGCGCGTCGCGATGACCCGCAACGGCGGCAGCATGGCCGACCCGGGGTCGGTGGCCTACCTGTTCTCCCGTAAGGGCGTTGTCACCCTGGAGAAGAACGGGCTGACCGAGGACGACGTGCTGACCGCCGTGCTGGACGCGGGCGCCGAGGACGTCGACGACCTCGACGAGAGCTTCGAGGTCGTCTGCGAGCCCGGCGATCTGGTCGCCGTGCGCACCGCGCTGCAGGACGCCGGCATCGACTACGAATCGGCCGAGGCCAGCTTCCAGCCGTCGGTCACGGTGCCCGTCGACCTGGATGGCGCCCGCAAGGTGCTCAAGCTGATCGACGCCCTCGAGGACAGCGACGACGTGCAGGACGTCTACACCAACATGGACATCCCCGACGAGGTGGCCGCCGAACTCGACGGCGAGGCCTGAGCCAAACACCGGTCAGTGCCGCGTGTCCCTGCCGGATCCCGTCGGCGCAGCGCGTTATTGTGTCGAACAGCTGTTCTACGAAGGGGCTGCCGTGCGGGTGATGGGAGTCGATCCCGGGTTGACGCGCTGCGGCCTGTCCGTCATCGAGGGTGGACAAGGCCGCCAGGTCATCGCGCTCGACGTCGACGTGGTGCGCACGCCGTCCGATGCGCCCCTGCAGCAGCGGCTGCTGACCATCAGCGACGCCGTCGAACTCTGGATGGACACCCACCGCCCCGACGTCGTCGCGATCGAGCGGGTGTTTTCCCAGCACAACGTGTCGACGGTGATGGGCACCGCGCAGGCCGGCGGGGTGATCGCGCTGGCGGCGGCGAAGCGCGGCATCGACGTCCACTTCCACACGCCGAGCGAGGTCAAGGCCGCGGTCACCGGCAACGGGGGCGCCGACAAGGCACAGGTCACCGCGATGGTGACGAAAATCCTTGCGCTGCAGACCAAACCGACACCGGCCGACGCCGCAGACGCGTTGGCGCTGGCGATCTGCCACTGCTGGCGCGCGCCGATGATCGCACGGATGGCCGCCGCCGAAGCGCTGGCCGCCGAACAGCAGAAGAAGTACCGGGCACGACTCAAGGCGGCACGATGATCGCATCGATTCGCGGGGAAGTCCTTGACGTGGCACTTGACCACGTTGTGATCGAGGCGTGCGGCGTCGGATACCGCGTCAACGCGACGCCGTCGACGCTCTCCACGTTGCGCCGCGGCGTAGAGGCCCGACTGGTAACCGCGATGATCGTGCGCGAGGACTCGATGACGCTGTACGGATTCGCCGATTCCGATGCCCGCGACCTTTTTTCCACCCTGCTGTCCGTCTCCGGAGTGGGGCCGAAGATCGCGCTGGCCACGCTGGCGGTGCACGACGCGCCCGCGCTGCGCCAGGCGCTCGCCGACGGCGACGTCACCGCGCTGACCCGGGTGCCCGGCATCGGCAAGCGCAGCGCCGAGCGGATGGTGCTGGAACTCCGCGACAAGGTCGGCCCGGTGGGGCCGGCCGTCGGCCTGCCGGCCGCCAACGGCCACGCCGTGCGCGGGCCCGTCGTGGAAGCCCTTGTCGGACTTGGCTTTGCCGTCAAGCAGGCCGAGGAGACCACCGCGAAGGTGCTGGCCAACGATCCGGAGACCAACACGTCCAATGCGTTGCGCTCCGCACTGTCCATGCTGGGTAACAAATGAGCCGGTTCGACGACTTCACCGGCGACGAGGCCGACGAGCGGGACGTCTCACCGGCGCTGACGGTCGGCGAGGGCGACATCGACGCCAGCCTGCGGCCACGCTCGCTCAGCGAGTTCATCGGCCAGCCGCGGGTGCGCGAACAGCTGCAACTGGTCATCGAGGGCGCCAAGAACCGCGGCGGCACACCGGATCACATCCTGCTGTCCGGTCCGCCGGGGCTGGGCAAGACATCGCTGGCGATGATCATCGCCGCCGAACTGGGCTCGTCGCTGCGGGTGACGTCGGGCCCGGCGCTGGAACGCGCAGGTGATCTGGCCGCGATGTTGTCCAACCTCGTCGAGCACGACGTGTTGTTCATCGATGAGATCCACCGCATCGCGCGGCCCGCCGAGGAGATGCTCTATTTGGCGATGGAGGACTTCCGCGTCGACGTGATCGTCGGCAAAGGGCCTGGGGCGACGTCGATCCCGCTCGAGGTCGCGCCGTTCACGTTGGTGGCCGCCACCACTCGGTCGGGCGCGCTGACCGGCCCGCTGCGCGATCGGTTCGGCTTTACCGCGCACATGGACTTCTACGAGCCCGCCGAGTTGGAGCGGGTGCTGGTGCGCTCCGCCGGAATTCTCGGCATCGAGGTGGGCGCCGACGCCGGCACCGAGATCGCCCGCCGCTCCCGGGGAACGCCGCGCATCGCCAACCGGCTGCTGCGCCGGGTTCGCGACTATGCGGAAGTCCGCGCCGACGGCGTGATCACCTGTGATATTGCGAAATCTGCACTGGAGGTCTACGACGTCGACGAGCTCGGCCTGGACCGACTGGACCGCGCCGTGCTGTCCGCGCTGACCCGCAGCTTCGGCGGCGGCCCGGTAGGGGTATCCACGCTCGCGGTCGCGGTGGGGGAGGAAGCCACCACGGTAGAGGAGGTGTGCGAGCCCTTCCTGGTTCGTGCTGGGATGATCGCCCGCACGCCGCGTGGACGCGTCGCCACGGCGCAAGCCTGGACCCATCTCGGCGTGACCCCACCGGCCGGGGTCAGCGGTCTGGGGCAGGTCGGCCTTTTCGGCTAGGAGGACTCGGATGGGAAGCGGGACAATACGACTCGGCGGGCTGTTCGGCATCGCCTCGGCGGCCGTCATCATCCCGGCATATCTGGTCGGATCCCCCGAGCGGCTCGTCGGGAGCGCCGAGACATACCTCGAGAAGGCATCCGCCTTCATCGCTGCGAACGGCGCGCTGCCGTTGCTGCACGTGCTCTTCGGGTTGGTCTTTCTCGGGGTGCTGGTGTCGATGCTGCGCGCGGCCGCGGGACCCACCGGGGCCGTGTACGTCGCGCTCGGCGGCGGCATCGTGTTCCTGGCGCTGACTGCGGCAGGCCTTGCCGCCGAAGTGGCGGTACCCGCGGTGGCACACGGCGTTGACCATCCGTCGACGACCGGCAGCGAGGATTACTTCCTCGCCCTGGCCGTGTGGCTGTACCACTACAGCCAGATCTGTTCGGCGGCATTGTTCTTCGCGACTGGCTACATCGTGTGGCGAACGGGCGTGCTGCCAAAGTGGACGGCGTTGCTGGCGGTGCTCGGGGTTCCCGCACTACTCCACCTGTGGTTCGGCGTCTACGCCGCTTATGCCACCGTCGCGTGGATCGCGCTCACCGGCCTGGCGATGCTCGCGATCCCGCCGGTGGTGCAGGTGGAAAGTGTCGGTGTGTAATGCTCAGCGGATCGCCGGCACGGCGTCATCCGGTGCCGCACGGCCCGCGAGCACCGATGCCATCGGGTTCGTTGAAGCGCCGCAACATGTCCGCCGCGTCGGTGACCTCCGCGGGTCCGTCGATGATCGCACCGTTGAGCATGTCGAACATCGCCGGATCTGGACACAGGTGGGCCACCAGCGCGCGCACATCCCAACCCGCGCAGCGCGTTGGCGTCGACCACTGCTCCCCGCTGAGCCCCCCGCACCGACGCGCCCAGCGCTGCCACGCATCGGCCAGAACTTCCCGCACGTCGTCGCTGTTCAGCCGCACGCCGCCAGCCTAATCACAGCGGCAGTCGAGGTTATGCCGCCACACGTGCGGGTACTCCTTCGATGACCGAGGAGGCATCAATGAGTGACACGCGCGTAGGCACCCACGGTGGCAGGTTGCAGATGCCCCGCAGCCGTGGTGCGGCAAGTGGATTTCTACTGATTCTGTTGGGCGTTTGGGGTGCGCTCATTCCGTTCGTAGGACCGTATTTCGACTTTGCATTCACCCCGGATCAGGAATGGACGTGGACCACCGCCCGGGGCTGGCTCGAGGTGCTGCCCGGCGCCGCCGCCGTGGTGGGCGGCCTGCTGCTGCTTGGTTCGCGCAATCGCGCGACCGCGATGTTCGGCGGCTGGTTGACGGTGTTTGCCGGCGCATGGTTCGTCGTCGGACGGGCACTGGCCGGACCGTTGGGCATCGGCGATGCCGGCGCTCCGGTGGCGGCGACCGAAACCAAGCGCGTCTGGCTGGAGTTGACGTATTTCTACGGCCTGGGCGCACTGATCATCTTCCTGGGCGCGGTCGCGCTGGGACGGTTGTCGGTTCGCAGCGCTCGTGACATCAGGTATGCGCAGCGTCCGGTCACGACGACCACCACCGAGCCGACGCCGTCGGAGGATGTGACGGAGATCCAGCCGGCGGAACCGGAACCGGAACCGGAGCCGCGGCATCGCCCGTGGGCCGGCATGTTCGGACGTCGCCACGTCCATCAGTAGCCCGGCGCGACTTGGCGGCTAGCTTCGGGCCTGCACGGGGTCGAGCTCGTCGAGAAGCCGCTGCATGGTGTGGCACATCTGGGTGAAGTTCCGCGTTCCAACCAGCTTCGCCCATCGGCGCTCGATATCTGCAACGCGGGTACCGGCGTCGGCCATCAGGGCGCGGCCGCGTTTGGTCAAGTCGATGAGCTTCGCCCGACCGTCGGCCGGATCGGGCCGACGGGTCAGGTAGCCCATGTCGGCGAGATCATTGACCAGCTCCGATGTGGCGGCCAGGCTCAGCTGCGCGCGGTCCGCCAGCTCGGTGAGCCTGATGCCACCCATCCGGATGTTGCCGAAGATCTGGAAGTGCGGCTCCCGTACGTCTCCGTATCCGGCGTCCGCGCGCGGAGCGGCGAGGTCGTCCCGGAACTCGCGCAACAGCCTGACCAGCAGCTGCCCGATGGCCAGCCGGTCGGGTGGCAGAGCTCTTGACGTCGCCATGGCGTCCGAGGATACTACGGCTACCGAAGTTTCGGGTTCCGAAGTAAATGGGAGGTCGCCGTGATCGCTCCGCGTCCGACTTTCGTCAGCACCGATCTCGGCCGGCTGCACGTACGGCGCACCGGCACTGGTCCGCCGGTGGTGTTGTGGCACAGCCTGTTCGTCGACTCCAGTTCCTGGGGACCGCTGATCGACGAGTTGGCCGCGCAGCATACGGTGTATGCGATCGACGGGCCGTCGCACGGCAAGAGCGAGTCGGTGCCGCGCGATTTCACCTTTGAAGAGTTAGTGGTCTCCGCGGAACAGGCGCTTGACCAGCTGGGCCTCACCGAGCCTGTCGACTGGGTTGGCAACGCCTGGGGTGGCCACGTCGGCATTCGCCTTGCAACCGGAACGCGGTTGCGGACACTGGCAACCATCGGCACACCGATCCAAGGCTTCACAGTGGGGGAGAAGCTCACCAAGGCCTGGCCGCTCGTCAATATGTATCGGTTCATCGGGCCGACAGGCTTCGTCGTCAAGCTGCTGTTCGACTCGCTGGTCGGCAAGGATGCCATTGCCGCGCAACCCGATCAGGCGGCGACGGTGATGGCGTCGTTCCGTGACGCGGACCGCGACGGCATGCTGCACGCGATGCGCTCGATGATGCTGCAGCGCACGGGCATCGAGCATCTGCTCGGCAACGTCAAGGTCCCCACGCTCGTGATGTCTGTGCGCGACGACGTGACGGGCTGGCGTCCCGACGAAGCCCGCCGCACGTGTGCCGCCATCCCGGACTGCCGCGTCGACGAAGTCGCGGGGACCGGGCACGTCTCACCGCTGTTGATCGACCGCGACCGAATCCTTGGGCTCGTCACCGAATTCTGGGCCGCGACGGATCGCAACCAGCCCGCGAAA
>NZ_JBOGDB010000269.1:0-11850 GCF_050701515.1 Mycobacterium sp. | reverse complement strand
GGCGCCGTCGACCAACCGTCTCCGGATCGGACCACGGACCAGATCTTTCGGCAGTTCGTCCAGCGCCTTTTCGTACCGCTCGGCCAGTACCTCGGCGTCCCGGGCCACACCGAGCACGCTGGCCAGTTGCCGCAGCTCGTCGAGAATCCACGCGTCGTTGGAGATGCCGAAAGCGCCCTCGGACGCCTGCAGCAGGCTGCGGATCTTGCGTGTGGTGACCCGCATCTGATGCACCGAGTCGTAGGCGTCCGCCCGCACCGCGCGGTCCCACTCCAGCAGTTGCTCGACCTGTTCGGCCACCGCGCGGTGCACCGGATCCACCTGCGTGGTGTCGGGTTGTGGTTCGCGGTCGTCCTCGCCCGCGGCCCCGGCCAGCACCCGGGCCAGTTTGGAACCGTGTCCGGCCGACACCGCGCCGGCGTCGAGCAGCCGATTGGCCAGTCGGTCCAGCAGATCGGGTGTCGCACCGTCGACGAGTTCCAGCTCCCACTCGCGCCACTGCTGCTGCGCGTCGCCCTCGCCGGCTGACGCCGTTACCTGGTCGTCGCTGAACTCGGCGATCGGTGAGCCCATGCCGTCGTAGAGCAGGTCGACGGTGCGGTTGGTGGCGATCCGGGCGACGGGCACCAGTGGCCGGTCCCGGACGATGGCCAACACGACGTCCTTCAGGGCCTCCGGGACGACGTCGTCGCCCTCCTCGAGCGGCGTGCGCACCTCGGTGCGCTTGTCCGGCCCGGCGGGCAGCTTGAGGTGCCAGCCGGCGTCTCCTCCGCCGGTGCGACGGCGCAGCGTGATGTGGTGAGCGGCGAGGTCATGGCCCGGAGTGTCGAAGTAGACGGCGTCGAGCTGCTGCGACGGCGACCGTTCCACCCGAGCCACCGAAGACAGCCCCTCGAACGACGGCGAAACGGTCGATTCGACCACGTCGAATTTCCGCTCCACCTCCTCGTGCCGGGAGGTATTCGGCGTGCTAGGAGCCATTTCCACCTTCGCTGTGAGCGCGTTCGCCAGGTCAGCGTGCCATATCCAGGTGAACTAGAGTCCCGCTGTGACCGAATACCAGACCATCACCTTCGGGCAGTCCGGATCGATCGCGCGGATCACGCTGAACCGGCCCGATGCCGCAAACGGCATGAACGACACCATGACTCGGGAGCTGGCCGACGTCGCCAGGTGCTGCGACACCGATGCGACGAAGGTCGTCGTGCTGACCGGATCCGGGCGATTCTTCTGTGCTGGCGGGGATTTGAAGTCGTTCGCGTCCGCACCCAACCGCGGCCGCTTCATCAAGGGCGTCGCGGACGACCTGCACCGCGCCATCTCGACATTTGCGCGGATGGATGCCGTGCTGATCACCGCCGTCAACGGCATCGCCGCCGGTGCCGGCTTCTCCATCGCGGTGACCGGCGACCTGGAACTGGCCGCCGAATCGGCGTCCTTCACCATGGCCGGGCTCAGTCCCGACGGCAGTTCGTCGTTCTACTGCCGCGGCTGATCGGCATCCGCAGGGCGCAGGACCTCATGCTGACCAACCGGACGCTGTCGGCGCAGGAGGCGCAGCAGTGGGGGCTGGTCTCCGAGGTGGTCGCGGACGGCGAGCTCGGCGACAAGACCGACCAGCTGGCCGCACAAATGGCTGCCACCTCACGCCAATCCAACGGCGCGGTGAAGTCACTGCTGCTCGGCACGTTCTCCAGCGGGCTGGAAGAGCAGATGGAGATGGAGGGGCGCCTGATGTCCGACGATCAGGCCTAGAAGCTGTGCTCGTCGGCGGGGAACACCCCGCTGGCCACCTCGTCGGCGTACTGCGTTGCCGCGCGGCGCAATTCGTCGCCCACGCCGCCGAAGCGCTTGACGAACTTGGCGGTCTTGCCGCTGGTCAGTCCGGCCATGTCCTGCCAGACCAGCACCTGGGCGTCGCAGTTGGGCCCGGCGCCGATGCCGATGGTCGGAATGGTCAGCTTGCCGGTGATCTGGGTGGCCAGTTCGGCCGGCACCATCTCCATCACCACCGCGAACGCGCCGGCCTCCTGGACCGCGATCGCGTCGTGAGTGGTCTGCTCGGCGGCGTCCCCGCGACCCTGGACGCGGAAGCCGCCCAGGCTGTTGACGCTCTGCGGGGTGAAGCCGATGTGCGCCATCACCGGAATGCCGGCGGCGCTGAGCGTGGCGATCTGGTCGACGACGCGCTCGCCGCCTTCCAGCTTGACCGCGTGCGCACCGGTCTCCTTGAGGAAGCGGGTCGCGGTGGCCAGCGCATGCTGCGGCCCGGCCTCGTAGCTGCCGAACGGCATATCCGCGACCACCAGAGCGTGCGGCGCGCCTCGCACCACGCCGCGGACGAGCGGGATCAGCTCATCGATCGTCACCGGCACGGTGGTGTCGTAGCCGTAGATCACGTTGGCGGCGGAGTCGCCGACCAGCAGCACCGGGATTTCGGCGTCGTCGAATACCCGGGCGGTGGAGTAGTCGTAGGCGGTGAGCATCGCCCACTTGTGGCCTTCGGCCTTCCACTTCTGTAAATGATGGGTGCGGACCTTGGTCCGCGGTTTCATCTCGGCAGCACCGTAAACAGTCTGCTCAGACATCGTTTTCCCTTTTTTGATCGGGTCGATCCTCGTGGCCCATTGCGGGTCCCCGGGTTCGTCTGACCTCCTCAGTCTGCCACCACCGGGCAAGAAGATGAACTTCGCGTCAAGTGGATTTCCTCACACTACGATCGGCGGCATGCAAAGGCTCAGCGGACTCGACGCCAGTTTCCTCTATCTCGAAACGGCCACTCAGCCGCTGCATGTCTGTTCGGTCCTCGAATTGGACACCTCGACGATGCCGGGCGGCTACACGTTCGACCGGCTGCGCGACGCGTTGACCTTGCGGATCAAGGCCATGCCGCAGTTCCGCGAGAAGCTCGCGGACAGCCGCTTCAACCCCGACCATCCGGTGTGGGTCGACGACGACGACTTTGACGTCGACCGGCACCTGCACCGCATCGGCCTGCCTTCCCCGGGCGGCCGCCGTGAGCTGTCGGATATCTGTGGGCACATCGCGTCGCTGCCGTTGGATCGCAGCCGCCCGCTGTGGGAGACGTGGGTGATTGAGAACATCGCGGGCACCGACGCCCACGAGGGTGGCCGGCTGGCGGTCATGACGAAGGTGCACCACGCCGGCGTCGACGGCGTGACGGGGGCGAACCTGATGTCCCAGCTGTGCGGCACCGAACCCGATGCGCCCGCCCCGGAGCCGGTCGAAGGTGTCGGTGGCGCCAGCGAGCTGGAGATCGCCATCAGCGGCGCGGTGAAGTTCGCCTCCCGGCCGCTGAAGTTGGTCAATATGGTGCCGAACACATTGTCGACGGTCGTCGACACGGTCAAGCGCGCCCGCAGCGGCCTGGCGATGGCGCGGCCGTTCACCGCACCGCAGACCGCGTTCAACGCGAATGTCACCGGCCACCGCAACATCGCCTACGCCCAGCTGGACCTCGAGCACATCAAGGCGGTGAAGAACCACTTCGGCGTGAAGGTGAACGACGTGGTGATGGCGCTGGTTTCCGGTGTGCTGCGCAAGTTCCTGGACGACCGTGGCGAACTGCCGGACAGCACCTTGGTCGCGTCGGTGCCGGTTTCGGTGCACGACAAGTCGGACCGGCCCGGCCGCAACCAGGTTTCGTCAATGTTCACCCGCCTGGAGACCCACATCGACGACCCGGCCGAGCGGATCAAATCCATTGCCGAAGCGAATTCCGTTGCCAAACAACATAGTTCGGCGATCGGTGCGACGCTGCTGCAGGACTGGACCCAGTTCGCCGCACCGGCGGTGTTCGGCGTCGCGATGCGGCTGTACGCCACCAGCCGGTTGACCGAGGCCCGGCCGGTGCACAACCTGGTCGTCTCGAACGTGCCCGGCCCGCAGATTCCGCTGTACTTCCTGGGTTCAGAGGTCAAGGCGATGTACCCGCTGGGGCCGATATTCCACGGTTCGGGTCTGAACATCACGGTGATGTCGCTGACCGGCAAGCTGGACGTCGGCATCGTGTCGTGCCCCGAGCTGTTGCCGGATCTGTGGGATCTCGCCGACGACTTCGAGGTGGCGCTCGACGAGCTGGTGCAGGCCATCAACTAGCCCGCGGAGTGTCGGTCTGCCAGGCCCGATGCTGGCTCATGGCAGCATGTGGTGCCATGAGCCTGACGAAGGGGATCCTCGCGACCGCAGTCGCCGTGTTGCTGGTGGCCGGCTGCAGCAAGTTGGTCGACGGTCGCGCGATCGTGGCGGTGCCCAGGCCGGGGTCACCGGTGCAGTGGGGTCCCTGCCAGACCGCCCCGTCCGACGGGGTGCCCATGCCGCCCGGCGCCGAATGCGGAAAGCTGTCGGTGCCGGTGGACTATGAAAAGCCCGACGGCGACGTCGCGCAGGTCGCCATGATCCGGTTCAAGGCGACGGGCGCGAAGATCGGCTCGCTGGTGATCAACCCGGGCGGCCCCGGGGAGTCCGGCGTCGAGTCCGTCGCCAACCTCATTCCGACGCTGCCGCAGTCCGTGCGCGAGCGGTTCGACCTTGTGGGCTTCGACCCGCGCGGAGTCGCAGCCTCCACGCCCGCGGTGTGGTGCAACTCCGACGCCGACAACGACCGGCTGCGCGCCGACCCTCAGGTGGACTATTCGCCGGCCGGCGTCGCACACATCGAGGACGAGACCAGAAAGTTCGTGCAGCGCTGCGTGGACAAGATGGGAAAGGAGTTCTTGGCCAACGTCGGAACCGCCAATGTGGTCAAGGATCTCGAACAGATCCGGGTCGCGGTCGGCGACGAGAAACTGACCTATCTGGGGTACTCATACGGCACCCGGATCGGGGCGTCCTACGCGGAAAACTACCCGCAGAACGTGCGGGCGATGGTGCTCGACGGTGCGGTCGACCCCAACGCCGATCCGATCGAGGCGGACATTCGCCAGGCCGCCGCCTTCCAGCAGGCGTTCGACGACTACGCCGCGGACTGCGCCGCCGACCCGAGCTGTCCGCTGGGCACCGACCCGGCCAAGGCCGTCGATGTCTACCGCAGCATGGTCGATCCGCTGGTGGAAAAGCCGGCCAAGACCAACGATCCGCGCGGCCTGGCCTACAGCGACGCGCTCGTCGGCACCATCCTGCCGCTGTACTCGCCCAGCCTGTGGCGGCACCTCACCGACGGCCTGAAAGAGCTCAAGGAAGGTCGCGGCGACACCCTGCTGGCGCTGGCCGATCTGTACATGGGTCGTGACCCCGAGGGCCATTACAACAACTCCACCGACGTGCGGGTGGCGGTCAATTGCGTCGACCAACCGCCGGTCACCGACCGCGCCAAGATCATCGAGGAGGACCGGCGAACCCGGGAGGTGGCGCCGTTCATGAGTTACGGCGAGTTCACCGGGCATGCGCCGATGGGCACCTGCGCGATGTGGCCGGTCCCGCCAACCAGCCAGCCGCACGAGATCTCGGTCCAAGGGCTGCCGCCCATCCTGCTCTTCTCGACAACGAACGACCCAGCCACGCCGTATCAGGCCGGCGTCGATCTGGCCAAGCAGCTCGGCGGCACGCTCGTCACCTTCGAGGGAACCCAGCACACCGTTGTCTTCCAGGGCAACAAGTGCGTCGACGACATCGCCGCCAACTACTTGGTGGACCTGACCGTCCCGGCGCCCGACACGCGTTGCTGACCAACGACACTCGACGCCTGAGCACGCGAAGGTCTCCGAACGGTCACCGTCCGGTTGCGCCAGCGTCCAAGCCGGGACCTGCATGCGACCATGGCTGCCATGTGGCGGGTGGGGAGGCGCAGCGCAATGCTGCTGGCACTCATGCTGGTATCGCCCATCGCGTGTCCGACCGCGGCGGCTACCCCCGAGGGAGAACCCACCGAGGCGTACGGCCGGCCGCCGGTGTGGGGTGGCTGCGAGCCGTTCGTGGGCGACGCCTCCAAAATCCCGGGCGCGCAGTGCGGCACCGTGTCGGTCCCGGTCGACTGGAATGACGCAGCCAATCCGCAAGGCGCACAGGCGCAACTAGCCGTCATCCGGCTGCCCGCGACCGGTGACCGCATCGGGGTGCTGATGGTGAACCCGGGTGGCCCGGGCGCATCGGCCGTCGACACCGTCGCCGCCATGGGCGCCGCACTCGCCGACACCGACATTCGCCGACGGTTCGACCTGGTGGGCTTGGACCCGCGCGGCGTGGGGCACTCCACCCCGGAACTGCGCTGCCGAACCGACGCCGAATTCGACGCATATCGCCGGGAACCCAATGCCGACTACAGCCCCGCAGGCGTCGCCCACATCGAGGACCTGTACCGCCAGTTCGCCCAGCGCTGCGAGGAGCGACTGGGCAAGGAGTTTCTGGCCAACGTTGGTACCGCGCCCTCGGCCCGGGACATGGACGTGGTGCGAGCGGCCTTGGGCGAGAACCAGATCAACTATCTCGGCTTCTCCTACGGAACGGAGTTGGGGGCGGCATATGCCGAGGCCTACCCCGACCGGGTTCGGGCCATGGTGCTCGACGGTGCGATCGACCCGAGCCTGGACCCGGTCGAGGAGACCATCCGCCAAATGGCGGGATTCCAAACGGCTTTCACCGACTACGCCACCGATTGCGCCCAGTCGGCCGGTTGCCCACTTGGCACCGATCCGGCGCAGTTCGTCAATCGGTATCACCAGCTGATCGACCCGCTGGTCACCCAGCCTGCCAAGACGTCGGATCCCCGTGGCCTCAGCTATCAGGACGCGATAACGGGCACCGTCAACGCGCTCTACACACGCAAGTTCTGGAAGTTCCTCACCAGCGGGCTGCTCGGGTTGCAGCGCGGAACCGACCCCGGCGACCTGCTGCTGCTCGCAGACGACTATCTGAACCGCGACCAGGCCGGCCACTACCAGAATTCGCAGGACGCCTTCTATGCCATCCGCTGTGTCAACGCGCCCTTTCCCGACGACCCGGCGGTGTATGCGGCCGCCGACCAACGAAGCCGCCAGGTCGCACCCTTCCTCAGCTACGGTTCCTTCACCGGTTTTGCTCCCCGTGATGTTTGTGCGATGTGGCCCGCGCCGTCGACGTCGACGCCGCAGCCGGCGGTATCGCCCGGCCCGGGCAAGGTCGTGGTGGTGTCCACCACGCGCGACCCGGCCACGCCGTATCAGGCCGGCGTCGATCTGGCCAAGCAGATGGGCGCGAACCTGATCACCTTCGACGGCACGCAGCACACCGTGGTGTTCAACGGCGACGCCTGCGTCGACACCGCGGTCGTGGCGTTCTTCACCAACCTGACCGCGCCGCCGGAGGGCCTGCGCTGCTAGCTCGGGATCAAACAGGACCCGCCCCGTAACACAGAATTAACAGCCGGTGCCTACGCTGCGGTCATGGACCGCCAGAAGGAATTTGTGCTGCGCACGCTGGAAGAACGGGACATCAGGTTCGTCCGGCTGTGGTTCACTGACGTGCTCGGGTACCTCAAATCCGTCGCGATCGCGCCGGCGGAGCTCGAGGGCGCGTTCGAGGAGGGCATCGGCTTCGACGGCTCGTCCATCGAGGGCTTCGCCCGGGTATCGGAATCCGACACCGTCGCCCGCCCCGATCCGTCGACATTCCAGGTGCTGCCCTGGACGAGCAGTTCAGGCCAGCACCACTCGGCGCGGATGTTCTGCGACATCACCATGCCGGACGGGTCGCCGTCCTGGGCGGATTCGCGCCACGTGCTGCGTCGCCAGCTGGCCAAGGCCAGCGACCTGGGCTTCTCCTGCTACGTGCACCCGGAGATCGAGTTCTTCCTACTGCACCCCGGCCCGGACGACGGCTCGGTGCCCGTCCCCGCGGACAACGGCGGCTATTTCGACCAGGCCGTGCACGACGCGGCGCCGAACTTCCGCAGGCATGCCATCGACGCGCTGGAGCAGATGGGCATCTCGGTGGAGTTCAGCCACCACGAGGGCGCGCCCGGCCAGCAGGAAATCGACCTGCGCTACGCCGACGCGCTGTCGATGGCCGACAACGTGATGACGTTCCGGTATGTGGTCAAGGAGGTCGCGCTGGGCGACGGCGTCAAGGCATCGTTTATGCCCAAGCCGTTCGCGGAGTATCCCGGCTCGGCGATGCACACCCACATGAGCCTGTTCGAGGGCGAGACGAACGCGTTCTACAGCCCGGATGACCCGCTGCAGCTCTCCGACACCGGAAAGTCGTTCATCGCGGGCATTTTGGAGCACGCCACCGAGATCAGTGCGGTGACGAACCAGTGGGTGAACTCCTACAAACGGCTGGTGCACGGCGGCGAGGCGCCCACCGCCGCGTCGTGGGGCTTCGCCAACCGCTCGGCACTGGTGCGGGTGCCGATGTACACGCCGCGCAAAGCGTCGTCGCGTCGCGTCGAGGTGCGCAGTCCCGACTCGGCGTGCAATCCGTATCTGACCTTCGCGGTGCTGCTGGCGGCCGGCCTGCGCGGAGTGGAGAAAAACTATGTGCTGGGCCCGCAGGCCGAGGACAACGTGTGGAGCCTGACCCCCGAGGAACGCAACGCGATGGGGTACAAGGAACTGCCGGGAAGCCTGGGCGCGGCGCTCGAGCAGATGGAGAGCTCCGAGCTGGTCGCGGAAGCGTTGGGGGAGCACGTATTCGACTTCTTCCTGCGCAACAAGCGCGCCGAGTGGGAGAACTACCGCAGCCACGTGACGCCGTTCGAGCTGAAGGCCTACTTGTCGCTGTAGCGGCCGATCGGTAGCCGCGCGGGCGTGCGATACGGTCACCAATGTGGCAAAACCTGCGACGCAGCGTCCGAAGCTGCCCAGCGTGGGCCGGCTCGGGCTGGTCGACCCGCAGGCGTCCACCGATCTGGACCGGCTCGGCTGGAACACCGACGGGCATGTCGAGTTGCTGTGGTCGCTGTCGCGCGCCCCGGATGCCGACAGCGCGCTGAAAGCGACAGTGCGGCTGGCCGACGCGGCCGGAAACGGCTGGGACGAACTCAACCGCGCGCTGGTCGACGACAAGGCCCTGCGAGGCCGGCTGTTCGGCGTGCTGGGCGCTTCGCTGGCGTTGGGTGACCACCTGGTCGCACACCCGCAGTCCTGGCACCTGATTGCCGGTCAGGTGACGTTGCCGTCGGTCGACGTACTGCGCGCGGCCTTCACCGAAGTCGTCGAATCCACAACCGGCGCAAGCGATGTGATGCCGGCACTGCGGACGCTCTACCGCGACCGGCTGCTGGTGCTGGCCGCTCTGGACCTGGCGTCGACGGTGGAGAACGAGCCGGTGCTGCCGTTCCCCGACATCGGTGCCCAGCTGTCCGATCTGGCCGACGCCGGGCTGGGCGCCGCGCTGACGGTGGCCACCCGAGCGATCGGCGGGGACACCGATACGCCGCCGCGGCTGGCGGTCATCGCGATGGGCAAGTGCGGTGCCCGCGAGCTGAACTACGTCAGCGATGTCGACGTCATCTTCGTCGCCGAGCAGGCCGACGCGGTCACCACCCGGGTGGCCGGCGAAATGATGCGGCTGGCCTCGGAGGCGTTCTTCGAGGTCGACGCGGGGCTGCGGCCGGAGGGCAAGCACGGTCAGCTGGTCCGCACGCTGGACGCCCACATCGCCTACTACCAGCGCTGGGCCAAGACCTGGGAGTTCCAGGCGCTGCTCAAGGCGCGCGCGGCGGCCGGTGACGCCGAGTTGGGGGAGCAGTACATCGAAGCGCTGATGCCGATGGTCTGGACGGCCTGCGAGCGCGAGGACTTCGTGCCCGAGGTGCAGGCGATGCGCCGCCGCGTCGAGGAACTGGTGCCGGCCGGCGATCGGGCCCGGGAACTCAAGCTCGGCACCGGCGGGCTGCGCGACGTGGAGTTCGCGGTGCAGCTGCTGCAGCTCGTGCACGGCCGTAACGACGAGTCGCTGCATGTCGCGTCGACGGTCGACGCATTGGCCGCGCTGGGTGCCGGCGGATACATCGGCCGCGACGACGCCGCGAATATGACCGCGTCCTATGAGTTCCTGCGACTGCTCGAGCACCGGTTGCAGCTGCAGCGGCTGAAACGCACCCACATGCTGCCGGACGAGGACGACGACGAGGCGATGCGGTGGTTGGCGCGCGCCGCCCACATGCGCCCCGACGGTCGGCACGACGCGCTGGGCGTGCTGCGTGAAGAGCTCAAGAGGCAAAGCGTGCGGGTGTCACGGCTGCACGCCAAGCTGTTCTATCAGCCGCTGCTGGAGTCGGTGGGTCAACCCGCGCTGGGGATGACATCCGACGCCGCCGAACGCCAGCTCGCCGCGCTGGGCTACGAGGCGCCGCAAAGCGCCCTGACCCACCTGGCGGCGCTGACCGGTCACAGCGGCAGGCGCGGCCGCGTGCAGCAGGTGCTGCTGCCGACGCTGCTGGACTGGCTGTCCGATACGCCCGATCCGGATGCCGGGCTGCTGGCGTACCGCCGGATCAGCGAGGAGCTGTCCGACCATCGGTGGTACCTGTCCACGCTGCGCGACGAGGGTGCGGTGGCCAAGCGGCTGATGCGGGTGCTGGGGACATCGGCGTATGTGCCCGAGTTGCTGTTGCGGGCACCGGAAGTCATCCAGCAGTACGCGGATGGGCCGGACGGGCCAAAGCTGTGCGACGTCGAGCCCGACGCGGTGGCGAGGGCGTTGGTCGCGTCGGCCGGGCGGCATTCCGATCCGGTACGGGCCATCGCCGCCGCCCGCACGCTGCGACGACGGGAGCTGGCCCGCGTCGCCTCGGCAGACCTGCTCGGCCTGCTCGAGGTGACCGACGTGTGCGAGGCGCTGACGTCGGTCTGGGTCGCGGTGCTGCAGGCCGCCCTGGATGTCGTGATCCGGTCCAACACTCCCGATGACGGTGCGCCGGCGCGGATCGCGGTGATCGGCATGGGCCGGCTGGGCGGCGGCGAGCTGGGCTACGGGTCCGACGCCGACGTGATGTTCGTCTGCGAACCCAACGAGGGTGTCGAGGAGTCCGAGGCGGTCCGGTGGTCGGTGACGATCGCCGAGCAGGTGCGCTCGCTGCTGGGCACGCCGAGCGCCGACCCGCCGCTGGAGGTCGATGCCGATCTGCGCCCGGAGGGCCGCAACGGCGCGTTGGTGCGCACCCTTGCCTCCTATGAGGCCTATTACGAGCAGTGGGCGCAGCCGTGGGAGATCCAGGCGCTGCTGCGGGCGCACTGGGTGGCCGGGGACGAGGATCTCGGCGAGCGGTTCCTGTTGATGGCCGACAAGACGCGGTATCCGCCCGGCGGGGCGTCGGCCGAGGCGGTGCGGGAGATCCGCCGGATCAAGGCCCGCGTCGACTCCGAGCGGCTGCCGCGCGGCGCGGATCCCAACACCCACACCAAACTCGGCCGCGGCGGCCTGACCGACATCGAGTGGACGGTTCAGTTGCTTCAGCTTCGGCACGCGCACGAGGTCCCCGCTTCGCACAGCACGTCGACCCTGGACGCCTTGGACGCGATCGCTGCGGCGGAGCTGATCGCGCAGGGCGACGTGGATCTGCTTCGGCAGGCATGGCTGACCGCGACCAGGGCGCGCAACGCGCTAGTGCTGGTGCGCGGCAAGCCAACTGATCAACTGCCGGGACCGGGCCGCCAGCTCAATGCGGTCGCGCTGGCGGCGGGCTGGGACACCGACGACGGTGGCGAATTCCTCGACAACTATCTTCGAGTGACCCGCCGCGCGAAGACGGTGGTACGAAAGGTGTTCGGGGCATGAGCATGGATTTGTCATTCGAGGCGATCAGTGCTGCCGAGCACGACCGGCTACAGGGGCTATACGCGCCGTTGACCCAGGCCATGCGGAAGCTCATCGAGGCCGGCATTCGAACCGGCGCGGACGAGAGGGCCA
>NZ_JBOGDB010000268.1:0-14692 GCF_050701515.1 Mycobacterium sp. | reverse complement strand
CGCCTACACCCAGGACCAGAACCTGCAGGACGGCCCGCACAAGGACCTGCGTCGTGCCCGGGCCGCCGCAATCAACATCGTGCCGACCTCCATCGGCGCGGCCAAGGCCATCGGCCTGGTGCTGCCCGAACTCAAGGGCAAGCTAGACGGCTACGCGCTGCGGGTGCCGATCCCCACCGGCTCGGTGACCGACCTGACCGCCGAAATTTCGAAGCCGGCCAGCGTCGAGGAGATCAACGCGGCGTTCAAGGCCGCTGCGGACGGTCCACTCAAGGGCATCCTGAAGTACTACGACGCCCCGATCGTGTCGAGCGACATCGTCACCGACCCGCATAGCTCGCTGTTCGACTCCGGCCTCACCAAGGTGATCGACAACCAGGCCAAGGTGGTGGCCTGGTACGACAACGAGTGGGGCTACTCCAACCGCATCGTCGACCTGGTCGCACTGGTCGGCAAGTCGCTGTAACCGTGGCCGTTCGCACACTCGACGACCTTCTGGCGGAAGGGGTTTCGGGTCGCGGCGTGCTGGTTCGATCCGACCTCAACGTCCCGCTCGAGGACGACGGCAGCATCAGCGACCCCGGCCGGATCACCGCGTCGGTGCCGACGCTGCGGGAGCTCTCGGATGCCGGCGCCAAGGTGGTGGTGACCGCGCACCTGGGCCGGCCCGAGGGCGGACCGGACCCGAAGCTGTCCCTGGCGCCGGTAGCAGCGACGCTGGGCGAGCAGCTGGGCAGGCACGTGCAGCTGGCCCGCGATGTGGTGGGACCCGATGCGCTGGCCCGCGCCGAGGGGCTCACCGATGGCGACATCCTGTTGCTGGAGAACATCCGGTTCGACCCGCGCGAAACCAGTAAGGACGACAGCGAACGCCAAGCCCTGGCCAAGCAGCTCGTCGAATTGGTCGGTGACGACGGCGCTTTCGTCTCCGACGGCTTCGGTGTGGTGCACCGCAAGCAGGCCTCGGTGTACGACGTGGCGAAGCTATTGCCGCACTACGCGGGCAAGCTGGTGGCCACCGAGGTGGCGGTGCTGGAGAAGTTGACCAGTTCCACCGATCGTCCGTACGCGGTGGTGCTCGGGGGCTCCAAGGTGTCCGACAAGCTGGCGGTCATCGAGGCGCTTGCGGAGAAAGCCGACAGTCTCGTCATCGGCGGCGGCATGTGCTTCACCTTCCTTGCCTCGCAAGGTGTTTCGGTCGGCACCTCGCTGCTTGAAGAAGGCATGGTCGACACTTGCCGCAAGTTGCTGGAGACCTATGGCGACGTGATCCACGTGCCCGTCGATATCGTGGTGGCCGACGAGTTCGCCGCAGATTCGCCTTCCGAGACGGTGCCGGCCGACCGGATCCCCGACGACAAGATGGGCCTGGACATCGGGCCCGGTTCGGTCGAGAGATTCACCGCGCTGCTGTCCAACGCGCAGACGATCTTCTGGAACGGGCCGATGGGGGTGTTCGAATTCCCGGCATTCGCCGCGGGCACCAAGGGCGTCGCCGAGGCCATCAGCGGCGCGACCGCCAAGGGCGCGTTCAGCGTCGTCGGCGGAGGTGATTCGGCGGCCGCCGTTCGGCAACTCGACCTGCCCGAGGACGGCTTCTCTCACATTTCCACCGGCGGCGGGGCGTCGCTGGAATACCTTGAGGGCAAGACACTGCCCGGCCTGGAGGTACTGAACTAGAATGTCTGCTCTTCGCCCGAGAGGCTCATCGCTGTGAGCCGCAAGCCGCTGATCGCCGGCAACTGGAAGATGAACCTCAACCATTTCGAAGCGATCGCCTTGGTACAGAAGATCGCGTTTTCGCTGCCGGACAAGTACTTCGACAAGGTCGACGTTTCCGTGCTCCCGCCGTTCACCGACCTGCGCAGCGTGCAGACGCTGGTCGACGGCGACAAGTTGCGGCTGACCTACGGCGCGCAGGACCTCTCGCAGCACGATGATGGCGCCTACACCGGCGACATCAGTGGCGCCTTCCTGGCCAAGCTGGGCTGCACGTATGTGGTCGTCGGGCACTCCGAGCGCCGCACCTACCACGCCGAGGACGACGCGCTGGTGGCAGCGAAGGCCGCCGCGGCCTTCCGGCACGACCTGATCCCGATCGTGTGCATCGGCGAGCAGCTCGAGGTCCGCGAGGCCGGTAACCACGTCGAACACAACATCGACATGCTGCAGGGCTCGCTGGCGGGTTTGTCCACCGAAACAATCGGCAAGGTCGTGATCGCCTATGAGCCGGTGTGGGCGATCGGCACCGGCCGGGTGGCCGGCGCCGCCGACGCGCAGGAGGTGTGCAAGGCCATCCGCGACGAACTCGGCAAGCTGGCGTCGCCGGGGCTCGCGGCCGGCGTGCGGGTGCTCTACGGCGGCTCGGTGAACGCCAAGAACGTCGCCGAGATCGTCGCCCAGGAGGATGTGGACGGCGCCCTGGTCGGCGGCGCGTCGCTGGACGGCGAGCAGTTCGCCACCCTGTCGGCCATCGCCGCTGGTGGGCCGCTTCCGTGATGAGCAGGATCTGCCTGTAGTCTGGCGGCCATGGAATTGGCCCTGCAGATCTGTCTGGTTGTCACCAGTGTCCTGGTGATCCTGCTGGTGCTGCTGCATCGCGCCAAGGGTGGCGGCCTGTCCTCCCTGTTCGGCGGCGGCGTTCAGTCCAGCCTGTCGGGGTCGACCGTGGTGGAGAAGAACCTCGACCGGCTGACGTTCTTCGTCACCGGCATCTGGGTGGTGTCCATCATCGCCGTCGCCCTGCAGATCAAGTACGCCTAACCACGAACACGACCAGGAACCGTCGCCGCTGCGTGCGCGTCGGAACGTGTATGCCTGACCCCTTGCACGTCGAGCCCGGTGCCGGTCACGACGCCGCCGCATTGTGTGACGACGCCGCCGACGAATTAGCCGAACTTGCAGCCCAACTCGACGACGAGCCGCTCCGAGAACTGTTGGGGCGGCACGCCGAGAACCTGAACGAGTTCGGGGTCCGATTCCGCTCCGTCGACGCGGCCTACGGTGAAGCCGATCGCGGCGGCGGCGACCGGTACTCGTCATGACGGCCGGCGTGCGGCGCATGCTCGACGACGCCCGAGCGGTGTTCATTCGCCTGGACGAGGACGCGACGCGTCAACTCGAGCGGTCCTGGCGCGGTGATGCCGGTCGGCGGGCGCTGGAAGCGTTGCGTCGCTACATATCCGAGGCCCTGGACGGGCTGGCCGGGTGTCCTTCCTTTCCCGGCATGTCGGTGCCGCCGATGCCTGCCCTCGCTGCACCGGCGGTACCTGTCGCCACCGTCCCCGCCGGCTCCGGCCCCCTGAATCCACTGAACCCGCTGAACCCGCTGAACCCGGCGACTCCGATGACAAGCCACCGCAACGGCATTGACGAGCACGGTGTCGTCGCACCCACGCACGCCGCCGCGAGTCCGTCGCCGGCGCCGACGATGCGCGCTGTGCCGGATGCCTCAAACCCGCTACCGCCGGCGTCGGCGAATGCGGCGACGACGTCCGCGGTGCCGCCGGCCGCGCCCGCCCACCCAATGCCGGCCGGTCAGGCGCGTGGCGGGATCCCGTACCTGCCGCTGATGGGTGCGGCCTCTCCCGGCGCCTTCAGCCGCGACGACGGCGGGGCGCGCCGGACGCCAGGCTTCCTGATCAGCATCGACAACGGCAACGAGCTGATCGGCCCACTGCCCAAGGTTTCGCCACCGGTGCTGGGCGGCGGGTAGTCGCTACCGGCGGGTGCTGCGCCGCACCGCGTTGATTGCGCCGCGCACCGCGGATTCGGTCGCAGCGAGAGGTGCGACTGCGGCTTCGCCGACTCCTACGATGCGTTCGACGCGCTCGACGATGCCCTCGAGGCGGTCGACCACCGCGTTGAGGCGCGGTGCGAGTTCGTTGATCCGGTTGATGGTGTCGTTGAAACGCTCCAATGTCGCGTCGAGATTCCCCGTGGAGTTGTCCAGATTGGTCAACGACTCAGCCAAACCGGCCAGGATGGTGTCGACCTGATCCACCGTGACATCGGCGTTGAGCGCCGCCTGCGCGAGCTTCTGGATCCGCTCCCGACCACTGCGGGCACCGGTCTTGCCACCCTTGTCTGCCATGACGGTCATTTGACCACATGGCCGGAACCGTCGGGCCCGAGTGGTCGTCTGACTTCGGTATGCGGCCCTATTGCGACACCCGGCCCCGCTCGGATGGGCCGATCGATCAGGACGAATACGCCGCCGGATACGCCGACGGGCACGCCGACAGGGCGGATTAGAGCCCGCCCGCGGCGTCCTCGTCGAGCAGCCACACCGTGGCTTCCCGGCCGGTTGCGCCGGCGGCGGGCACGTCGACGGGATCGGCACCGCCGATCGCCGCGGCGACCGCATCGGCTTTCTCGGCGCCGGACACCACCAGCCACACCTCCCGCGACCGCGCAACGGCGGGCAATGTCAAGGTGATTCGCCGCGGCGGCGGCTTGGGGGAGTCGGGGACGCCAACCACCAGCCGGCTGGTTTCGCGGACCGCCGGCGTGTGCGGGAACAGTGAGTTGACGTGCCCCTCGCCGCCCATGCCCAGCAGGTGGACGTCGAAATCGGGCGCGGGTTCGCCCTCGTCGGCGTTGGCGGCCAGGACATGGTCGTACGCCAGCGCCGCGGCGTCCAAATCGTCACCGAATTCGCCGTCGCCGGCCGGCATCGCGTGCACATTGCGCGCCGGAATGTCGATGTGGTCCAGCAGTGCCTCGCGTGCCTGCTTATCGTTGCGATCGTCGTCGTCCTCTGCGACGTAACGGTCGTCGCCCCAGAACACATGCACCTTCGACCAGTCGATCTGACCGCCGTTTTCGCGGACGCGCTCGAGCAGACCGATGCCGGTGCCGCCTCCGGTCAGCACGACCATCGCCCGACCGCGGGCAGCGACCGCAGCGGTGATGGCATTGATCAGCCGATCTCCCGCGGCGGCAACGAGTTCCGCCTTGCCGGGGTGGGTCTCGACGATAGTGCTCACACGTACTGCACCTTGTCGATGCCCTCGAGCGCCTCGAAGAAGATCTCGTCGCCGTCCAGCCGGCGCAGGTCCTCGGCAAGGCATTCCTTGGCGTCCCTGCGCGCCAACGGGATCCGCGCGGCGGGCCGTCCGGAGCGGCTCAGCGTCGCGGTCACCCCGGTCTGCGGGCGGCTGAGCGTCACCGTTTCGCTGGGGCGGTGCAGTTCGATCTTCAATTCGCCCACCGCCCGCTTTACCGGACCGTCGATCTGACTGGCCAGCCACCCCGCCAGGATGTCGAGCGCGGGTTCGGTCTTCAGGCCCGACACCAACGCCGAGCCGATCGGCTCGAACGGTGGCTGGTCGATTGCCGATGCCAGCAGCGCGCGCCAGTACGTGATGCGGCTCCACGCCAGATCGGTATCGCCGTCGGTATAGCCCTGCAGCCGGCTCTTGATTGCCGCCAACGGGTCGCTGCTGTTGGTGGCGTCGGTGATGCGGCGAATCGCCAACTGGCCCAACTGGTCCTGCGCGGGTACCGCGGGTGCGCCCGCCGGCCACCAGGCCACCACCGGGGTGTCGGGCAGCAAGAACGGCAGCACCACGCTGCTGGCGTGGTCGGCGAGCTCACCGAACAACCGCAATACCACGACTTCTCCCGCGCCGGCGTCGGCGCCAACGCGGATCTCTGCGTCCAGCCGCGGTTCCGGCGCTTTGCGGTCGCCCGCCACCACCACGATCACCCGGCACGGATGCTCGCGGCTGGCGAAGTTCGCCGCCTCGACGGAGTCCTCGAGAATGTCCTCCGTGTCCGGCGCGATGACCAGCGTCAGCACCCGGCCCATCGTGACCGCGCCGCCCTCTTCGCGGAGGCTGATGATCTTCTTGTTGATGTCGTTGGTGTTGGCGCCGGGCAAATTGACGATCACGGCCGCCTCCATTCCCGGCCCATTCGGCCGATCATTTCGAACGCCGAAGGCGGCCCCCAGGTCCCGGCCTCATACGGTTCGGGCCTGCCGTGCTCGGCCCAGTCGTCGAGTACGGGATCGAGTATTTCCCAAGACAATTCGACTTCCTGGTTGACCGGGAACAGCGACGGCTCGCCGAGCAGCACGTCGAGGATCAACCGCTCGTACGCCTCGGGGGAGTCCTCGGCGAACGCCGCCCCGTAGGAGAAGTCCATGTTGACGTCGCGGACCTCCATCTGGCTGCCGGGCACCTTCGACCCGAACCGCAGCGTGATGCCTTCGTCCGGCTGGACCCGGATCACCAACGCGTTCTTGCCGAGTTCCTCGGTCATGGTTGTGTCGAACGGCAGGTGTGGCGCCCGCTTGAACACCAGCGCGATCTCGGTGACCCTGCGCCCCAGGCGTTTTCCGGTTCGCAGGAAGAACGGCACGCCGGCCCAGCGCCGGGTGTCCACCTCCAGCGTGATCGCGGCGAAGGTTTCGGTCTTGGAATCCTTGGAGAAGCCTTCCTCCTCGAGCAGGCCTGGTACCTGCTCGCTGCCCTGCCAGCCGGCGGTGTACTGACCACGCGCGGTGGTCTCATCCAGCGGCTGCATTGGCTGGGTGGCCGAGAGCACCTTGACCTTTTCGGCCTGCAGCTCGTGCGGACTGAAGTTGACCGGTTCCTCCATCGCCGTCAGCGCCATCAACTGCATGAGATGGTTCTGGATCACATCACGGGCCGCTCCGACACCGTCGTAGTAACCACCCCGTCCGCCCAGGCCGATGTCCTCGGCCATGGTGATCTGCACGTGGTCGACGAAGTTTGCGTTCCACACCGGTTCGTACAACTCGTTGGCGAACCGCAGCGCCAGGATGTTCTGGACGGTTTCCTTACCGAGGTAGTGGTCGATACGGAACACCGACTCCTCCGGAAAGACGCTGTTGACCACCGCATTGAGTTCGCGGGCGCTCTGCAGGTCATGGCCGAAGGGTTTTTCGATGACAACCCGGCTCCACCTCCCGTCCTGCGGGCGGGCCAGCCCGGATTTCTGCAACTGCTCGCACACCGTTTGAAACGCCTTCGGCGGGATCGACAGGTAGAAGGCGTGATTGCCGCCGGTGCCGCGCTCGGCATCGAGCTTCTCCAGTGTTTCGGCCAGCCGTTGGAACGCCTTTTCGTCGTCGAAGGTGCCCTGCACGAACCGGATTCCCTCGGCCAGCCGGTCCCATACCTCCTGCCGGAACGGTGTGCGGGCATGCTGCTTGACCGCTTCGTAGACGATCTTGCCGAAATCCTCGTGAGCCCAATCCCTTCGGGCGAACCCGACGAGGGCGAAGGTGGCCGGCAGCAGCCCGCGGTTGGCCAGGTCGTAGATCGCCGGCATCAGCTTCTTGCGAGCCAGATCGCCGGTGACGCCGAATATCACCACACCGCATGGACCCGCGATGCGCGGCATCCGCTTATCCCGCTTGTCCCGCAGCGGGTTACGCCAACCGGACGGCGCGGCCGAAATCTCGACAGACTTGCTCGCCGCACTCATTTCTTCGCGGAGTCGAGCTGAGCCTGTGTCTCGTCGAGCAGCTCAAGCCAAGACTTCTCGAACTTCTCCACTCCCTCGTCCTCGAGCACCTTGAAGACGTCCGGCAGGTCGATCCCGACCCCTGAGAGCTCGTCGAAGATCTGTTGGGCGGCGTCCGCGGTACCGGTGACGGTGTCGCCCTTGATCACGCCGTGATCGGCGACCGCGTCCATCGTCTTCTCCGGCATGGTGTTGACCGTGTTCGGCGCGACCAGTTCGGTGACATACAACGTGTCGGAGTAGTCCGGATTCTTGACCCCGGTGGACGCCCATAGCGGCCGTTGCACCCGCGCGCCGTCGGCCTTGAGGGCTTCGAAGCGGTCGCCGCCCACGAACACCTCCTCATATGCCGCGTACGCCAGCCGAGCGTTGGCTACACCGGCCTGTCCGCGCAGCGCCAGCGCCTGTTCTTTGTCGCTGTCCCTGGCTATCGTCTCCAGCCGCTTGTCGATCTCGGTGTCCACCCGGGACACGAAGAACGATGCGACGGAATGGATCTTGGACACATCGTGGCCACCCTCCTTGGCTGCTTCCAAGCCGGCGAGGTAGGCGTCCATCACCGCCCGGTGCCGTTCCACGGAGAAGATCAACGTCACGTTGACCGAGATGCCCTCGGCGAGCACCGCGGTGATCGCCGGAAGTCCGGCCAGGGTGGCGGGAATCTTGATGAACAGATTGGGCCGGTCAACGATCTTCCACAGCTCGATCGCCTGCAGGATGGTCTTGTCGGTGTCGTGCGCCAGCCGCGGGTCGACCTCGATCGACACCCTGCCGTCGACGCCGTCGGAGGCCTCCCACTGCGGGCGCAGCACATCGCAGGCCTCCCGCACGTCGTCGGTGGTGACGGTGCGAATTGCGGCGTCGACGTCGGCACCGCGCTCGGCCAGCTCGGCGACCTGGTCGTCGTAGGCGTGCCCCTTGGACAGCGCCAGCTGGAAGATCGTCGGGTTGGTGGTGACGCCGACGACAGACTTGGTGTCGATCAATTCCTGTAAACTGCCGGTGCGCAACCGGTCTCGGGAGAGGTCATCCAGCCAAATGGAGACTCCCGCAGCCGTCAAAGTCGCGAGATTGGGATTGGACTCAGTCATGCCAGTCAGCCCTTCTGCTAGTTGTCCAGTGATCGTTCGGCGGCGGCCACGACGGCCTCGGGGGTGAACCCGTACTCCCGGAACAGGGTCTTGTCGTCGGCCGACGCCCCGTAGTGCTCGATGGACACGATCTCGCCGGTGTCGCCGACGAGCTTGTACCAGCTCTGCGCGACGGCAGCCTCGACCGCGACCCGTGCCGATACCGCCGGCGGCAGCACGCTGTCGCGGTATTCGACCGGCTGGGACTCGAACCATTCGACGCACGGCATTGACACCACCGTGGCGGTGATTCCCTTGTCCGCCAATATCTTCTGCGCCTCCACCGCCAGCTGCAGCTCGGATCCGGTGGCGATGAGCGCCACATCCGGTAGTTCGTCGGGGATGCGGCCGAGTACGTAGCCACCCTTGGCCACTCCCTCGCTGCTGGTGCCCTCCAGCACCGGAATGCCCTGGCGGGTAAGGATGAATCCAACCGGGCCGCTGCTGGCGCCTTGCGCGACGATGGCCCGCCAGGCGTATGCGGTCTCGTTCGCGTCACCGGGTCGCACCACCGACAGGTTCGGAATGGCCCGCAGCGCGGCCAGATGCTCGATGGGTTGATGGGTGGGGCCGTCCTCGCCCAGCCCGATCGAGTCGTGGGTCCATATGTAGATGGTGTCGATGTCCATCAACGACGCGAGCCGAACCCCCGCACGCATGTAGTCGGAGAACTGCAGGAATGTGCCGCCGAACGCGCGGGTCGGTCCGTGCAACACGATGCCGGACAGGATCGCGCCCATCGCGTGCTCCCGGACCCCGAAGTGCAGAACCCGGCCATACCAGTCCGCGGTGAACTCCTTGGTCGAAATCGACGGCGGCCCAAAGGATCGCACATCCTTGATCGTGGTGTTGTTGCTGCCGGCGAGGTCGGCCGAGCCGCCCCACAGCTCGGGCAGTTTCGGCGCGATGTCGTTCAGCACCTGGCCGAACGCTGCGCGAGTGGCCAGCGCCTTGGACCCGGGCTCCCAATGAGTCAGGTCGGCGTCCCAGCCTTCGGGCAATTCCTGCGCCAGCAGCCGGTCCAGCAGCTTCTTGCGCTCGGACTCACGTTCAGCCCAGGCGTCGAACTCGAGCTGCCACATCTCGTGGGCTTCCTTGCCGCGGGCCACCAGCTCGCGGGTGTGCGCGAGCACGTCGTCGCGCACCTCGAACGTCTTGTCCGGGTCGAACCCGAGAATGCTCTTGACGGCGGCGACTTCCTCGGCGCCCAGGTCCGATCCGTGGGCCTTGCCGGTGTTCATCTTGTTCGGCGCCGGATAGCCGATCACGGTGCGGATTGCGATGAACGACGGCTTGTCGGTGACGGCTTTGGCCTCGGCGATCGCTTCATCGATGCCGACCACGTTCTCGCCGCCCTCGACCTCCTGCACGTGCCAGCCGTACGCCCGGTACCGGGCCGGGGTGTCCTCGCTCAACGCGATGTCGGTGTCGTCCTCGATCGAGATCTGGTTGCGGTCGTAGAACACGATGAGGTTGCCGAGTTGCTGGGTGCCGGCCAGCGAGGACGCCTCCGACGTCACTCCCTCCTCCATGTCGCCGTCGGACGCGATGACATATATGTAGTGGTCGAACGGGCTGGTGCCGGGCGCGGCGTCCGGGTCGAACAGCCCGCGCTCGTAGCGCGACGCCATCGCCATCCCGACCGCCGAGGCGAGGCCCTGGCCCAGCGGGCCGGTGGTGATCTCCACACCCTTGGTATGGCGGAACTCCGGATGGCCGGGCGTCTTCGACCCCCAGGTCCGCAATGACTCGATGTCGGTCAGCTCCAGCCCGAACCCGCCCAGGTACAGCTGGATGTACAGCGTCAGGCTGCTGTGCCCGGCCGACAGCACGAAGCGGTCGCGGCCCAGCCAGTGCTCGTCGCTGGGGTCGTGGCGCATCTGCCGCTGAAACAGCGTGTACGCCAGCGGCGCCAGGCTCATCGCCGTGCCGGGATGACCGTTGCCGGTCTTGTGCACCGCGTCGGCCGCCAGCACCCGAACGGTGTCCACCGCGGTCGAATCCAGGTCGGTCCAATCGTCGGGGTGGTTCGGGCGGGTCAGCGCGGAGATCTCTTCGACTGTGGTCACGATGCGCAACTCCTTGATCGACAGGGGGCCGGCAAGCCTGGTCCACCCACACCCTAGTGCCGCTCGCGTGATCGCCGCAGGCCGCGTACCCGCTCATTTACGAATCGACCCTGCTAGGTCCCGGTGCGGCCCGCGGTCTACCATCGTCTGTAGTAGAAGACCGGGCGCAGGCGCCATTTATTAGGAGTTACTTGCGTGAGCATTCGCGAAGGCAGCCCCATAAATGGGGCGCCGAACCGGACACGCACCACGCTCCTCGGCTATCTGGCATTGACGAAGCCGCGGGTGATCGAGCTCCTGCTCGTCACCACGATTCCGGCCATGCTGCTGGCCCACCGCGGCACAGTTGACCCGCTGCTGATCCTCAACACGCTGGTGGGCGGGCTGCTGGCGGCCGCAGGCGCCAACACGCTGAACTGCGTGGCCGATGCCGACATCGACAAGATGATGAAGCGCACCGAGCGCAGGCCGCTGGCCCGGGACACCGTGCCTCGAAGTCATGCGCTGGTGTTCGGGCTCGCGCTATCCGTCGGCTCGTTCTTCTGGTTGTGGTGGACGACGAACCTGCTGTCGGCGCATCTCGCGGGGGCGACGATCGCTTTCTACGTACTCGTCTACACGCTGTTGCTCAAGCGGCGTACGTCCCAGAACGTCGTGTGGGGCGGCGCGGCCGGCTGCATGCCGGTAATGATCGGCTGGTCGGCGGTCACCGGGACCATCCAATGGCCCGCCCTGGTGATGTTCGCGATCATCTTCTTCTGGACGCCGCCGCACACCTGGGCGCTGGCAATGCGCTACAAGGACGACTACCGCGCGGCCGGGGTGCCGATGCTGCCGGCGGTCGCGACCGAGCGGCAGGTCACCAAGCAGATCATGATCTACACCTGGCTGACGGTGCTGGCCACGTTGGCGCTGACGCTGGCGGCCGGGTGGCTGTATGCGTCGGTCGCGCTGCTGGCCGGTGCGTGGTTCCTGGTGATGGCCCACCAGCTCTACGCGGGGGTGCGTCGCGGCGAGCCGATCAAGCCGCTGCGGCTGTTCCTGCAGTCCAACAACTATCTGGCCGTGGTGTTCTGCGCGCTGGCCATCGACTCGGCGCTGGCGCTGCCGACGCTGCTGGGCCGGTAACTCAGGGCACCAGCACGATGGAGCCGACGGTCTTGCGGCCCTGCAAGTCGCGGTGGGCCTGATCGGCGTCCTGCAGCCGGTAGCGCTCACTGACCGTCACGTTGATCGTGCCCTCCGCGATCGCATCGAGCAATTCTCCTGCACGCCAAGAGAATTCGTCAGATGTACGAGTGTAATGGACCAATGTCGGCCTGGTCAGGTACAGCGAACCGGCCGCGTTGAGCCGCTGCGGGTCGACCGGCGGGACGGGTCCGCTGGACGCGCCGAACAGCACAAGAGTCCCGCGAACCGCGAGGCTTGCCAGGCTGGCGTCGAAGGTGGACGCGCCGACACCGTCGTAGACGGCCGCGACACCGCCGTCGGTGAGGTCTTTGACTCTGGCGCCGAATTCTTCGGGGTCCTCCGGATAGTCGAGCACCTCCGCCGCGCCCGCGGTGCGCGACAACTCGGCCTTCTCCGGCGTCGACACCGTGGTGATGACCCGCGCGGCCAGGCTGGTTGCCCACTGCGTGAGGATCAAGCCGACGCCGCCCGCGCCGGCGTGCACCAGAACGCTGTCGCCCTGTTGGACCGGATAGACCGACTTGATCAGGTAATGGGCGGTCATGCCCTTCAGAAGTGCTGAGGCGGCGACGTCAGAGCCGACGCCCTCCGGTACGTACGCAACGAAATCGGCTGGGGCAGTGCTGTATTCGGCGTAGCTGCCGTCTGCTTGCGCGGTGACCACCCGATCGCCGACCGCCAGCGCGGCGACTTCGTCACCGAGCGCCTCGACGGTCCCGCACACCTCGAGGCCCACGATGAACGGAAGTTCCCGCGGGTACTGCCCGGACCGGAAGTAGGTGTCTATGAAGTTGACGCCGATCGCCTCGGCCTTGATCAGCACCTCGCCGGATCCGGGGGCGGGCAGCGGCTTGTCGACGTATTGCAGGACTTCGGGTCCGCCGGTCTCGGCGACTTCAATGGCGTGCATTTGACTATCATCCCCAACGACATGAAACTTGCCCGGCCCGACGTTCGTCATCCCCGGATCGTGCTCGCCGGCTGCCCCGCGCTGCCCGAGGGCGACGGCGACGACGCCGAACTGGTCTCGGCGCTGCGCAAGCGGGGGCTGCAGGCCCGGTGGCTGTCCTGGGATGACCCGGAGACGCTGCGCGCCGACCTGGTAATCCTGCGGGCAACCTGGGACTACATCGACCGGTTGGACGAATTCCTTGCCTGGGGTACCCGCGTCCAGCATTTGTTGAACGCACCCGCCGTGGTGGCGTGGAACACCGACAAGCGCTACCTCGCCGACCTCGCGGACGCCGGCGTGCCGACGGTGCCGAGCCACTTCTTCGCGCCCGGTCAGCGGGTGCGGGTGCCGGCGGGGGAGGTGGTGGTGAAACCGGCCATCGGTGCCGGATCGGTGGGCGCGCAACGGTTTACCGACCGTGCGTCCGCGCGTGAGCACGTCGCCGCGCTGCATGCCGCCGGCAGCACCGTGCTGATCCAGCCGTACGACGCCAGGGTGCAGGACGGCGAGACGGCGCTGGTGTTCCTCGCCGGGGAGCAGTCGCACGCGTTCACCAAGGCCCCGATCCTGCCGCCGGCCGGTCAGCGGCCGGTGTTCGACCATTCCGGCACCTACGCGGAGGAATCCCTCACCCCCGCCGACCCCGACTTCGAGCTGTGGGATGTCGGCCTTGCCGCGCTGGACGCGGCGGCCGCGCACCTGAATATGAACGCCACCGATCTGCTGTACGCCCGGGTCGACGTGATCGGTGGGCCCGACGATCCGGTGCTGCTCGAACTGGAGCTGGTGGAGCCGTCACTGGGCTGGCGACAGCTGGACGCGACGACGCGGACAGGTCAGCAGCGCGCGTTCGCGCTCGGGGTGGAATCAGCGTTGGACCGGCTCGGGCTCGGTCCGCTCTCGCATCGACGCCCATAACGCGGCGGTGGCCGCCGTGCACGCGGCCGCGCCCGCGACGTGGATCGCCACCAGCGCGGCGGGCACACCCGTGAAGAACTGAACGGTACCGACCAAGCCCTGGGCCACCACCAAGACCAACAGCGCGCCCAGCCGCAGCAGCACCGGACGAGCTGCGCGCACGGCCAGCAGCGCGAAGCCGAGACCGACCAGCAGGGACAGGTAGGCAACAAGCAGCGACGAGTGCAGGTGGACCAGCGTGGTGATCTCCAGTTCCAGCCGCGGCACAATGCGCTCGGTGCTCTTGTCCCCGGCGTGCGGTCCCGCCGCGGTCACCAGAGTTCCGCTGACGAGTTGTGCCGCCAACACGATCGCCGTGAGAATCGTCAACTGGCGCAACGGCTTCGGCACCCGCGGCGCGGGCACGCCGTCGTCGGGCTCGCCGATCTTCACGTACAGCAGGACGGCCAGCCACACCATCGCCATCGAGACGAGCAGATGGATGGCCACCGTCCACCACAGCAGGCCGGTCAACACCGTGATGCCGCCGATCACCGCCTGCGCCACCGTGGACGCGGGCATCAGCCACGCGTAGACCAGGACCTCGCGGCGACGGCGGGCACGGGTGACCGCCAGCACCGCCAGTGCGGCGGTCAGCACGACCAGGAAGGTGACCATCCGGTTGCCGAACTCGACGGCCTGGTGGATGCCGGGAATTTCGGGGTGCGGCACCGGAGTGAAGCTGCCAGGGAAGCACTGCGGCCAGGTCGGGCAGCCCAGACCGGAGGCGGTGACCCGGACGATCGCTCCGGTCACGGCGATGCCGCCCTGGGTCAGGATGACCGCGGCGGCGATGATGCGCTGCGTACGCAGGCTCGGCATCGGCAGCCGATCCACCAGCCGCAGAAAGAATCGTCCGACGGGCACGGCACGATCGTAGAGGATCAGAACTACAG
>NZ_JBOGDB010000267.1:0-5543 GCF_050701515.1 Mycobacterium sp. | reverse complement strand
CACCAGGTCAACATCGAATACCTGGCCCGCGTCGTGTGGGAACGCGGCCGGGCGGGCGAAGAAATCCGCGTGGCCTACCCGGACACCTGCGTGGGCACCGACTCGCACACCACCATGGAGAACGGCCTCGGCGTGCTGGGTTGGGGCGTCGGCGGCATCGAGGCCGAGGCGGCCATGCTCGGCCAGCCGGTGTCGATGCTGATCCCCCGGGTCGTCGGGTTCAGGCTGACCGGCGAGCGACAGCCGGGCGTCACCGCCACCGACGTGGTGCTCACCGTCACCGAGATGCTTCGCAAGCACGGCGTGGTCAGCAAGTTCGTCGAGTTCTACGGCGAAGGCGTCGCCGAAGTACCACTGGCCAACCGCGCCACATTGGGCAACATGAGCCCCGAATTCGGCTCCACTGCAGCGATTTTCCCGATCGACGAGGTGACGATCGACTACATGCGGATGACGGGTCGCAGCGAGGAACAGCTTGCGCTGGTGGAGGCCTACGCCAAGGAACAGGGCATGTGGCACGACCCCAAGCGGGAGCCGAAGTACTCCGAGTACATCGAGCTGGACCTGGCCGACGTGGTCCCGTCCATCGCCGGCCCGAAGCGTCCGCAGGACCGCATCGCGCTCAACGACGCAAAGAACGCCTTCCGCAACGACATTCACAACTATGTGGAAGACGGCGCGGAGAACCCGCACACCAAGCTTGACGAGGCTGTCGAGGAGAGCTTCCCGGCCAGCGACCCTGCGGTGCTGTCGTTCGCCGAGAACGGGTCGACCGATGTGGTGTCGGCGGCCGCCCACGCCGAGGGCCGGCCAACCAAGCCGGTGGAGGTCGATTCGGACGAGTTCGGCTCATTTGTTCTTGACCACGGCGCAGTGGTGATCGCGGCCATCACGTCGTGTACCAACACCTCCAACCCCGAGGTCATGCTCGGCGCGGCGCTGCTGGCCCGCAGCGCCGTCGAGAAGGGGCTCAACTCCAAGCCATGGGTGAAGACCACGATGGCGCCGGGCTCGCAGGTGGTCACCGACTACTACGACAAGGCCGGGCTGTGGCCGTACCTGGAAAAGCTCGGCTTCTATCTGGTTGGCTACGGCTGCACCACCTGCATCGGCAACAGCGGCCCGCTGCCCGAGGAGATCAGTAAGGCCGTCAACGACGCCGACCTGTCGGTGGCCGCGGTGCTGTCCGGCAACCGCAACTTCGAGGGCCGCATCAACCCCGACGTGAAGATGAACTATCTCGCGTCGCCGCCGCTGGTGATCGCCTACGCGCTGGCGGGAACCATGGACTTCGACTTCGAGGCCGACCCGCTGGGCAAAGATGAAGAAGGTGTGGACGTCTTCTTGCGGGACATTTGGCCGTCGCAGAAGGACATCAACGACACCATCGCCTCGGCGATCAACACCGATATGTTCACCAAGAACTACGCCGACGTGTTCAAGGGCGACGACCGCTGGCGAAACCTGCCCACCCCGAGCGGCAACACCTTCGAGTGGAATCCCGATTCGACGTACGTCCGCAAGCCCCCGTACTTCGACGGGATGCCGGCCGAGCCGGACCCGGTGACCGACATCGAGGGCGCCAGAGTGCTGGCGCTGCTGGGTGATTCGGTGACCACCGACCATATCTCGCCGGCGGGCAGCATCAAGCCGGGCACCCCGGCCGCGCAGTATCTTGACGAGCACGGCGTCGAGAAGAAGGACTACAACTCCTACGGCTCACGGCGCGGCAACCACGAGGTGATGATCCGCGGCACGTTCGCCAACATCCGGCTCAAGAACCAGTTGCTCGACGACGTGTCCGGCGGCTACACCCGCGACTTCACCAATGGCGGCGAGCAGGCGTTCATCTACGACGCAGCGCAAAACTATGCGGCGCAGGACATCCCGCTTGTCGTGCTGGGCGGCAAGGAGTACGGGTCGGGATCGTCACGGGACTGGGCGGCCAAGGGCACTCGGCTGCTCGGTGTGCGCGCCGTCATCGCCGAGTCGTTCGAGCGCATTCACCGCTCCAACCTGATCGGCATGGGCGTCATCCCGCTCCAGTTCCCCCAGGGAGAATCTGCGTCGAGTCTCAAATTGGACGGCACCGAGACCTATGACATCACCGGCATCGAGGCGCTCAACGAGGGCAAGACCCCGAAGACGGTGCATGTGAAGGCCGGCGACGTCGAGTTCGACGCGGTAGTGCGCATCGACACCCCCGGTGAGGCGGACTACTACCGCAACGGCGGCATCCTGCAGTACGTGCTGCGCAACATGCTCAAGACCGGCTAGACGACAAGGCGCTCCGTTGCCCCGGGTGACCGACGACCATCTCGCGGCGCGTCGCCGTCAGATTTTGGACGGCGCCCGGCGGTGCTTTGCCGAGTACGGCTACGACAGGGCCACCGTGCGCCGGCTCGAGCAGACCATCGGGCTGTCGCGCGGCGCGATCTTCCACCACTTCAAGGACAAGGACACCCTGTTCTTCGAACTCGCCCGCGAGGACGCCGAACGAATGGCCGATGTCGCGTCGCGCGAGGGCCTGATTCAGGTCATGCGCGACATGCTGGCGGCGCCGGATCAGTTCGACTGGCTGGCCACTCGCCTGGAGATCGCGCGCAAGCTGCGCAACGATCCCGCGTTCCACCGGGGATGGTCGGAGCGGTCGGCCGAACTGTCGGCGGCGACCACCGAAAGGCTGCGTCGGCAGAAGCAGGCCGGGCGGCTGCGCGACGACGTGCCCAGCGCCGTGCTGCAGACCTACCTGGACCTGGTGCTCGACGGACTGGTGGCGAGGCTGGCCTCCGGCGACGACCCCGAAAAGCTCAGGGCGGTACTCGACCTCGTCGAAGCGTCGGTCCGCCAGCAGTAGTTCCTCGCCGGCTATCGCCGGGTGCGGTGGTTGGGTCCACCGCGGCTGCGCATCCTGGTACCGGACTCACGCAGCATGCTGTGTATGGAGCCATACGAGCGACCTGTCGAGGCGACGAGCGAACGGATGCTTGCGCCACCCTCGTACGCGTGCCGCAGATCGTGCAGCAACTCATCCCGGGACTTGTTCAGTTTCTTCATCGACTCCTCCCCGCTGTTGATGCCCCGACGCATACCCAGGGTAAGGAAGCGTTAACCCAACGGCGGGCGGATTCGTGAAACGGCGCGCGATATTGCCTCAGGCCAACTCGATGAGGTCGGCGTAATCGTCGGACCAGAAGTCCTCGGTGCCGTCGGGCAGCAGCACCACCCGTTGCGGAGCCAACGCCTCCGCGGCACCCGGGTCGTGCGTCACCAGCACCACCGCGCCGACGTAGCTGCGCAGCGCGTCCAGCACCTGTTCGCGCGACGCCGGATCGAGATTGTTGGTCGGTTCGTCGAGCAGCAGCACGTTTGCCGTGGACGCGACGAGACCGGCCAGCGCCAGGCGTGTCTTCTCGCCACCGGACAGCGTGCCGGCCGGCTGGTCGAGCTGCGGCCCGCCGAACATGAACGCGCCCAATAAGCCTCGCAGGTCCTGCTCGCGGGTGTCGGGTGCGGAGTGCCGGATGTTCTCCCATACCGTGGCGAGATCGTCGAGGGTGTCGTGCTCCTGCGCGAAGTAGCCGACCTTGAGGCCATGGCCCGGTTCCAGCGCCCCGGTATCGGGCGTCTCGACCCCGGCCAGCAGGCGCAGCAATGTGGTCTTGCCCGCACCGTTCAGGCCAAGCACCACTACGCGGGAGCCGCGGTCGATGGCCAGATCGACGCCGGAGAACACCTCCAGTGATCCGTACGTCTTCGTCAAACCCTTCGCGACCAGTGGGGTGCGGCCGCACGCCGCCGGAGTTGGGAATTTGATTCTGGCCACCTTGTCGGCAACCCGTTCGTCGTCGAGCGCCGCCATCATTCGGTCGGCGCGACGCAGCATATTCTGTGCCGCAACAGCTTTGGTCGCTTTGGCGCCCATCTTGGCGGCCTGGGTGCGCAGCGCGGCGGCCTTGCGCTCGGCGTTGGCGCGCTCACGGCGGCGACGCTGCTCGTCTGTGGTGCGGGCATCCAGGTACTTGCGCCAGGTCATGTTGTAGGCGTCGACCTCGCCACGAACGGCGTCCAGGAACCACACCCGGTTGACGACGTCGGCCAGCAGCTCGACATTGTGACTGATCACGACCAGCCCTCCGGTGTGTGCCCGCAGGAACTCCCGCAGCCAGCCCAGCGAGTCGGCGTCGAGATGGTTGGTCGGCTCGTCGAGCAGCAGCGTGGTGGCCGAGCCCGCCCCCGTGTCGGATGCCGCGAACAGGATGCGGGCCAGCTCCACCCGGCGGCGCTGACCGCCGGACAGCGTGCGCACCGGCTGGGTCAGAACACGTTCGGGCAGACCGAGACTCGCGCAGATGCGCCCCGCCTCGCTTTCGGCGCCGTATCCGCCGAGCGCGGCGAACCGCTCCTCGAGTTGGCCGTAGCGGCGTACCGCACGGTCACGGGCCGCATCGTCGGCGACCTCCGCCATCAACGCCTGCTGCTTCTCCAGATCGGCGAGCAGGGTGTCCAGGCCGCGGGCCGACAGCACCCGGTCGCGGGCCAGCATGTCGAGGTTGCCTTCTTTGGGATCCTGTGGCAGGTAACCGATTTCCCCGGTCCGCGCGACGGTGCCGGCATACGGTTCGCCTTCGCCGGCCAGGATGCGCATGGTCGTGGTCTTGCCGGCGCCGTTTCGTCCGACCAAGCCGATGCGGTCGCCGGGCTGCACGCGCAGGGCCGAACCGTCCGCGGACAGCAGCGTGCGCGCGCCGGCGCGGACCTCGAGGTCCGTTGCGGTGATCACGCTGCGCTCCTAGCGGTGTTATTTGTCGTCGGTGAAGCTCGGGGGCCGCTTTTCCGCGCGTGCGGCTACCGCTTCTTCGAAGTTGGCGGTGAGCAGGCGCACGAAGAGTTGTCCCAGGCCTTCGGCCTGCATGTGCCCCTCCAGGCTAGCGGCGTCCAGTCCAGTCCACAGTGTGCGCTTGGTCAACTCGGTTCCCGGCCGGGAGAACGCGGCGATCTTGTCGGCCATCTGGTAACAGACGTCGAGCAACTCGTCCCCCGGCGCGGTGCGCGACACCAGCCCGATGCGTTCGGCCTCCGCGGCGTCGAGGTCGCGGCCGGTCAACATCAGCTCGAACGCCCGCGAGGAGCCGATCGCCCGGGGCAGCAGATAGCTCAGCCCTAGCTCGCTGGCGGTCAGGCCATTGTTGATGCCGGCCGCCCGGAAGAACGCGCCGTCGGCGGCGAGCCTGATGTCGGCGGCCAGCGCCAGGCACAGTCCCCCGCCGATCGCCGCGCCGTTCACGGCGGCGATGACGGGCTGGTGCATCCGGCGCAGCGCCAGGATCACGTCGTCGAGCACCTCCATCGAGCGCAGCGCGAAGGTCGGCCGGGTCAGCCCGTCGATGTTCGGCACGGCACCCGCGGACTTGTGGTCGGCGCCGGACGAGAATCCCCGCCCGGCGCCGGTCAGCACGACCACCCGCACGGAGTTGTCGTAGGTCAGCTCGTCGAGGACCTTCTTGAGCGGAACCATGACGTCGAACGCCATGGAGTTCATC
>NZ_JBOGDB010000266.1:0-3346 GCF_050701515.1 Mycobacterium sp. | reverse complement strand
GGGTGACGATGACCCCGACCAGCGGGGCGAGGTTGACGTGTTCGCCGGGAGTTGGGTGGACGAGACGCCCGCGAGCGGCCTGTACGACGGCGATCTCGTCGTGCGGCTGACACCACCGACCAATCCGACCGACCCGTCGGGCGACAACGCGGTCGATGTCGAGATGGTGTTGGCACACCACGGCCAGTGGCAGCGAGTCGGGTGCTGGCGCGGGCTCGACGACACCTGGCCGCAACTCGTCGCGCCCACGGCCAACGCGGTCATGGGTCTGCACGCCGAACTCGGCGAAGCGGCCGGTCGATGCGACGGGGTCTCCTCTGCGGTATCACCTCCGGTGGGGATGTCCTCTCGCGGCGGGCTGGCCGGGCTCCTCGAGGCCGGCCTGGTCGCGCCGGGCGACGAGTTTGTCTGGGACCGTTGCCACCACGGCGTCCGCCACCTGGTTCGGGTTCGCGCCGACGGCGCCCTTGCCCTCGCCGACGGCCGTGTCTACGCCTCACCGACCGCCGCCACAACGGCATTGGGCGGTGTGAACCAAGGCGGGTGGACCGTCTTCAAGCGGGTCTCCGACGGACGCACCTTGGCCGAACTGCGGACCGAGGCGCACGGTCGGCGCACGAACTGACACCCCACCGCACTCCGGCGCGTCATCCACACAAGCGGACATTGCCGGGCTGCCACTGCGGCGGCCCGGCAATGGGGCACTGGAGGGAATCTCGCCCATCACACACCCAGAGTCCACAGTGGATGATCTGGTCGTGCGAGGTGCACGCGCCGGGATCGGCCCAGGCTTCACCCTGGAAGCTGCCGCCGTACGACTGGCCGAGGATATCGCCGAACTGCGTGAGAACGGCTGCATCCCCGCGCACGTGCACACAGTGATCACCGTGCTGCCGCAGCAGCGGGTGCTGGAGATCCAGGTCGAGGGCCTCTCGCCGCGCACCGATCCGGACCGCACCACGATCCGCGAAGTGACCAACGCGCTGTTCGAGCTCGCCAGCGACCACAACATCATCGCCCTCGACGCCGCCACTCCGCCGCTGTTCACCCAACGCATCCTGCTCCTCGACACCGACGGCCAACCATTCCACGGTCTCGTCGGGCACGGCTGTGGTGTCGTGGAAAACATTCAACGACACCACAATTCTTGATTTTGCGGATAGAAAGGTGAAGAATGTGAACTCGGAAAATGCTGCAAGCATTCTGACACTTGTGGCCGAGCAAATTTCGCTACATCTCGGGGCGCGTCGCTACTGCGACAGCGGCCCGCACGCAGGCGAGTGGCGGGTGCGGATCGGCGCGCTCTACCTCACCGACGACGCGCTGTGTGCTATCGATGAAATTGGCCGCCGTGGCGAGGTCGTCATGGATGAGAACGCCTGAGCGTCGTGCCGGCGCCAAAGAGGGGGCGAACCCCGGTGAGTCACCCGATTCGACTGTGAACCATTTACGAGCCGCCACCTGTCCTTTCCGTTTTGAAGTGATCCATTTTGACGTCCGCCTCCTGCGGGGCTTCCGTGGTAGTTGACCACTCCTGTTCGGCGCCTCTTTCCGCGGTGGTTTGGGTTTTCGATGGGCGCTAGGGTTGAGAACCTGCGCCGATGTCGGGATCAAGTCGCTGAAGCCAGACGAGGGTGGCTTGATTGATGCCGAGGTGGTCGGCGCGGCGTTGATGATGAAGCCATGGCGGTGCAAGCGCAGCACTGCCGTCGCTACGACGGCGATCCCCCCGAACTGCGCGGGGATGGTCAGTCGCGTGGAGGCAATCTGGCGGCGATCGCGCTGAGAAAGCGCCGCGCTGGCGGTGCCCCTCAACCTCCTGGCCTTACAGGCGCGCGATCTGCTCGATCTCCTCGGCGAATCTGTGGTAGTCGTCCGTGAGCCGGTCGGACATAAAACGCTGCCCCACCACGGCAAAGACCGCGATTGACATCAACCCGGCGATGACCAGCAGTCAACCGGCGTCCCAGCCGGGTGGGCCGAGCGACAACACCAGCCCGCCGACGATGACAACCCCGGACACGCCGATCCACACACTGCCCAGCACCGGCCAGCGCCGCAGCCACTCCACTCGCCGCTCCCACATGGAGCGGTACGCACTTACCTGCGACTCCAGCGCCTCCACGCGAGTGATCGCGGCGGCCACCGACGCCACCCCAACGGGATCCGCGTTGCCGGCATCCCCGGCCCGATCACGCAGCCTCGACAGCGCCTCGGCGCACGCGCGCTCCAAGCTGTCGGGCCGGTATTCGTCCTCCACCGAGCCGAGCTGACCACGCGCAAGACGCCGCACCTGGAACACCATCACCACCACAATGACAGTGATCGCGGTCACCAGCACGGCGGTGACGCTGGTACTCGGCATCCCACCCGTCTCCCCATGGTCGCAAACCACCCAACACCGCACGATCGTAGGCCACTCCCCGCAGCCGGCAACCGCAAGACAACCACCGTCGGCACATCCGAAGCACGCGGCCCTCGGCGGAACCACGCCACAGAAGTGGTCACTGTGGCGAAGCGGCGAGGACTCTTTCACGACACTTGATCAACAGATCACTATCATCCACGCCCGAAACTGTCATTCTTGCGCGGAACCTACAGCAGCAACGGAACCAGCCGGGCGCGTAGCCCCGGCATAGTCATCGCCCCGGTACCGGTAGGGCTCGATCTGCACCGGCTGGCCGAACGTCGGGGCGTTGATCGTCAAACCTCCACCAAGGTAGAGACCGACGTGGTGGATCTTGGTGGTGGGGTTGCCGTAGAACACGAGATCACCGGGCAGCAGCGGTTGTCCGTCGGGGACGCGCGGTCCGGCGTGGTACTGGGTGTGGGCGGTGCGGGGTAAGGTGATTCCGGCTGCGCCGTAGGCGGCGGTGGTGAGCCCGGAGCAGTCAAATCCGCCGTCCTGCTCCCCGTTTCCGCCCCACACATACGGCAATTCTCTTTGCCCGCAGGCATAGTTGATGGCGGCCAGCGAGGCAGGATTGGGAGCCTGGATAGCGTTGCAGTCACCGGTGCCGACGACCTCCCTCGTGGTGGTTGTGCAGGTGGCACCGTGGACCGCGGCGAGCACATCCCGTGCGGCCTGCTCGTGCTGGGCGTAGGCGTTGGGTTTTCCGGAGCGTTGTACGGCTTGTGCGGCGTCGTTCACGCTCATCTGCTGCCAGCCGGGCTCGGTGAGCAGGTGCTGGTAGAACTGGGTGGCGGCGTAGGTGGGGTTCATGATCTGCGCCGGGGTGCCCCAGCCTTGGGACGGTCGCTGCTGGAACACGCCGACGCTGTCGCGGTCGCCGTGGTCGAGGTTGGTCAAGGTGGACTCCTGCATCGCGGTCGCGATCGCCACGAC
>NZ_JBOGDB010000265.1:0-5456 GCF_050701515.1 Mycobacterium sp. | reverse complement strand
TCCGGCGGGTTCGGGGCCGGCGAAACGACGTTCGTCGGCGCCCGACAGAACTTTGATAAGTGCCTCTGAACTGCGGTTTTTGAGTGGAGCTAAGGGGACTCGAACCCCTGACCCCCACACTGCCAGTGTGGTGCGCTACCAGCTGCGCCATAGCCCCGTGAACTTGTGCTCATCGAAGCTACACCACCTGCAGTAAGCCTTCAAAAGCCCAGGTCACGGCACTTCGCCGCCGGCCTCGGGGCCGAGTGGTCGAGCGGGTGTCGGCTCGGCGGGTGGCCGGCCGCGGGTTTCGGGTGCGAGCGTCCAGCCCATCCCCGCGAGCAGCAGGACCACGCCGCTGGCCACAAAGGCCCAGCCGAACGAGGTGTGCTCGGCGATCTGGCCGACCGCAACCGAGCCGACGATCGACCCTAGGTCGGCCATCATCTGAAACGTCGCCACGGCGGTGCCCGCCCGGGCCTTGCTGCCGATGATGTCGGCGACCGCCGCCTGCTGCGGCGAGCTGAACATGCCCGAGGCCGCGCCCGCCACGTACGCGCCCGCGAGAAACAACGGCAACGACGTCGCGAAGCCCACCACCGCCGTTGCCAGTGCCGACACCGACAAGCCCACGATCAGCAGCCTGCGGCGGCCCACCCGGTCGGACAGATATCCGCTGGGGAACACCGCGGAGACATTGCCGATCGCGAACGTCGCCAGCGCAAACCCCGCGATACCCGGACCTTGATCGAGGGCCTCCGACACGAACAACGGCACCAGCGCGATCCGCAGGCCGAACACCGACCACCCCGTCGCAAAATTCGACAGCAGTGCCGCCCGATACGCCCGCTGTCGCAGCGCGACCCGCACCGTCACCGTCGGCTCCGACTGCTCGGCCCGCGCGGCCAGCGACGAATGCCGCAGGCTGAAGAACACCACCGCGGCCGCGATCATCAACGCGACGCCGTAGATGATGAACGGGGCGCCAAGCCCGAATCCGGCTGTGGCGGCGCCCAATACCGGCCCGGCAACCGAGCCCAGCAGGAACGAGGTGGAGAACATGCCCGCCACCCGGCCGCGGGCGTCCTCGGGGCTGATCCTGATCATCAAACCCAGCGCCGAGACGAAGAACATCGTCGAGCCGACGCCGCCGAGCGACCGGAACAGCAGCAGCTGCCAGTAGGTCTGCGCGAACGCACACGCCGCGGTCGTCACCGCCACGATCAGGATGCCGCTGACGTAGACCTTCCGCTCCCCCAGCCGCTGGATCAGCACGCCGGTCGCCGGGGCGAAGCACAGCCGCATCACGGCGAACGCGGTGATCACGAACGTCGCGGCGCTGATGCTCACCCCGTAGTTGCGGGCGTACTGCGGCAGCACCGGCGACACCACCCCGTACCCCAACGCGATGACCGCATTGGAGGCCACGAGGATCCATACCTCGCGGGGCAGCCGGACCTTCGGCTGCTTGCTTGTCGGAGTTGGATATTCGCCCTCCGCAGGCGAACTCACGCCGTGCCTTCTTGGAGGACCTTGTCTACCACTTCGCGGGCCGCCTCCTGAACCTCGGCGAGATGAGTTGGGCCGCGGAATGATTCGGCATATATTTTGTAGACGTCCTCGGTGCCCGACGGGCGGGCGGCGAACCAGGCGCTTTCGGTCGTCACCTTCAACCCACCGAGCGGCGCGCCGTTGCCCGGCGCGGTGGTCAGCTTGGCGGTGATCTCCTCGCCGGCCAGTTCGGTGGCCGTGACTTGCTCGGGTGACAGCTTGGCCAGTCGCGCCTTCTGCTCACGGTCGGCCGGCGCATCGATGCGGGCATAGCTTGGCGCACCGTACTTTTCGGCCAGTGCGTCGTATCGCTGCGACGGCGTGGAGCCGGTAACCGCGAGAATCTCGGACGCCAGCAGCGCCAGGATGATGCCGTCCTTGTCGGTGGTCCACACCGACCCGTCGCGGCGCAGGAAAGACGCACCGGCACTCTCCTCGCCCCCGAAACCGATGGTGCCGCTGAGCAACCCGTCGACGAACCATTTGAAGCCGACCGGCACCTCGACCAGCTTGCGGCCCAGACCGGCGACCACCCGGTCGATGATCGACGAGCTGACCGCGGTCTTGCCGACGGCCGTCGATCCCGGCCACTCCGGCCGACTGGTGTACACGTACTCGATCGCCACCGAGAGATAGTGGTTGGGGTTGAGCAGCCCACCGTCGGGCGTGACGATGCCGTGCCGGTCGGCGTCCGCGTCGTTGCCGGTCGCTATCTGATACGACTCGCGGTTGGCGATCAGCGATGCCATCGCGTTGGGCGAGCTGCAGTCCATCCGGATCTTGCCGTCGGTGTCCAGCGTCATGAACCGCCACGTCGCATCGACCCGCGGGTTGACCACCGTGAGCTCGAGGTTGTGCCGTTCGGCGATCGCGCCCCAGTAGTCGACGCTGGCCCCGCCCAACGGGTCGGCGCCGATGCGGACGCCTTCGGCCCGAATGGCGTGCACGTCGACCACGTTCGGCAGGTCATCGACATAGGCATCCAGGTAGTCGTGGCGCTGCGCGGCCCGCTGGGCCTGGGCCAGCGACACCCGCTTCACGCCCTTGAGTCCCTCCCGGAGGATTTCGTTGGCCCGTTTGGCGATCACACCGGTCGCGTCGGTGTCGGCCGGCCCGCCGTTGGGCGGGTTGTACTTGAAGCCGCCGTCGCGGGGTGGGTTGTGCGACGGCGTGACGACGATGCCGTCGGCCAGGTCGCTGTCGCGACCCCGGTTGAAGGCGAGGATGGCGTGACTGACCGCCGGCGTGGGCGTGTACCGGTCAGCGGAATCGATCATCGCCACAACATCATTGGCGGCCAGCACCTCCAGCGCCGATGACCACGCGGGCTCGGAGAGCGCGTGGGTGTCGCGGCCGATGAACAACGGACCCGTGGTGCCCTGGCTGGCGCGATACTCGGCGATGGCCTGGGTGGTGGCCAGGATGTGCGCCTCGTTGAACGCCCCGTCCAGGCTGGATCCCCGGTGCCCGGACGTGCCGAACACCACCTGCTGCGCGACGTCATCCGGATCGGGCTCGACGGTGTAGTACGCCGTTACGACCTGAGCAACATCGATGAGGTCCTCGGGCTGCGCCGGCTGACCGGCACGTGGATTGGCCGCCATAGCCCCGATTCTGCCCCTGTGACAAATGTCGCTACCTGACGGTCCGCAAGCTGACCGCTATTAGTGCGCCCCGAGAGGCCCGGTGGCTTCGAGCCGTTGGGGGAATCGGGGCAGGCGAACGGCGTGTGGTCGTGAGTTGTCGGTGCTTTTCCATAGCGTTGGTGGCATGTCCGAGGGCCGGTTTCGCCGCACGCCGGGTGGGGTGTGCTCGTTGGGGTTGCACCTGTTGTGGTGCCCGAAGCATAGGCGCCGGATTCTGGGCGGCCGCTGGGCCAAGAGTTCCCGTATCTGCGCAGGTTCGCGAGGGTGTTCGGGTCGCCGTCGTATTTCGCCGCCTCGGTCGGATACGTCTCGTAGTCGACGGTGCGCCGCTACATCGCACATCAGTGGGATGCGGTGATGGCGTCGTGAGACGCGCCTACCTGTTCCGGTTGCGGCCCACGGCGCGCCAGCACGGTGCGCTGGCGGCGTGTCTGGACGCGCATCGTGAGTTGTATAACGCGGCGTTGCAGGAACGTCGGGATGGGTGGGCGCACAGCAAGACCCGCATCCTCTATGGGGATCAGTCCGCGCAGCTGACCGAAATCCGGACCGCGCGCCCAGATCAGGCGGTGTGGTCGTTTTCCAGTCAGCAGGCGACGCTGCGCCGGCTGAACAGGGCGTTCGCCGGGTTCTTCGGCCGCGTCAAACGTGGTGAGAAGGCCGGCTATCCGCGGTTCAAGGGCATGACGAGGTTCGACAGTGTGCAGTGGCCCAAAAACGGAGACGGTGCCCGCTGGCTACCCGAGGCCCGGCGGGTGTACCTGCAAGGCATCGGCCACATCAAGGTTCACGTGCACCGGGAAGTGGTCGGACGGGTGAAGACGATCCAGGTCAAACGCCAAGGCCGACGCTGGGTGCTGGTGCTCTCCTGTGACGACGTGCCAGCCAACCCGCTGCCGGCGACCGGCCGGCGAGCCGGGGTCGATGTCGGGATCGCCCGTTTCGCCACCACCAGCGACGGGACGCACGTAGACAACCCACGCTGGAGCCGGGCTGCCGCCGATCGGGTGGCCACTGCCCAGCAGCAACTGCAGCGCGCCAAATGTGGGTCGACCAACCGCGACCGCAAGCGCGAAACCCTTGCGGCTCGGCATCGCAAGGTTGCCAACCAGCGCAAGGACTTTCACCACAAACAAGCCCGCGCCCTCGTCGTCCGCTATGACATGCTGGTGGTGGAGGACCTACAAATTGCCAACATGTTGCGCCGGGCCAATCCCGCACCCGACCCCGATAACCCCGGCCAGTATCTGGCCAACGGAGCCCGGGCGAAATCCGGGCTCAACCGAAGTATCAGTGACGCCGGCTGGGGCCGATTCATCTCCGTTCTGCGCGCCAAAGCGGAAGACGCTGGGCGTATCTGGATTGAGGTCGACCCCCGCCACACCTCTGACCGCTGCGAAGCCTGTGGGCATGCAGCACCACAGAACCGCGTCACACAAGCGGTGTTTCGTTGTACCGCATGCGGTCATCGCGCCCAGGCCGACGAACACGCTGCACGCAACCTCTTACGGGCTGGACTGGCCCTTCACGCCCAATCAGCGTGAAAAGAAGCCGACGGCATCCAGCCGTCGGAGAAGTCACACTTCTGGTCATGCGCGCATTTGACCGACGCGAGCTGGCCGCGGTCTTCGCCGGCGGGGCCGTCGGCACCGTTGCCCGCGCCGTCCTCGAAGAGCTCGCCGCGCCGGATCCCGGGCGATGGCCGTGGCCGACGTTCACGGCGAACATCGTCGGGGCGTTCCTGCTGGGCTACTTCACCACCCGGCTGCTGGAGCGGTTGCCCCTGTCCAGCTACCGCCGACCGCTGCTCGGCACCGGCCTGTGCGGCGGGCTGACCACATTCTCGACCATGCAGGTCGAGACGCTGAAGATGCTGGAGCACAGGCACTTTGGGCTGGCCGTCGGCTACACCGCGGCCAGCATCGCCGTGGGACTGCTCGCCGTGTATCTCGCTACGGTGATGGTGCGCCGCGTGCGGGTGCGCCGATGACCGTCGCGGTGTGGGCCGGTGTGGTGGTGCTCGGTGGCGTTGGTTCGGTGCTGCGGTTCGTCGTCGATCGAACGGTGGCCGCCCGGGTGGCGCGGTCGTTTCCGTTCGGCACCTTCGCGGTCAACCTCAGCGGCGCCACGGTGCTCGGGCTGCTGTCCGGGCTGGCCCTGAGCCCGCATGCCGCGCTGCTGGCCGGCACCGCGCTGGTCGGCTCCTACACCACGTTCTCGACCTGGATGCTCGAAACCCAGCGGCTCAGCGAGGAGCGGCAATGGTGGCCGGCGATTGCC
>NZ_JBOGDB010000264.1:0-9045 GCF_050701515.1 Mycobacterium sp. | reverse complement strand
CCCGCCGACCTGCCCGCCGCCGCTTAACGAGGAGCCATCTGAATGAACCGTGGTTGGGGCCAAGCTCCACGCGTGCCTGAGGCACCAGCAGGTGACCTCGCCAGACACCATGAGCAGGCCCCGCCCGCTCCTCACCGAACTCGGTTGCACGCAGTCGGGAACCAAACCCGTTTGACGAACTACGTAGAGACGAGGACCGGGCAGGCCCCCCAACCCTTGACAAAAACCACTTACGAAGGTGTCTGCACCCGACACGCCGGGGGCCGACCCGAGAACACGCACGCTCGAGGCTCCTGACGTCGGGTCAAGTGTGCGGCCACCTGGTCGGCCGATCCGGCGAGCGTGCGCAAACTGTGTGAATTTCCCGGCGTGTCGGCCGCAGACGCGCACGCTCGCGGTGCAAGGTGACCGCTGACCAGCGCAGATTTGGTTCTGAGCTGGTCGTCCCCTAGAATTCACTGGTTGCCTTGGGCAGACCTCGGCCGGCGTTCGAGTCGGCCCCGCGTGCCCTTCGGTGACGCCAGACCGCGCACTCTCAGGTCTCTGGTGGGCATTGCCCACCAGAACGTTCGGGCCTGCCGTGCACATATAACCAGGTCGAGGAGATCGAGTGATTCAGCAGGAATCGCGGGTGAAGGTCGCCGACAACACGGGCGCCAGGGAGATCTTGTGCATCCGGGTGCTCGGCGGCTCGTCCCGGCGCTACGCCGGCATCGGCGACGTCATCGTGGCGACCGTCAAGGAAGCCATCCCCGGCGGCGGAGTCAAGCGCGGCGAGATAGTGAAGGCCGTCATCGTGCGTACGGTGAAGGAGCGCCGCCGCGCCGACGGCAGCTACATCAAGTTCGACGAGAACGCCGCGGTGATCATCAAGCCGGACAACGATCCGCGTGGGACCCGCATTTTCGGTCCGGTCGGCCGCGAACTGCGCGAGAAGCGCTTCATGAAGATCGTCTCGCTGGCCCCGGAGGTGCTGTAGATGAAGGTCCACAAGGGCGACACCGTGCTGGTCATCTCCGGCAAGGACAAGGGCGCCAAAGGCAAGGTGCTGGTGGCCTACCCGGACCGCGAGAAGGTGCTCGTGGAGGGCGTGAACCGGATCAAGAAGCACACCCCGATCTCGCGCACCGAGCGTGGTGCGCAATCGGGCGGGATCGTCACCCAGGAGGCGCCGATCAACGTGTCCAACGTGATGGTGATCGACTCCGACGGCAAGCCCACCCGCGTCGGGTACCGCAAAGACGACGAGACCGGCAAGAAGGTCCGCATCGCCAAGACCAACGGCAAGGACATCTGATGACCACTTCTGAGAAGACACGTCCGGCCGAGCCGGACCAAAGGCCTGCGCCCCGCTTGAAGCAGCGCTACCGGGAGGAAATCCGGGACTCGCTGAAGCAGGAATTCGGCTACGCCAACGTGATGCAGATCCCCGGCGTGGTGAAGGTCGTCGTCAACATGGGTGTCGGCGACGCCGCCCGCGACGCCAAGCTGATCAACGGCGCCGTCAACGACCTGGCGATGATCACCGGTCAGAAGCCGGAGGTGCGCAAGGCCCGCAAGTCCATCGCACAGTTCAAGCTGCGCGAGGGCATGCCGATCGGCGCGCGGGTGACGCTGCGCGGCGACCGGATGTGGGAGTTCCTGGACCGGCTCATCTCGATCGCGCTACCACGTATCCGCGACTTCCGCGGCCTGTCGACCAAGCAGTTCGACGGCAGCGGCAACTACACGTTCGGGCTGACCGAGCAGTCGGTGTTCCACGAGATCGATGTGGATTCCATCGACCGGCCCCGCGGCATGGACATCACCGTCGTCACCTCGGCGACGAACGACGACGAAGGACGAGCGCTGTTGCGGGCGCTGGGCTTTCCGTTCAAGGAGAACTGAGCAGATGGCAAAGAAGGCACTTGTCAACAAGGCCAACAAGAAGCCCAAGTTCAAGGTGCGCGCCTACACGCGTTGCAGCAAGTGCGGCCGCCCGCACGCGGTCTACCGCAAGTTCGGGCTGTGCCGCATCTGCCTGCGCGAGATGGCGCACGCCGGAGAGCTGCCGGGCGTACAGAAAGCCAGCTGGTAGGAGACCGCGCGATGAGCGCTCGCGCGAAGAGCAGATAACACAGACCACAACATCGGAATAGGTTGCGGTAGGCCCGCGATGGGAACCGCCGCGAGGAAGGTGAACCGGCTGTCATGACGATGACGGACCCGATCGCAGACTTCTTGACACGTCTGCGCAACGCCAATTCGGCGTACCACGACGAGGTGTCGCTGCCGCACTCGAAGATCAAGGCCAATATCGCCGAGATCCTCAAGAGCGAGGGCTACATCTCCGATTACCACACCGAGGATGCTCGGGTGGGCAAGGCGCTGGTCGTCGAGCTGAAGTATGGCCCGAGCCGCGAACGCAGCATCGCCGGCCTGCGCCGGGTATCCAAGCCCGGGCTGCGGGTGTACGCGAGATCCACCAACCTGCCGCGCGTGCTCGGTGGCCTGGGTGTGGCGATCATCTCCACATCCTCGGGTCTGCTCACCGACCGTCAGGCGGCACGACAGGGCGTGGGCGGCGAAGTCCTCGCGTACGTGTGGTGAGGGGCTAGACATGTCGCGTATTGGTAAGGACCCGGTTCCGATTCCCGCCGGGGTCGATGTGACGATCGACGGGCAGCACGTGTCGGTCAAGGGGCCGAAGGGCACCCTCGAGTTGGCGGTCGCCGACCCGATCACCGTCTCCCGCAACGACGATGGAGCGGTCGTGGTGGCCCGGCCCGACGACGAGCGGCACAACCGCTCGCTGCACGGGCTGTCCCGCACGCTGGTGGCCAACCTCGTCACCGGTGTCACCGAGGGCTACACCATCAAGATGGAGATCTTCGGCGTCGGCTATCGCGTGGTGGCCAAGGGCGGCAACCTCGAGTTTTCCCTGGGCTATAGCCACCCGGTGCTGATCACCGCCCCGGAGGGTGTCACCTTCGCGGTGGAGACCCCGACGAAGTTCTCGATATCCGGCATCGACAAGCAGAAGGTCGGCCAGATCGCGGCCAACATCCGTCGCCTGCGGAAGAGCGACCCCTACAAGGGCAAGGGCATCCGCTACGAGGGTGAGCAGATCCGCCGCAAGGTCGGAAAGACAGGTAAGTAGGAATGACTACAGCCCAGAAAGCAAAAGCAGCACAGACCGCCGCAGGCAAGTCGGCAGCGCCGAGCGTCGCGGCTGCCCGCCGAGTGTCGCGGTTGCGCAGGCACGCCCGGCTGCGCAAGAAGATCGCCGGGACGGCCGAGCGGCCGCGGCTGGTGGTGCACCGGTCCTCGCGGCACATCCACGTGCAACTAGTAAACGACCTGGACGGCACCACGCTGGCCGCGGCGTCGTCCATCGAGGCCGACGTGCGCGGGGTGGACGGCGACAAGAAGGCCCACAGCAAGCGGGTCGGTCAGCTGATCGCCGAGCGGGCCAAGGCCGCCGGGATCGAGACCGTCGTGTTCGACCGCGGCGGCTATACGTACGGCGGACGGCTCGCGGCACTGGCCGACGCGGCGCGCGAAGGCGGGCTGAAGTTCTGATGATGAACGACCTGAAAACAATTGGAAGGACTGCGTAATGGCCGAGCAGGCAGCAGGAGCCGCCGGGCCTTCGAGTTCGGACGGCAGGCCGCCCCGCGGTGACCGCGAGGGCCGGGGCCGTCGTGACGATCGCGGCGGTCGTCGCGACCGCGATGGCGGCGAGAAGAGCAACTACCTCGAGCGCGTCGTCGCGATCAACCGAGTTTCCAAGGTGGTCAAGGGTGGTCGGCGGTTCAGCTTCACCGCGCTGGTGATCGTCGGCGACGGCAACGGCATGGTCGGCGTCGGCTACGGCAAGGCGAAGGAGGTTCCCGCCGCGATCGCCAAGGGCGTGGAGGAAGCGCGCAAGGGCTTCTTCCGGGTTCCGCTGATCGGCGGCACCATCACGCACCCTGTGCAGGGCGAAGAGGCTGCGGGTGTGGTGATGCTGCGTCCGGCCAGCCCCGGTACCGGTGTGATCGCCGGCGGCGCGGTACGTGCGGTGCTGGAATGCGCTGGCGTGCACGATATCCTGGCCAAGTCGTTGGGTAGCGACAACGCGATCAACGTGGTGCACGCCACCGTCGCGGCACTGAAGCTGCTGCAGCGTCCGGAAGAGGTGGCGGCCCGACGTGGGCTGTCCATCGAGGACGTCGCGCCGGCCGGCATGCTGCGGGCGCGGCGGGAGGCCGAGGCGGCGGCGGCCGCCAGTTCCAATTCGGCGGCCGCCCGAGAAGGAACGGTATAACCATGGCAGAGCTGAAGATCACCCAGGTGCGCAGCACCATCGGTGTTCGGTGGAGGCAGCGTGAAAGCCTGCGGACGCTGGGGCTGCGGAAGATTCGCCAGTCGGTGGTCCGTGAAGACAACGCGCAGACCCGTGGCCTGATCAAGTCCGTGCACCATCTCATTGAAGTAGAAGCGGTGGAGTCGAAATAATGACGATCAAACTGCATGACCTGCGCCCGGCACCCGGGTCGAAGACCGCCAAGACCCGGGTGGGTCGCGGCGAGGGTGGCAAGCGGGGCAAGACCGCCGGTCGCGGCACCAAGGGCACCAAGGCCCGCAAGAACGTGCCGGTGACCTTCGAGGGCGGGCAGATGCCGATCCACATGCGGCTGCCCAAGCTCAAGGGCTTCACGAATCGGTTCCGCACGGAGTACGAGGTCGTCAACGTCGGCGACATCAACAAGCTGTTCCCCAAGGGCGGCAAGGTCGACGTGGACGAACTGGTGGCCAAGGGCGCGGTCCGCAAGAACAGCCGGGTGAAGGTGCTCGGCGACGGCAAGATCACCGTCAAGGTCGAGGTCACCGCGCACAAGTTCAGCGGCAGCGCGCGCGAGAAGATCACCGCCGCGGGCGGATCGGTCACCGAGCTCTAGTCTCGCGGCGAGGACGCGGATGCTTGACATCGTCGAGCGATACCTCGACGCCATCGCATCCCATGACTGGGATGTGGTGCGCGAGTGCGCCGCCGACGACATTGTCCGCGTCGGCCCGTTCGGCGACCGCTACGCCGGCCGTGACGACTACCTCGCCTTCATCGTCGACACGGTGCCGGTGCTCGAGGGTTACCGGATGGAGGTCGACCGAGTCACCTACGCCAACGGCGGGCTGGCGTTCGCCGAGCTCACCGAGACGGTGAAACTCGACGGCAAGCCCGTCCGCTACCCGGAGGTGCTGGTCTTCGAACTCGACGGTGACGGGCGCATCGCCCGCGTCGAGGTCTTCATCCAGACGCTGCGGTAATCCGTCGCTGCCGTAGCCTCCGTGGCTATGACTGACACATCGAACTCCATCCCGTCCGTCGATGAGGCCCTTGCCGGCCTCAACATGCCGATGGTCGACGCGATGATGACGCAGCGAGCGGTGCGGCGCGTTCTGCCCGATCCGGTTGATGACGCGCTGGTGCTGAAGTGCATCGAGCTTGCGCTGCGCGCACCAACCGGGTCGAACGGGCAGAACTGGGAATTCGTCGTCGTGAAGGACCCCAGCGTGAAGGAAAAGCTTGGCAAGCGGTACCGCCAAGCCTGGTCTCTCTATGGCGGGATTGGCCGTCGGGTTGTCGCCGGCGATGAGTCGATGATGAAGATTCTGCGTGCCGTGCAATGGCAGGTCGACCACTTCAGCGAGATTCCGGTCCTCGTGGTGCCGTGCCTGCGCGGCGGAATGCGCCTGCCGTACCTGCCATCGCCGTTTCTGGGTGAGTCATCTTTCTTCGGTTCGATCTACCCGAGCGTGCAGAATCTGTTGCTGGCTGCGCGCGCGATGGGGATTGGTGGGTCGCTCATTACCCTGCCGCTGTGGAGCGTGACGTCGGCTCGGAGAATCCTGGGTCTACCGCTTACCGTGACTCCCTGCTGCGTTGTACCACTCGGCTGGCCGCGTGGACGCTACGGTCCGACGACCCGTAAACCAGTCGACGAGGTGGCTCACCTCGATGGCTATGGCAACCGCGCGTGGCTGGACAACACTCCCTGATAGGTAGGCTCGAGCCATGTTCAGCTTCGTGCCAGGCATTCCGAGTCTCGACGATCTGCGGTCCCTGGGCCGCAAGGTCGACACCGCCCGTCATCGCGGAGTGCCGAGCGACTGTGTGATCGAACTGGACCTGCTCTCCGTGCCGCACGAGACCGGGGGATTCGATCCCTTCGTGCTCATCCGGGGCGGAGGCCGACCGCTGGTGCTCAGGGAAGCCGTCGCGGCCATCCACCGGGCGGCGGAGGACTCCCGAGTGGCCGGACTGATCGCCCGGGTGCAGATTCCGGCCGCGGCCGCCGGACCGGTGCAGGAATTGCGGGATGCCATCTCCGCATTCAGCGATGTCAAGCCCTCGCTGGCGTGGGCCGAGACGTATCCGGGCACGCTGTCGTACTACCTCGCATCGGCATTCCGCGAGGTGTGGATGCAGCCGTCGGGAACGGTCGGGCTGGTCGGCTTCGCCACCCACGCGCTGTTCCTGCGCGACGCGCTGGACAAGGCGGGCATCGAGGCGCAGTTCATCGCTCGTGGCGAATACAAGTCCGCCGCAAACCTTTTCACGCAGGACCGCTACACCGACGCCCACCGCGAGGCGGACAGCCGGCTGCTGGAGAGCCTGCACACCCAGGTGTGGCAGGCGATCGCCGAGTCCCGGCACATCGATGCCGCCGCGGTGGACGCGCTGGCCGACAAGGCCCCGCTGCTGCGCGACGACGCCGTCAGCGGCGGGCTGGTGGATCGCATCGGCTTCCGCGACGAGGCCTATGCGCGGATTGCCGAACTCGCTGGCGCACCTGGGATTTCATCGGGTGACGCCGACAACGATCCCGATGCGCCGCCGCGGCTGTACTTGTCGCGCTATGCCAAGGCGACAGCGCCGCGGCCCGCGGCGCCGATGCCGCCGATTCCCGGCCGCAAGTCCAAGCCGACCATCGCCGTGGTGACGGTGGCCGGCCCGATCGTCAGTGGCCGCGGCGGCCCGCAACCATTGCCGTTCGGAAACTCCAGCACCGGCGGGGACACCATCGCCGCCGCGCTGCGCGAGGCCGCTGCCGACGATTCAGTGTCGGCGATCGTGCTGCGGGTCGACAGCCCCGGCGGTTCGGTCACCGGCTCGGAAACCATTTGGCGAGAAGTCATCCGAGTGCGCTCGGGAAAGGATGGGGCCGGCAAGCCGGTCGTCGCGTCGATGGGCGCGGTCGCGGCATCCGGCGGGTACTACGTGTCGATAGGCGCCGACGCGATCGTCGCCAACCCCGGCACCATCACCGGATCGATCGGCGTGGTGACCGGCAAGCTGGTGGCCCGCGAACTGAAGGGCCGCCTCGGTGTGGGCTCGGACTCGCTGCGCACCAACGAGAACGCCGACGCGTGGTCCATCAACGAGCCGTTCACCGAGGAACAGCGCGCCCGCGTCGAGGCGGAGGCCGACCTGTTCTACACCGACTTCGTCGAGCGTGTCGGGCTGGGCCGCAAGCTGCCCGTCGACGCCGTCGACGCGGTGGCCCGCGGCCGGGTGTGGACCGGCTCGGATGCGCTCGAACGGGGATTGGTCGACGAACTCGGCGGGCTGCGCACCGCGATCACCCGCGCCAAGGTGCTCGCCGGGCTGGACGAGGATGCCGACGTCCGCATCATCAGCTATCCGGGCTCCTCGCTGCTGGAATTCCTGCGGCCCAAACCGTCGTCGCAACCGGCGGCGGCGTCGCTGCCGGAGGCCGTCGCGGCACTGGTCGGGCGATCGGTGGCGGGGTTGGTCGATCAGGCCGAGCAATCGCTGACGGGTGTGAGCGCGTTGTGGCTGGGCGACTACCGGTTCTGATTTCCCGCGAAATGGGATTCCCTGCTGCTAACTGCCGGTTCTAACGACCGGGAATCCCATTTCGGCGCAGACTGCGATTCGTGGCGTTCTCGACGACGGCTTCGGCCGGCAGCCCCACTGCTTGGACTTGGGCGCCTGGCCGATCAGAATTCGCAGCAAACTCTCCGGCTGCTGACATGGAAGCCTAGATTGCGCAGGAAGGCGTGCCCCCACGTGCTCTCCAATTTCGCCAGCATCCGCGCTATCGGTACAAAACGGGCAATTTGGCAAATCTGCGGTCTGCTTGCATCTTTCTGGGGAAGTCCGCTGGTTGGCAAGGTAGATATACGGTCCCCGCCAACGGACTCGATTTTCGCCGAACTGCCGCGACGATGTAGGTGATCGCGTGCTTCGACAAGCGCCACTTTCGCCGCCGTAAGACTTTCTTCAAGATCAATACCCATTTGCGTGCCATTTTGCTGAGCAAACCGTTAGAGTTGGGACATCTATCCCGAGAAAGACACGTCTTTCCCGGAACAGACACAGGAAGTCCTGCTGCCGGTGGCAGAAGGCATCGCTCCGAAGGGGTTTCCTGCCATGTCCAAACACCGCAGGCGCGGGCCGCGGATATCGGCTCGTCAATATGTGACTACGGGAGTCTCGGGAGCAGCGATGGTCGGGATCGGCGTGCTGCTGGCCTCTGCGCCGGGCGCGTCGGCGCCGACCACTGCGGGCGTGCAGCTGGCATCCACCGAGTCCGCGCTCCCGCTGAGCCCGGCAGATCCGTGGTGGTTGGGTGGCGAGGGCGGCCTGATCGGGCCAGCCGGCTCGCCGATGCCCACCGCGCTGGCCGCTGCGGTCGAACAGTTCGAGTTGCCGCCGATCATCGGTCCGGGTGGTTGGCTGATCGGCGATGGCTTCGACGCCCTCGAGATCGACCCGGATTGCACCGCCAACTGTAACGGTGGCAACGGCGGGCTGCTGTGGGGTAGTGGCGGTGACGGCGCGTTCGGTGGTGACGGCGGCGACGGCGGTTTCTTGTTCGGCAACGGCGGTAACGGCGGCGACGGCGTGGACGCCGTCTACGACGCGATGGGTAATCGCGTTTCCGCAGCCATCGCCGGTGGTGACGGCGGTAACGGCGGCTTCCTCGAGGGCAACGGCGGTCACGGCGGCGTCGGCGGCCGGGACGAAAACGAATCGGAATCTACGGAACCAGGTGG
>NZ_JBOGDB010000263.1:0-8336 GCF_050701515.1 Mycobacterium sp. | reverse complement strand
TGCTATCGGTGCGGGTGCTCAGTCCCCGATCCCGATCGGGCTGTTCAACCATCGGTGTTCGATGCCGACGACCTCACCGGACCAGTCGAGCGCGCCGAGCAGCCACAGCGTCGCAGCAACGATCAATGCCGTGAGCAACCCGCCCAGGATCTGCACGATCGCGCCTTGCCGGTGGAACCAGTGCATCACCTTGTCGTAACGCTCCTTGGCGTACGCCAGCAGCCGCCGCGCCCACTCGAACTCGGTGGCCAGGATGCCGAGGCCGACGAACACGATCGCCCAGCCCGGACCGGGATACGGAATCGCGAGGATGCCGACGGTGAGGACGGCCAGACCGACCACTCCGACAACAATGCGGTAAACGAACTCGGCCCGCGGCCGGTCCCGCAGCCGGTCGCGCCGGCGCGCCCAGCGTCGTCGCATCCCGGGTCGCTCTTGATCCGTCACGGTTGTCCCGGCAGGAGTTTGACGAACAGTGCCTCCGCCTCGGCCAGCACCGCCTCACCATCGAGCAGCCGTCCGGTGACGAAGATCTTCCGCCCGTCGGTGCGATCGATGCCCGCGTCGACCTGCAGCTCCTTTTCGATGGGCGCGATGCTGCGGTAGTCCACGTGCAGATAGGCGGTGCGCTGCTTCAGGCTTCTGGAGAGCTTGAATGCGGTGAAGCCGAGCAGCGAGTCGAACATCAGCGCCACCGCGCCGCCGTGCACCGCGCCATTGCGGCCGAGGTGAAACCGGCGAAAACGAGCCACCCCGCCGATCCGCTCGTCGGGGGTCTTCTCCAGCTGCACCGGCACCTGCATGATGTTGCCGCGGTTAGGCAGGTCCATGCGACGACCGGACGGTGAATTCCATTCGTCGGCGTCGTAGGGCGCCAGCAGGTCGGATACCGCTTCGATCAGGTCGGCGGCCTTGGTGATCACGTCGTCGGGAGCATCGACCGCGCGGGCATGGTCCTGCAGGTCGCGGACGGCCTCGACGAAGCGGCCATAGTCCGGTCCGCCGTGGCTGGTAGGTACCGGCGGGTTGAACCCGCCACCGGCATGCGCCTCGTTGGGATCGGTGGCCACCCGCTCACCGTATTGCCTGGCACCTCAGCCGGCAGATGCGGCGTTGCTGAGCGTCTCGAACTCCTCGTCGGACAGCGTGATCTCGGTGGCCGCGACGTTCTCCTCCAGGTGGGCCACCCGCGAGGTGCCGGGGATCGGCAGGATCACCGGCGAGCGCCTGAGCAGCCAGGCCAGTGCGAGCTGGGACGGGGTGGCGTTGTGCTCTGCGGCGATGCGCTGCAGCGGCCCGTCGGGTGCGGCCAGCGGCCCCGCCGCCAGCGGGAACCACGGGATGAAGCCGATACCCGCGGCTTCGCATGCCTCGAGAACCGGTTCGGCGGTGCGAGCGCTGAGGTTGTACATGTTCTGCACCGACACGATCGGGGTGATCTGCCGGGCGGCTTCGAGCTGCTCGATGTCGACCTCGGACAGGCCGATGTGGCGGATCTTGCCCTCGCGTTGCAGTGTGACGAGTTCGCCTATCTGGTCTTCGGCGGGAAACTTCCTGTCGATGCGGTGCAGCTGGAACAGCTCGATGCGGTCGACGTCGAGCCGGCGCAGGCTCATCTCGCACTCCTGGCGCAAATAGGCCGGAAATCCGAGCACCGGCCATTCGTCGGGCCCGGTGCGCAGCAGGCCGGCCTTGGTCGCGACGACGAGGCCGTCGGGATAGGGATGCAGCGCCTCGCGGATCAGTTCTTCGGAAACGTAGGGACCGTAGGAGTCGGCGGTGTCGATGAAGTTGACGCCGAGCTCGACCGCGCGTCGCAACACCCGGATGCATTCGTCGTGATTCTCCGGCGGGCCCCACACCCCCCTACCGGTCAATCGCATGGCGCCGAAGCCGAGTCGGTTGACCGTGAGGTCGCCGCCGAGGGTGAACGTTCCCGATGCGTGAGCGGCAGTTGACGTGGTCACTTCACCGACCGTACGCCCGGTGATGCATGGTGAGCGGGTGAGACTGAGTGACCTTGCGAACCTGCCGCTGACCTACCGCGAGGTCGGCGCGACCGCGGGCCCGCTGCCCGCGGGATATCACCACGTATGCAAGTCCGCGGTGATCGGCCGGGGCCGGCATCGCTTCGACGAGGCCGCGGCGAAGGTGATGCGCTGGGCCATGCTGCGCGGGGCCGGCGTGCGGGTCGAGCCGAGCACCGAGGTCGCTGCCGTTGGGTCGGAGGTGCTCGTCGGCCTCGGCCCATTGCGTGCGCCGTGCCGGGTCGTCTATGTGATCGACAAAGCCGACCACCGCGGGTTCGCCTACGGCACGCTGCCGGGCCATCCCGAATCGGGTGAGGAGCTGTTCGCCGTCCGCTACGACCCGGCGAGCGGTGAGGTGTACGCCGAGGTCACCGCGTTCTCCCGGCACGCGACGTGGTGGAGCAGGCTCGGCGCGCCGGTCACCTCTCTCGCGCAGCGGATCATCACCTCGCGGTACCTGACGGCGCTGTAGCGGGCGGGACGGACCGGGCGGCGACGTCGAGGTGATAGGACAGGATCGCCAGCGTGAACAGGCCGATTGACATGTTGAGCAGCGCGCCGAAGCCTTGGGTGGCGAAGTCGACCAGGGCGTTGAGCAGCGTGGAGACCAGCGCGGCGTTGCGCAGCCAGACCAGCGGCCAGACGCTGTCGGTGCGATGCCGCGCAATCATCGCCGGCAGCGCCATGCCAAGCGTGAGACCGGAGCTGACCAACAAGATGACCGTCGCGACGCTCAACCCGGCAAGTTCGAGAGTGACCTGGTTGTCCTCGTACAAATAGCCGCCGAGCGCGACACCGAGGACGCCGAAGAAAACGCTCAGGAACGCGCTGCAGACCATGAGCCAGCCCAGGATCGGCACCCACCGCGGGCTGCGCAGAAAGCCGGGGATCAACCGAATTACGCTCTGCTGCAACGCGTATAGCCGATCCGACGCGGGATCCGCCGACAACAGCAGCGCCCGCACGTTCGCCACCTCGTCAGTGTCGGCTCCCCGAGCCCGGGCCTGTTCGGCGAGGCTCAACCCGATCTCGCGCCGCCGGACTGCCAGCCCACGCGCGACGCCGTCGGCCGCGATCGCGGCCGCCGACGCCAAGCATTCCTGAGCGCTGAGCGGCCGGAAATCCCGGATCACCCGCGCGCCGACAAGGATCAGCACCACCAGGATGTACATGATCTCGGCGGCGGGACCGTAGAAGTAGTCGTTGTCCTTGGTGACGAACTTGCCGACCTCGTCGAGAAACAGCCCGAACCCGATCCCGCCGAGCACCACGCAGACCGTTCTGGCGCCGAAGCCGAGGACTAGGCAACCAATGATCAGGGCCAACATCATCAGCGCACCGCCGTAGAGCGCGTGCGCAATGTGCAGATCGCCGCCGCCGACCTGCGGATATCCGGTCAGCTGCAGGTACAGCCGGGTGATCAGGATGGTCGCAATCGCGATGATGATGAACGCTTCGGCGGCGCCAGGACCCGTAGCGCTGCGGGTGATCTTGCCGTGGCGAGCTCGCCGTTGACTGTTCATGGTTCCTCCGCTTTACGCCCGCGTTAGCCTTAGAAATCTATCGGAGCACGACGATCGGATATTGCTGGTGAATGATCCTGGCCAGGTGGAAAACACCCATCGACGCATCGCCGAAATCGTGCAGGAACTGTACGCCCGGCCAGACGCCGATTCTGACACCGTCATCGCGGAGCTCGCCGAGCACGCGGCCGTCGAAATCCCCGGTGCCCAGTACGCCGGGGTAACGGTGACTCGCAACGCCAAACACATCGACACCCCGGCGGCGACACACAAGTGGCCGATAATGCTCGACGAGATCCAGCAGCGCCACCGCGAAGGGCCGTGCCTGACCGCGGCATGGGACGAGAAGACGATCCACGTCGCGAACATCGAGACCGATGGACGGTTTCCGCTGTACGCGCAAGATGTGTTGGCGCAGACCCCGATCCGGTCGGTCATGGCGTTTCAGCTGTTCGTCGCCGGCGAGACCATGGGCGCGCTCAATGTCTACGCCGGTACGCCGAACACGTTCGGTCCGGAGACCAGGGACATCGGGCTGGTTTTCGCGGCTCATTCGTCGGTGGCGTGGAACGCGGCCCGCCGCGACGAGCAGTTCAAGAAGGCGCTGGCCAGTCGTGACCTCATCGGACAGGCCAAGGGGATGGTCATGGAGCGCTACGGCATCGACGCCATTCAGGCCTTCGATCTATTGCGCAAGCTGTCCCAGGATTCCAATGTGCCGCTGATCCAGGTCGCCACCGACGTCGTCGCGAAGCAACAGTCCTCGGACTGATCGCCTCCTTTCTGGCGACAACGCTGAGCTAATCCGTTTATCCCCCTGCCAGGTTGAGGGACTTGTTCAACCAGTCCAACACTGGCGGTGCGACCTCGTCGAGCGCCGACGCCGCAATGATCCAGTGCGGCAGCCCGGGATAGACCTGGTGATCGGCGTGATACCGGGCGGCGATTCGTCGCGATATCCATTGTGCGACATTGCGATCCGATCCTGCGCTCACGCAGAGCACCGGGCAGGTTACGTCGGACGCAGCCACCTTTGTGGAGGAAGCCCCGAGCGACATCTCCCGGAACACCCGGCCGGAATCGCGGACCAGTCGCGATAACAATTCGTCCTGTTCGACGGCGGGAAGGGTGTTGAGCGGCACTTCGCGCAGCGTGCGCGCCGACGGAAGAAACGGCTTGCCGGCGAGGATTCGCGGTAATAGCGGGAACAGGTGCGGCAGCGCTCGCAGCTGGGGCCACAGCACGCCGGGCGAAATGGATGCGAGCAGCACCGCCGCTGACGGCGTGCGCTCGCCTGCAATCTTCTGGGTCAGAAGGCCGCCCATGCTGTGGCCGATCACAATTGGCGGGCCGTCGAGTCGGTCGTAGGCGTCGAGCGCGACCTCGAAGCAGTCCTGGATGCCCGTTCGGGCCATGATGTCGTCGCTGGTGGGGTCGCGACCGGGCAGGGCGGGTGCGTGGCATTCGAAGCCTGCGTCCGCGAAGAAGCTGACCTATGGCTCCATGAGCGAGGGGCGGCCGAATACTCCGTGCAGAAAAAGGATCGAGGGTTATGAGCTGTTGCGTGTCGAGTGTATTTAAGTGTGCGTTAGTGTGTTCTAATCGGTGGTGTGAACCTGGCGGATTGGGCTGAGTCGGTTGGGGTGAATCGACATACGGCTTATCGCTGGTTTCGGGAGGGGACGCTGCCGGTGCCCGCGGAGCGGGTGGGCCGGCTGATTTTGGTCAAGATCGCCGCCGCGGCGTCGGGTTCGGCTGCGGGTGTGGTGGTGTATGCGCGGGTGTCCTCGCATGATCAGCGCGCGGATCTGGACCGCCAGGTAGCCCGGTTGACCGCGTGGGCGAGCACTCAGGACCTGTCTGTGGGGCAGGTGGTGTGCGAAGTCGGGTCTGGGCTGAACGGTAAGCGGCCCAAGCTGCGCCGCATCTTGTCAGACCCGGATGCGAGGGTGATTGTCGTGGAGCATCGGGACCGGCTGGCGCGCTTCGGGGTGGAGCATCTGGAGGCGGCATTATCTGCGCAGGGCCGCCGGATCGTGGTGGCCGATCCCGGTGAGACCACCGATGATCTGGTGCGCGACATGGTCGAGGTCCTGACCAGTATGTGCGCTCGGCTCTATGGGCGGCGCGGAGCACGCAACCGGGCGATGCGGGCGATCACCGCGACCAAACGCGATCCGGGCGAGGCCGCATGATCGTGGGGATGCGCACGCGCAAGCAGGCGGCTCGGGTGGCCGCTTTGACTGGTGGTGTCCAGCTGGCGGGTAAGCCGAAACCTGATGGGACGCCGACGTTGTCGCGGTATGTGGATGTCGGTGCGGATTTCGAGGCCCACCGGGGCGCGGTGGAGTCGGTGTCGGTGCTGTTCGACCTCTGTGACGGGGACGCCGATGGTTATGCCGCCACGGGCTCACCTGGTGTGACGCTGCCTACCGGGTGGACGGTGACGGCGGCGAAGTTCGAGGTCGACTGGCCCGCCGAACCGGACCGGGCGGCGCTGGTGCGGTCGCATTTCGGCGCCCGGCGTAAAGCGTTCAATTGGGGCCTGGCCCGAGTGAAGGCCGATCTGGACGCCGGCCGGGCCGATCCGGCGCACGAGCCGGTGCACTGGGATCTGGGTTCGCTGCGCAAGGCGTGGAACCGGGCCAAAGACACCGTGGCCCCGTGGTGGGCGGACAACTCCAAAGAGGCCTACTCGTCGGGGTTGGCCGATCTAGCACGGGGACTGGCCAATTGGAAGGCCAGCAAGAACGGCACCCGTCAAGGCCGGCGGGTAGGCTTCCCGCGCTTTAAGTCTGCCCGCCGCGATGCGGGCCGGGTGCGGTTCAGCACCGGGACCATGCGGGTGGAGGACGATCGGCGCACCATCACGGTGCCCGTGATCGGTGGGCTGCGGGCCACGGAGAACACCCGCCGGGTGCAACGTCACCTCGCGACCGGGCGCGCGCAGATCCTCAACATGACACTGTCGCAGCGGTGGGGCCGGCTGTTCGTCGCGGTCAACTACGCGCTACGCACACCCACCACCGAGCACACGGTTGCCCAGCCGACGGTGCGCGCCGGAATGGATCTGGGAATCCGGATGCTGGCCACGGTGGCCACCATCGACACCGCCACCGGCGCTGAAACTGTTATCGAATACCCCAATCCGGCCCCGCTCAAGGCCACGCTTGCCGCCCGCCGGCGGGCCGGACGTGAACTTTCCCGCCGCATCCGCGGATCGCGCGGCCACCGGGCAGCGAAAGCCAAGCTGTCGCGGCTGGACCGCCGGTGCGTGCAGCTGCGGCGGGAAGCCACCCACCGGCTCACCACCGAGCTGGCGGGCAGCTATGGCCACATCGTGATCGAAGACCTCGACGTGGCCGCCATGAAACGCAGTATGGGCCGGCGGGCGTTTCGCCGGTCGGTGTCCGATGCCGCGATGGGTCTAATCAAGCCGCAACTGGCGTACAAGAGCGCCCGTTGCGGTGGCCTGCTGACGATGGCGGATCGCTGGTTCGCATCCAGCCAAATCCACCACGGCCATACCACACCGGACGGCACGCCGTGCCGGCTGATCGGCAAGGGTCGCCTCGACAAGAAGCTGGTCTGCCCGCAGACCGGTGACGTCGTTGACCGCGACAGAAACGCTGCGCGCAACCTCCGTGACTGGCCGGATCACGCCAGTTGTGGTCCAGTCGGGACCACGGCCCCATCGGTACCCGGGCCAACCGGACCCTCGGTTGGTACAGGCCATGGCGCGGACGCCGGACCATCCGGCGCCGGCGGAGCTTCCACAAGTCCCCACCCTGGTGAGGCCGGAAGCGGCGAGGCCAGAACCCAAACCCCGCAAGGGGACGCCGCGTGAGCGTGTCACCAAAACACACTCAACGGCAACGGTTTGGCGTCGTCTGCTCTTTCAGGCGGCACGCCAATATGCACGGAATCGTGCGTGCAGGGTTCGGCCCAGGCGGAGCTACATCTCCTTATGCGGCACGTCGGTCACCACACCGCCGTCCATCACGAACTCGCTACCCGTGGCATAGGACGATTCGTCGCTGGCGAGGAAGACCACGAACGTCGACACCTCTTCCGGTTCGGCGGGGCGGCCGAGCGGAACTTTGACCATGTCCTCGGGAAGATGCGCGGTCATCGGGGTCCGGATGAAGCCTGGGTGGATGGAGTTGACTCGAATGTTCTTGGGCGCCAACTCGAGTGCCGCCGATTTGGCCAGCCCGCGCACCGCCCACTTGGACGCCACATACGGGTGAACAAAGGGGGCGCCGCGCAGGCCCTCGATGGACGACACATTGATGATCGATCCCCCGCCGGCGTCGATCATGGGTTGAATCGCCGCCCGCATGCCCAGGAACGTGCCGGTGAGGTTGACGTCGATGACCTTCTGCCACTCGGCCAGATCGAACTTCTTCAGCGGGCCCAGCGCCACGATGCCAGCGTTGTTGACCAGCACATTGAGCTTGCCAAATTCGGCAACCGCGGTGTCGACCGCGGCCTGCCACTGCTCTGGCTGGGTGACGTCGAGGTGGACGTAGCGCGCGGCGTCGCCGATCACGTCGGCCAGCGCCTTGCCCTCGTCATCGAGGATGTCGCCGATCACGACCTTGGCACCCTCCTTGACGAGCATCCGTGCGTGCGCCGCCCCCATGCCCCTGGCGCCGCCACTGATGAGCGCAACCTTGTCATCCACGCGTCCCATGCCGTGTTCTCCTCTTTCCTTGTCGCGCGCCCTAGTACTACAGCCGTAGATCGATTGTTGTCGGCGTGTTTGCGCTGTTAGGGGCGG
>NZ_JBOGDB010000262.1:0-6654 GCF_050701515.1 Mycobacterium sp. | reverse complement strand
TCGAATTCGGCCGCTACCTCACCGAGGCGGTGTTCGAGCCGCTCGGCATGGCGTCTACCGAACTCGACGGCGGCGCGTCGGCGGCGGGATACGGCGCCACGTCCACGGTGGCTGATCTCGCGGTTTTGGCCGGTGACCTGCTGCGACCGACCCTGGTGTCGGCCAAGATGCACGCCGAAGCCACCGCCGTGCAGTTCCCGGGCCTGGACGGCGTGCTGCCCGGGTTCGGGGTGCAGCGGCCCAATGATTGGGGGCTGGGATTCGAGATCCGCGACGCCAAGTCCCCGCACTGGACGGGATCGGCCAATTCGGCCCGCTCGTACGGGCATTTCGGCCAGTCGGGGACGTTTTTGTGGGTCGATCCGGAGGCCGACTTGGCGCTCGTCGTCCTGGCCGACCGTAATTTCGGCGACTGGGCCTACCAGCGATGGCCCGAACTCTCCGACGCCGTCATCAACGAATTCGGCAGCAAATGACCCCGGGACTAGCGCAACAGGGGCCTCACAAGGCACAATAGACACGCACGACACAACTGCAGCTCATCGGATCCGCCAGGTCGTTGGGGAAGACGTCCCTCGCGGAGCCGAAGGAGCAACAGATGCGTGCGTCGAACCAGTTCGCCGACTCGACGACCGGCGTGGTCTACATCCATGCCTCACCCGCAGCGGTGTGCCCGCATGTCGAGTGGGCGTTGTCGTCGAGCCTGTCGGCACGGGCGAATCTGAATTGGACCCCACAGCCGGCGATGCCCGGTCAACTGCGCGCGGTCACCAATTGGGTCGGTCCCGTCGGAACCGGTGCACAGCTGGCCAATGCGCTGCGGTCCTGGTCGGTGCTGCGGTTCGAGGTAACCGAAGACCCCAGCGCCGGCGTTGACGGCCACCGCTTCTGCCACACCCCGCAGCTCGGATTGTGGAGCGGCTCGATGAGCGCCAACGGCGACGTCATGGTCGGCGAGATGCGGCTGCGCACCTTGATGGCGTCGGGCGCGGACACCCTGGCCGCCGAACTGGATTCGGTCCTCGGCACTTCGTGGGACGAAGCCCTGGAGCCCTATCGCGACGGCGGCGACGGTGCCGACGTGGCCTGGCTTAGCCGGGGTGTGGGCTAGCGGGCCGCAGGATCTTCAGCGCTCCCGGGACCGCCGACACCTCTACCGGTAGCGGGCAGACGAACTCGCCGTCGGCGTAGGCGTTGATGCCGGGGGAGTCGACGGTGATCGTGCGCGCCCGCGCGGTGCGCACCTCGTCGAGGTCGACGTGGGTGCCCTTGAACACGGTGGGGAACAAGCGAATCAGCCGGGTGCGCGACGCCGACGCCACCATGGTCGCGTCGAGTAGCCCGTCGGAGGGGTCGGCATCCGGACAGATCAGCATGCCCCCGCCGTAGCTTCGGGTGTTCCCGAACGCGGCGAGGGTGAGGTCCGTGACGACTTCCTTACCGTCAAACGTCAGCCGGAACGGCAGCAGCCGCAGTTTGGAGAGCTCGGCGACCATGGCTACGTTGTAGCGCATCCGGCCGTGCGGCCAGCGCATCCGGTTGGTCCGGTCGGTGACCAGCGAGTCGAACCCGGCCGCCATCACGGTGCCGAACCACTTGTCGGTGCCGTAGTCACCCACGATGCGGCCCAGGTCCACGCTCTCGACGATCCCGTCGACGACCACATCGGCCGCGGCTTCGGGATCCCTTGTGGGAATGCCGAATTCGCGCGCGTGGTCGTTTCCGGTGCCCGCCGGGACTATTCCGAGGGGCACGTCATTTTGCGCGAGCACTTGCAGCGCAAGCGAAATGATGCCATCGCCGCCGACGACCACCAGTGCATCCATGCCGTGCTCAAGGGCGCCGTCAACGAGCCGTCGCGCATGCGCGGCGTCGGTGCCGACGATTTCGACGACGTCGACGCCCCGCTGCTGGAGTCGTGCGACTGCTCGTTCGGCGGCGTGTGGTGCGTTGCCGTGACCCGACGCCGGGTTGGTCAGAACAGTGACCCTGGCGATGTCGGTCACGGAACAAGCTTGCCGGGGTTGAGAATCCCGGCAGGATCGAGCGTCGCCTTGACCGCCCGCAGCACCTCGACACCGAGATCGCCGATTTCGTCACGCATCCATGGCCGATGATCGGCGCCGACGGCGTGGTGGTGGGTGATGGTGGCGCCGGAGCGCATCATCGCGTCCGACGCTGCAGTTTTCGCCTTACGCCACTGTTCGATCGGATTTCCGCGCTGCCCGGCGACGATGGTGAAATACAGCGACGCACCGGTGGGATACACATGCGAAATGTGGCACAGCACCAGCGCCGGTGTGCCGGTTTCGGCGAGCGCGGTGGTCAGCGCCTCGGTCACCGCGGCCTTCAATGCGGGGATGTTGGACCAATTGGTGGCGGTCTCCAGGGTCTCGCACAACGCGCCCGCCGACAGCAGCGCGTCGCGCAGGTACGGCGCATTGAAGCGGCCATGCTCCCAGGCGCGGGCCGGCGCGTCACCCAGCGACGTGCCGCCGCGGGCCTCCACCAGGGTCCGGGTCTCGGCGTGTCTGCTCTGAACGTGCGCCTCGGTTCCCTCGAACACCGTGATCGCCAGGCAACCGCCGCTGACCTGTTCCTCGCCGATGCTCTCGGTGGTCGCGAGGTTCACGCCGGTCTCGGCTTCATCGGAGAGCCGGATGACCGTCGGCCCGGTGCCGGTCTGGACGACGGCGCGCAGGGCGTCGGCGCCGGTCGCGAAGTCGGGGAACGACCACGCCTCATACCGGCTGGCCTGCGGTACCGGGTGGACGCGTACCCGGACGCGGGTGATGACGCCGAACACGCCTTCGGAACCGATCAACAGCTGGCGCAGATCCGGGCCCGCCGCCGACTCCGGCGCCCGGCCGAGATCGAGCACGCCGGCGGGTGTCACCGTACGCAGGCCACGGACCATGTCGTTGAACCGGCCATAACCCGCCGAATTCTGACCCGACGAGCGGGTGGCGGCGAGCCCCCCGATCGTCACGAACTCGAAACTCTGGGGGAAGTGCCCGAGCGAGAAGCCGCACTCACCGAGCAGGCGTTCGGCTTCCGGGCCGGTGACGCCGGCGCCCAGTTCGGCTTCGCCGGAGATCTCGTCGATCCAGTGCAGTTCGTTCAGCCGACGCAGGTCGAGCGATATCACGGCGGTGAACCCGTCGCGGAGCGGATCGAGGCCGCCGACCACGCTGGTGCCGCCGCCGAACGGGACAACGGCAATGCCGTGCTCTACGCAGTACCGCAGGATGTCGGAGATCTCATTTTCGTCGCCGGGCAGCAGCACCGCGTCGGGGGCGTCCTGGACGCCGGGATCCCGGCGGCGAAGCAGGTCGAGGGTGGATTTACCGCCGGCGCGCAACAGCCGGGCGGAGTCGTCGACGCCGCAATGCTCGGTTCCGACGATCGCGGCCAGGCCGTCGCGATCGGCAGGCGACAGCGCCGACGGCCGCAACGTCACTTCGCCGGGCTCCAGCTCGGCTACCAGCGAATCTCCGACGCCGAGCGCTTGCTTGAGAAGGGCTCGAATCCCGTCGGACAGCGGCTTGGCCGCCTCCGGGTCACCCCATGCGTCCCACTTCATCGGGGGTAGCAGGGCAGCCTGGTGGTCATTCGGCGGTGTCATGCGTTACAGTATTACATATGCTGTCAATCAGTAACGACACTTCGCCGGATATCGGGGACCGGATCCTGGAAGCGGCGGCGAGCTGCGTGCTCGCCTACGGGGTGGACCGGGTCACGCTCGCCGAGATCGCACGGCGCGCCCGGGTCAGCCGGCCGACCATCTATCGCCGCTGGCCAGACACCCGATCGCTGCTGGCAGCGCTGTTGACCGCACGAATCGTCGGCGTGCTTCGAGACGTGCCGTCCCGCGGCGTCGGGCGCGAAGCGTTGGTCGACCGCATGGTCGCTCTCGCCGCACGCCTCCGGCACGACGACGTCGTGATGTCGGTCTTGCACTCCGCGCCCGAGCTGGCCATGGTCTACATCGCCGAGCGTCTGGGCACCAGCCAGCAGATCCTGATGGACGCGGTCGCCGCCGACCTGCGGGTCGCGCAGCGCGAGGGCAGTGTCCGCGCCGGCGACCCCCGCCAGCTTGCCGCGATGTGTCTGCTGATCACGCAGTCGACCATCCAGTCCGCGCAGATCGTCGAGCCGATCCTGAACGCCGACGCGCTCGCCGTCGAACTGGCCCACTCACTGAACGGATACCTCAAGCCGTGACAAACTCCGCCGCACTCAACGCGCCCCGCCGCGCCCGCGAATTGGCGGAACTGGCCGATGGCCAGACGCTCGATGTCGTGGTGATCGGCGGTGGCATCACCGGCACCGGTATCGCCCTGGACGCAGCGTCGCGGGGGCTGACGGTGGCCCTGGTGGAAAAGCACGATCTGGCGTTTGGCACCAGCCGCTGGAGCTCGAAGCTGGTGCACGGCGGGTTGCGGTACCTGGCAACCGGCAATGTCGGGATCGCCCGGCGCAGCGCAGTCGAACGCGGAATCCTGATGACGCGCAACGCCCCTCACCTCGTCAGCGCCATGCCGCAGCTGGTCCCGCTGCTGCCGGCCATGGGTGGGCCCGAACGGGCGTTGGTTCGAACGGGTTTCCTGGCCGGCGACGCGCTGCGCTGCCTGGCGGGCACCCGGTCGTCGACGTTGCCCCGGTCGCGGCGCATCTCCGCCCGGCGAGCCGCCGACATGGTGCCCGCCGTACGGCGCGACGGCCTGGGCGGCGGTTTACTCGCCTACGACGGCCAGCTGATCGACGACGCGCGCCTGGTCGCCGCGGTGGCGCGCACCGCCGCGCAGCACGGCGCCCGCATCCTTACCCGCGTCGCCGCCTCGCAGGCCACCGGCACGTCGGTCCGCCTGACGGATCAGCTGTCGGGCGAGTCATTCGACGTGTCCGCCCGTGCCGTCATCAACGCGAGCGGCGTCTGGGCCGGCGAGGTCGACGCGTCGATCGCGTTGCGGCCGAGCCGCGGCACGCATCTGGTGTTCGACGCCAAGTCATTCGGCAATCCCACTGCCGCGCTGACCATTCCGATTCCCGGCGAGCTGAACCGATTCGTGTTCGCCATGCCCGAGCAGCTGGGCCGGGTGTATCTCGGCCTGACCGACGAAGATGCCCCCGGCCCGATACCCGATGTGCCCGAACCGAGTTCGGAGGAGATCGGGTTCCTGCTGGACACCGTGAACACCGCGCTGGACGTCAAGCTCGGCCGCGAGGACATGATCGGCGCCTACGCGGGCCTGCGCCCGCTGATCGACACCGGTGCGGGTCGCACGGCCGATGTTTCGCGCGATCACGCCGTCGTCGAGTCGCCGTCCGGCGTCATCAGTGTGATCGGCGGCAAACTGACCGAGTACCGGTACATGGCCGAGGACGTTCTCGACAAGGCCGTCGCATTGCGGGGGCTGGCCGCCAACCGCTGCCGGACCCGCAATCTACCGCTCGTCGGCGCACCATCGAATCCGGTTGCGACTCTGCGAGTTCCGATTGAACTCCCGTCGTCGCTCGTCGCCCGCTTCGGCGCCGAGGCACCGAACGTCCTTGCTGCGGCGACATGCGACCGGCCTACCGAGGCGGTGGCCGACGGCATCGACGTGATCCGCGCGGAGTTCGAGTATGCGGTGACGTACGAAGGCGCGCTGAGCATCGACGATATCCTCGACCGCCGTACCCGAATCGGGCTCGTGGACGCCGACCGGCACCTGGTTCTATCTGTGGCAGCGGAGTTCTTCTGACCGCGAGTTTAGGAGGCTTTCGATGAGCTTGGCCGATGCACACGTCGAGACACGGTTGCCCGCGCAGGACCTGGACCGTGCCCGCCGATGGTATGCGGAGAAGCTGGGCCTGCAACCGGCCGAAGAACGTGAGGGCGGCCTGCGGTACGTGTGCGCCGACGGCGCGTTCTGCCTGTTCGCGTCCACGGGTTCGTCGGCCGGGACCTTCACTCAGATGGCGTTCACCGTCGACGACATCGACGCCGTGGTCGCCGACCTGCGCCCCCGCGGTGTGGTCTTCGAGGAATACGGCATCCCGGGGCTGCCGATGGTCGACGGCATGGTCGACATAGCAGGCAACTACCCGAGCAAGGGCAGCGGCGAGCGCGCCGCCTGGTTTCGTGACAGCGAAGGCAATCTGCTCGGGCTGGGTCAGCCCACGCAGTGATTCATGGCTATGAGGCCATCGCGTCGAACAGCCTTGCGATGTCGGTAGGCGCTACGTCGACATCGCACTGCTGCCGCAGGGTCCGCAACGGCTGCGCGATGCGTTGCAGATCGGCCCACTGCTGAGGACGGGTGACGAAGTAAGCCCGGATCGCGTTGTCAGCCCCCGGTCCCTGCGCGCCGGCATTGCTGATCGCGTCATTGGCGTCGGGATGGCTGGACAGGTACTGGGCGGTCTGCGAGGACACCGTGCCAATGGCATTGGTCAGTCCCGCGGCGGTGCATTGGGGCTGAGCCGACGCCGTCGGTAGTGCAATTGTCGCGGCGGCCAGCGCCCCGAGCGCTCCGGTTGCGAGCACACTGATGACTCGGCGGCGCGCAACGGTGTTGTAGATTTGCATTTCTAACTCCTTAATCGCGGCATTTCATGCTTCCCCGACGCATGTCCAATTCCAGCAGACTACGCCGCGCTATTGTTGGA
>NZ_JBOGDB010000261.1:0-29870 GCF_050701515.1 Mycobacterium sp. | reverse complement strand
CTGATCGCGCTCAACGTGTTCGCCTTCGTCGCACAGACCGCGTCGTCGAGCCTGGAGCGGGAGCTCGTGCTGTGGTCGCCCGCCGTCGCTGCCGACGGAGATCTCTACCGCCTGATCACCTCGGCGTTCCTGCACTACGGGATCACTCACCTGCTGTTCAACATGTGGGCGCTGTATGTGGTGGGCCCACCACTGGAGGCGTGGCTTGGGCGGCTGCGGTTTGGCGCGCTCTACGCGCTGAGCGCTTTAGGCGGCTCGACGCTGGTTTATCTGCTGTCGCCGTTGGATGCCGCGACAGCGGGTGCGTCGGGCGCGGTGTTCGGCCTCTTCGCAGCCACATTCGTGTTGGCGAAGAAGGTCAACGTCGACGTTCGGTGGGTGGTGGTGTTGATCGTGATCAACCTCGTCATCACGTTCACGGTCCCGTCGATCAGCTGGCAGGGACACCTGGGCGGGCTGGTGACGGGCGGGGTGGTCGCCCTGGCCTACGCGTACGCGCCGCGCGAACGTCGCAACCTCGTGCAGGCAGGCGCGACGGTCGGCATGCTTGCGTTGTTCGCCGCGCTGGTTTTGTGGCGCACCAGCGATCTGCTGGCGCTGGCCTGAGACGTCAGGCCAGCACGATGGCCGGGTCGGTGTACGGCAGATCCAGGTCCGTCGCCACCTGCTCGGACAGCAACGCGCCCTCATGCGTCGAAAGGCCCTTGGCCAGTGCGGCATCGGCCTGGCAGGCCGCGCGCCAACCCTTGTCGGCGAGCTTGAGCACGTACGGCATGGTCGCGTTCGTCAGCGCGAACGTCGAGGTCCGCGGCACCGCGCCGGGCATGTTGGCCACGCAGTAGAACACCGTGTCATGCACCGCGAACGTCGGATCGTCGTGGGTTGTGGGCCGTGAGTCTTCGAAGCAGCCACCCTGGTCGATCGCGATATCCACCAGAACCGCACCTGACTTCATGTGCGCGACAGTCGAATTCGTCACCAGCTCGGGGGCCTTGCCTCCAGGCACCAGCACCGCGCCGATCACCAGGTCGGCCTCCTTGACCGCGTCCTCGAGTTCGAGGATCGACGAGTGACGGGTCTCGATCCGACCGCCGAACTCGGCGTCCACCTGGCGCAGCTTGGCCAGGCTGACGTCGAAGACCGTGACGTGGGCGCCCATTCCGGCGGCCACCCGCGCGGCGTTGTAGCCGGCGGTGCCGCCGCCGATCACCACGACCTCGGCCGGGGCCACCCCGGGCACCCCACCCATCAGCACGCCGCGGCCGCCGTGGCTGCGCATCAGGTGATACGCGCCGACCTGCGCCGACAGCCGGCCGGCGACCTCGCTCATCGGGGCGAGGAGAGGAAGCGCGGCTGATCCGTCTGGGTTGGCGGTCTGCACGGTTTCGTAGGCGATCGATGTGGTGCCCGACGCGAGCAGCGCATCCGTGCAGGGCTTGGATGCGGCCAGGTGCAGGTAGGTGAACAGGGTTTGGCCCGCACGCATGCGGCCGTACTCGGCCTCGATCGGCTCCTTGACCTTGAGCAGCAGATCGGCCTCGGCCCATATCTGTTCGGCGCCGTTGATCAGCTGAGCGCCGGCGCGCTTGAAGTCGGCATCGGAAATCGACGAGCCGTCTCCGGCGCCGGACTGAATGATCACCTCGTGGCCGCGGTGCACCAACTCGGCCACGCCGGCCGGGGTGATGGCAACGCGGAACTCGTTGTTCTTGATCTCGGTCGGGATGCCGACGCGCATGACCGCTCCTGTGTCTCTGGGCTACCTAGAATTGTGAAGAACATTCGAGTGATTGGCAATAACCGCGATGATCCTTCGATATAGTAACGGCATGCCCGAAGGGCCGACGAAATCGCTGGCCACTGTGCCCTCACCGCCGAAGGATGTTCAGCCGGTCGACATCGACGACATCGACCGGCGCATCCTGACCGAGCTGCACACCGATGCGCGGATCGCCAACAGCGCCCTGGCCGAGCTGGTCGGCATCGCGCCGTCGACGTGTCACGGCCGGGTCCGACGGCTGCAGGAGCTCGGCGTGATCCGTGGCTTTTACACCGACATCGACCCGGCGGCCATTGGACTGTCGCTGCAAGCGATGGTCTCGGTCACCCTGCAGTCCAACGCGCGCGCCAAGATCCGCAGCTTCATCCAGCAGATCCGGCGCAAGCCTCAGGTAATGGACGTGTACTTCCTGGCAGGCGCCGACGACTTCATCCTGCATGTGGCCGCCCGCGACACCGAGGACCTGCGGTCGTTCGTGGTGGAGAACCTCAACGCCGACGCCGACGTCGCCGGCACGCAGACGTCGCTGATCTTCGAGCACCTGCGTGGAGCCTCGCCGCTATAGACTCACCTCAGAGTCCCACCAGGCGAGCACGCGGGTCGCGAATAGCGTCAGCCACTTCGATGGCTCACCAGCTGGCACGTCCACTTCGAACCACACCCGGCCGGGGTTCCGGCCGCGCTGCAGCCAAGTGCCGTCGGACTGTCTGGCGGCACGGATGAGCTCGATCGCTTCGGCCATGCGCGGGTCCGGCGCAGCGCGTTCGAGCAGCGACACCTGTCGGAAGTACTCGGCCGCGTTGAGCACGTCGTAGGACCAGCGGAACGGATAGCCGAGGTGGTCTACCCACGGTGCGACCGGCTCGCCCGTGGACAGACGGCGAAAGAGTCCGCGCCGCAACAGATATTCCTGCCCTTCACGCCTTGCCGCGTGTGTGGCGTCGGTGCCTCCCGTCGCTGCGTCATACGCGAGTAGTCCCTTGAGGGAGTTGAGCGTCGAGTGGTACGACGATCGCGCCGAGCCCTCGATCCACTCGCAGTTCCAGCCGCCGTCGGGCAGTCGATGCTCTAAGAACCATTCGACGACACCGGTGATGTCGGCGCCTAGCCACACACCGTTGGCCACCGTCCAGGCGTTGATGCAGCAGTCGACCTCGCCGCGCCAATACGGCAGGTTGTTGTAATCCCAACGACTGTTCTCAGCGAGCAGCTCGGCGGTGCGGCGCTCGCGCAGGACCGCTGAGTCCAAGCCCCATTCCCGCAGCGAGTTGAGCGTCCACGTTGTTGCCGTCCAGGGCTGTCCTGCTTCTGCCGCCTCGGCGTTATTGAAGTCGAAATCTGCGGGAAAGAATGAGCCGCCAGCCCATTGGCCGTCTGAATCCTGCAGCGCGAGAAGCCGTTTGCCGAAGCCTTCGGTCGCGATCCGTGCCCGTGTCGCTTCCCAAATCTCGCGCGGTGCGCCCACCAGGTCGCGCTCGACCTGCCAGCGCAGCGCTGGATCGGAATCCAGGAGCCAGGCGATCAGCGACTCGTCCGCCACGGGACCGACTCTAGACAGGAATGCAGGCGATCCAACCGCGCGGCGGCTTCGGTAGTTTCGGCATCGTGCCCGACCTGACGAACCGCCAGATCCTGCTGCGTCGCCGCCCGACCGGGCTGGTTCAGCCCGGTGACACCGAGCTGGTCTCCACACCGGCGCCCGAACCCGCCGACGGCGAGGCGCTGCTCCGCGCCACCTACGTCGGAATCGACGCCGCCGTGCGGACCTGGCTGAACGACCAGCCGGGCTACCTGCCGCCGGTGCAGCTGGGCGAGGTCATCCGGGCGGCGGGAATCGGCGAGGTCGTTGCGACGCGCTGCGACGCTTATGCGGTCGGCGACGTGGTGACCACGCTGACGGGCTTTCAGGACTACGTCATCATCCGCGATGATGTGTTCAGCACGCCCGTCCCCGGCGACGCCGTCGATCAGCTGGCGGTGATGTCGGTGTACGGGCCGACCGGCGCCACGGCGTATTTCGGGATGACCGGCATCGGCAGGCCCCAGCCCGGCGAGACCGTGGTGGTCTCGGCGGCGGCGGGCGCCACCGGGTCGGTGGCCGGTCAGATCGCGAAGATCGCCGGAGCCAAGGTGGTCGGCATTGCCGGCGGGCCGGACAAATGCCGGGCCGTGGTCGAGGACTTCGGGTTCGACGCCTGCATCGACTACCGCGAGGACGGCCTGCCTGCGGCGCTCAAACAACACTGTCCCCGCGGGGTGGACGTGTATTTCGACAACGTTGGCGGGCCGATCCTGGACGCCGTGCTTGGCCGGTTGGCTCCCAGGGCGCGGGTCGTGCTCTGCGGCGTCATCTCCAGCTATCTGACCGGCGAGCACCCGGGGCCGGCCAACTATGTCAATCTGCTGGCCAAGAGCGCGCTGATGCAGGGCTTCAACACGCTCGACCAGTGGGGCCGATTCGACGAGGCCTTCGCCCCGCTTCGGCAGTGGGAGCAGGAGGGCCGGCTGGTGCACCGCCAGACCATCTTCGAAGGCATCGAGTCCTGCGTCGACGCGCTCAACGGGCTGTTCACCGGGGCCAACATCGGCAAGATGCTGATCAAGGTCGGCGACCCCACGTCGGCCGGACCGGCACCGTCCGGGGACTAGGCTGCCAGCCATGCGAGTCGGAGTGCTGGGCGCCAAGGGCAAGGTCGGCTCGACGATGGTCCAGGCGGTACAGGCTGCCGACGACCTGACCTTGTCGGCCGAGGTCGACGAGGGTGACCCGCTCAGCCTGCTGACCGACCGCGATACCGAGGTCATCATCGACTTCACCCACCCCGACGTGGTGATGGACAACCTGAAGTTCTTGATCGAGAACGGCATTCACGCCGTCGTCGGCACCACGGGCTTCACCGACAAGCGGCTGGGGCAGGTCCGCAGTTGGCTCACCGCCAAGCCCGATGTCGGGGTGCTCATCGCGCCGAACTTCGCGATCGGCGCCGTGTTGTCCATGCATTTCGCCCAGCAGGCCGCGCGCTTCTTCGAGTCCGTCGAGGTCATCGAGCTGCACCATGCGCAGAAGGCCGACGCCCCGTCGGGCACCGCGGCTCGCACCGCGCAACTCATCGCCGAAGCGCGAAAAGACCTGCCGCCCAACCCCGATGCCACCAGCACCGGGCTGGAAGGTGCACGCGGCGCCGACGTCGACGGCATCCCCGTGCATTCGGTGCGGCTGGCCGGACTCGTCGCGCACCAGGAGGTGCTGTTCGGCACGCAGGGCGAGACGCTCACCATCCGGCACGACAGCCTGGACCGCACCTCGTTCGTACCCGGCGTGCTGCTGGCGGTGCGCCGCGTGCGGGAACGCCCGGGGCTCACCGTGGGTATCGAGCCGCTGCTTGACCTGACATGAGTGAGAGCGCACGCGCACTGCGCATCCAGCTGCTGATCGGCTTCATGTGCGTGGCGCTGGTCGTCTACTTCCTGCTGCTCGGCCGGATCGCGATCGCGTTCATCACGTCCGGCCGCGCCGCCGCGATCGGGCTCGGCCTGGCGGTCCTGATCATGCCACTGATCGGAATCTGGGTGATGGTCAGCACGCTTCAGGCGGGCCTTGCGCACCAACGGCTGGCCCGCATCATCCGCGACGAGGGCATGGAACTCGACGTCAGCTCCCTGCCCAAGATGCCGTCGGGCCGGATCCAGCGCGATGCGGCCGACGTGCTGTTCGACACCGTGCGCGAAGAACTCGAGAACGACCCGGACGACTGGCGGCGCTGGTATCGGCTGGCGCGGGCGTATGACTATGCGGGTGACCGCGGCCGGGCCCGGGAGGCAATGAAGAAGGCCGTCCAGCTGCAGGAGAAGGAATGACCAAGAGGCTGCTGGTCGTGCACCACACACCGTCTCCGGCGACGCGTGAACTGCTGGAGGCGGTGTTGGCCGGCGCCCGGGATCCCGACATCGAGGGTGTTGAGGTCGAAGTGCGGCCGGCTCTCGCGGCGACGGTCCCGGATGTGCTCGAGGCCGACGGCTACCTGTTCGGCACCACCGCCAATCTTGGCTATATGTCGGGCGCGCTCAAGCACTTCTTCGATACCGTCTACTACCCGAGCCTCGACCACGTGGCCGGGCGACCGTACGGAGTGTGGGTGCACGGCAACAACGACACCGTCGGCGCGGCGAACGCCGTGGACAAGGTGGCGACGGGGCTGGCGCTGAGCAAGGCCGCCGACGCACTGGAGGTTGTCGGCGCCGTCGACGCCGGAGTGCGCGAACGGGCCTACGAACTCGGCGGCACGCTCGCCGCTGTGCTGATGGAGTGACGGAGGAGACGAAGCTATGCCCGGTATTGCCGAACTCGCTTTGGGCGCAGCGCCAATCGCCGGCGGCGCGCTGTTGGGGGTTGCCGCCGGCAACCTCAAGGGTCCCGACGTCCGTGGCATGATCGTCAAGGACATGGACCTGCTGGAGCGGATCCCGGACAACCAGCCCGAGCTGAAAACCCGGCTCAAGGCGAGCATCGACCATCGTATCGACGACCTCATCACGACGACCGAACGTACCCGCGAGCTACGCTTGGCCGCATTTTCCTACCGCGGAAACTGGCGCGACATTGTGGTTTTCATCTGCGCGGTGCTGTTCACGATCGTCTGGTGGAACGTCAGCCATAGCCGGGCGAATTGGCTGGTGATGTTCATCGTGATGATCATCGCGTCGGTGGTGGCGGGCATCTACGCCGGCCGGGGATTACTGCGTGCGGTGCGCCACTTCCTTAGGAGAAACGAACGCGAAGAAGAGGAAGGCCCAAGCACTCAGTAGTGGTAGGTGTCCGACGGCGCCGGGATATGGGCCGGGTCGTCGACGTCGTCGAACTCGGAGACTTCGATGCCGTATGCGCGGGCCAGATCGAGGATCTTGTTCGCCCGGGCGATGCGTGGCAGGTCCGAGCCGTTGCGGATCTCGCCGCCGTCGCGTTCGAACTCGACGAAAAACTCTTTGGCCCAGCTGATCTCGTCCACGGACGGTGAAAGCCCCTCGTTCACGGTGGCGCACTGGTCTGGTGTCAGACAGATCTTGCCGGTCATGCCAAATTCGGCGGAGACGGCAGTCGCCTCACTGAGCACCAGAGCACTGGACCCGACCGTCGGCCCGTCGATGGCGCTCGGCAGGTGGGCCGCCTTGGCCGCGATCGTGAATCGCGAGCGCGCGTAGGCGAGGGTGGACGGGTTGTCGCCGAAACCGGTGTCGCGGCGGAAGTCACCGATGCCGAAGGCCAGCCGGAAGGTGCCCTTCGCGGCGGCGATTTCGGTGATGCGCTCCAGGCCGCGGGCCGTTTCCACCAGCGCGACGATCGGCACGTTGGGCAGCCGCTTGGCGGTTTCGGTGACGTGGTCGACGGATTCGACCATCGCCAGCATCAGCCCGCCGACCGAGGTCTTGCCCAGCATGTCGAGGTCGTCGGCCCACCAGGGGGTTCCGAACCCATTGACCCGGACCCAGTCGCTGTTGCCGTCGCTCAGCCACCGGACCACCTTGTCGCGTGCGCTGGTCTTGTCCTTGGGCGCGACCGCGTCCTCGATGTCGAGCACCACGATGTCGGCACGGGACTCCGCGGCAGGCGCAAACCGCTCGTACTGCGCCCCATTGACCAGCAACCAGCTGCGGGCGAGTACCGGGTCGATGCGCGAGCCGGTATCGCTTTGGTCCTGTTCTTTGGTCTTGCCGACCTCACCGTCCACGCGACTATGGTCGCGCACCGTGTCAACACGACGGACGGCGGGGTCTGTCGAGGTCAGCGCAGCGTGGCCCCGAACAATCGCTCCAGCGCGCCCCAATGCCGTTCGGCGGCCTTCTCGTCGTAGGGCGGGTTGTCGGGCACCGCGAAACCGTGCCCGGCGGGATAGAACTCGACGGTGTGCTCGACATCGGCCGCGGTCAGCGCCTTGCCGAGGGTTTCGGCGTGTTCAGCGGTGAAGCCGCCGTCGTTCTCCGCGCCCGCCACGTACACCGTTGCCGTCATCCGGTCGGCCAACAGGTGCGGGCTGGTCGCATCGTCGGTCACCAGGCCACCGCCGTGGAAGGAGCCGGCGGCCGCGACGCGGTCGGATTGACGCCCGGCGACCACCACCGACGTCCTGCCGCCCATGCAGTAGCCGCAGACGCCGAACTTGGATCCCCTCACCTCGGGACGCTGTTCCAGAAAGTCGAAGAAAGCCCCGGCGTCGCTGGCGATCATGTCGGGGGTCACCGATCCGACCATCGACATCAACCGGGTCCGCTCCTCGGCATCGGTGAATGCCGTCGCCATGTCGAACGGCTTCCAGTCGCCGTGCCGGTAGTACACGTCGGGCAGCAGCACGGCGTAGCCATACCCGGCCAGTTTGGCGGCCATGTCGTGCATGGTGTCGCGGACGCCACCTGCGTCGACGTACATCACCACCCCCGGCCACGGGCCGGTGCCCTCGGGGGTGTGCAGGGTGACGGGGCAGGTGCCGTCGGGTGTGGTGACGGTGGCTGGGACTCTGCTGATGCTCGGCATGGCTTCCGTTCTACGCCACCCGTCTGGACGTAAGCTGGGCGGCGTGCCGATCGCCACGCCCTACGAGGATCTCCTGCGTGTGGTGCTGGAGCGGGGCACACCCAAATCCGACCGGACCGGCACCGGCACCCGCAGCCTCTTCGGCCGCCAGCTGCGCTACGACCTGGCCGCCGGTTTCCCGCTGATCACCACCAAAAAGGTGCACCTGAAGTCGGTCATCTACGAACTGCTCTGGTTCCTGCGCGGCGATTCCAACGTGCGCTGGCTGCAAGAGCATGGCGTCACCATCTGGGACGAATGGGCCAGCGAGACAGGCGATCTCGGTCCGATCTACGGAGTGCAGTGGCGGTCGTGGCCGACCCCGTCGGGCGAGCACATCGACCAGATCAGCGCCGCGCTGGAGCTGCTGAAGCAGGACCCGGATTCGCGTCGCAACATCGTCTCGGCGTGGAATGTCGGCGAGATCCCGCAGATGGCGCTGGCGCCATGCCACGCGCTGTTTCAGTTCTACGTCGCCGATCGCCGATTGAGTTGCCAGCTCTACCAGCGCAGCGCCGACCTCTTCCTCGGCGTGCCGTTCAACATCGCCAGCTACGCGCTGCTCACCCACATGATGGCCGCCCAGGCCGGGCTGGACGTCGGCGAGTTCGTCTGGACCGGCGGCGACTGCCACATCTACGACAACCATGTCGCGCAGGCCACCGAGCAGCTAAGCCGCCAGCCACGTCCGTATCCGGAACTCTTTCTGGCGCCCCGTGATTCGATCTTCGACTACGCCTACGACGACATCGTCATCAAGAACTACGACCCGCACCCGGCGATCAAGGCACCCGTCGCGGTATGAGGCCTGCTCGCAGGGCCGAATCATGACTATGACGGTGGGCCTGATCTGGGCCCAGTCGCCCTCCGGTGTGATCGGCCGTGCCGGCGGCATTCCGTGGCGGCTGCCCGAGGACCAGGCCCGGTTCAAGGAGCTGACCTTCGGTCACACGGTGGTGATGGGGCGGCTGACCTGGGAGTCGCTGCCAGCCAAGGTGCGCCCGCTGCCGGGGCGCAGAAATGTCGTAGTCACCAGCCAAGCTGACTACATGGCGGACGGGGCTGAGGTGGTGAGCACTCTCAGCGAGTTCGAGGCCGTGCTCACCGATGAGGAGACGTGGGTGGTCGGCGGCGAGCAGATCTACGTGCTGGCATTGCCGGCGGCGATGCGCTGTGAGGTCACCGAGGTCGAGATCGACCTGCCCCGCGAAGACGGCGACGCGGTGGCACCGGTGCTCGACGAGACCTGGATCGGCACCGCCGGAGACTGGCTGACCAGCCGTTCCGGCCTGCGCTACCGATTTCACAGCTACCTCCGGGCATGAGCCGCCTCACCGCCGCCCAGGCCCGGCGGGTGGGCGTCGCCGCGCAGGGGCTGGCCGAACCGAAACCGCGCGGCCCGGTCACCCGCGCGCACCTGCGGCGGCTGATCTCCCGGATTCAAGTTCTGCAGCTCGACTCCGTGTCGGTCGCGGTGCGCGCGCATTACGCGCCGGTGTTCAGCCGACTCGGTTACTACGACCGCGACGTTCTGGATCGCGCGGCCTGGCACCACAGCGCGCGTTCACCGCGGCTGCTGGTCGAGTACTGGGCGCATGAGGCCGCGCTGATGGCCGTCGACGACTGGCCGCTGCTGCGCTGGCGGATGCGACAGTACCGGCACGGTCGGTGGGGCACCCACATCGTCAAGGAGAACCCACAACTGGCCGACGACATCGTCGCCGCGATCGCCGAGCTCGGGCCGTCCACCGCCGGGCAGATCGAGGCGCACCTGGGCGCCGAGCCCCGCGGCTCGAAGGGTCCGTGGTGGGACCGCAGCGACACCAAGTGGGTGACCGAGGCGCTGTTCGCCGCCGGCGTGCTGACCACCGCAACCCGCGTCGGGTTCGCCCGGCATTACGACCTCACCCAGAATGTGCTACCACCCGACGTGCTGGCCCGCGAGGTCGACGACGCGCAGGCGGTGCGGGAGTTGACGCTGCGCGCGGCCACCGCGCTCGGTGTGGGCACCGAGGCCGACATACGCGACTACTTCCGGCTGTCGACGGCGCAGGTCAAGCCTGCGATCGCCAAACTGGTCGCGGGCGGAGAGGTGGAACGCGTCGAGGTCGACGGCTGGACGGCCCCGGCGTATCTGCGGGCGGGCCAGATCGTGCCGCGGCGGGATCGCGGGACGGCGCTGCTGTGCCCGTTCGATCCGTTGATCTTCTTCCGGCCACGGGTGCAGCGGGTGTTCAACTTCCGCTACCGCATCGAGATCTATACACCGTCGGCCAAACGTCAGTACGGCTATTACGTCTGGCCGTTCCTGCTCGACGGGCAGCTGGCCGGCCGGGTCGACCTGAAGGCCGAACGCGGGCGGGACGCTCTGCACGTCGTCGGCGCGTTCGCCGAACCGGCCCAGCAGCTGTCGCGGGTGGCCGATGCCCTGGCGGCTGAACTGCAGACGATGGCGTCATGGTTGGGACTCGGGGAAGTCACCGTGGGAACGGCTGGCGACCTGGCAAGCGAGTTATCCGATGCCGTCAAGCGACGGTGACCACCCGAAATCGGTCTCATGGCCAAACTCAATACTGTCCGTCAATCAGCGGGTTGCGTACGGTTACCGCGGAGCCGAACCTCCCGAAATCGCGGTCAGCGGTCCACAACTCGCGGACGCCGTGAAGTGCGCACAGGGCAGCGATCCGCGCGTCGTGCACCAATGGTCCGGCAACCTTGGCCGCGATGAGCAAAGACTTCAGGCGATGCCAGTACTCCGCTGGCTCGCCAAGCGTATGCAGAGTCGGTGACTCGAGCCACGATTCGATCTGGTCTATCGCTTGGTCTTGAGTGCTCGGCGGATCATAGATCTTGGGATTCGTGACGACGGAGTAGAACTCGTGCAGGCACGGCCAGGGTATGGCCCAGGCTGATCGGCCTTCGGCGAGATCCTGGAGCAGGGTCGCTGCAGTCGTGTGAAAGGCGGCGTCGCGCCTGTGCGCGTACACGAGGATGTTCGTGTCAACGGCGATCATGCACGGTCGCCATAAATCGCGTCCCGCATCTGATCCCAGGTTGCGCCGCGGAAACCCGGTTGAAGTCCACGACCTTCGACGCTGGCGTCGCGGAGCACGAATGTGGAGTTCGCGGATCGCTGCTTGATTACGGTGCGCAGGCCGGTCTCGATCAACTCCCGCAGCGTCGTCTGCTGGCGACGGGCGAGTTCCTGCGCCTCTCGAAGTAGCTCATCCGGAAGGTTCACCGTCGTCTTCATATGGTCAACCATATCACGGGAGCCATACACCCATATCACATCGAGGATGATGTGCCGACCGCCAATGCCGCGAACGCCTCGTCAATTACGCCGACGAGGTCGGCGTCGTCGCTCTCGGCCCATGCCATGATCGCCGGCCCTATCGCACCCAGCGCCGCGGAGGCTTGGACCGTGGCAGCAAGGTCGGGCTCCGGTAGGCCGGCACGGCGGGCCAGTGCTCGCGCGAACAGATCGCGGGTTTCGTCCTGAGCCATTACGTTTCGTGCCCGCAGCACTGGGTTGCGCAGCACCAGTCGGGTTCGGATGAGCAGGGCCTCACGATCGGTCTCGAGGACGTTCTCCAGCCCCACTCGAATGGCGCTGTGCAGCGCCGTCAAAGGCGGTTCGTCCGCGGGCCGTGCAGCGATCAATTCCTCGATCAGGGGGTCGTATTCGTCGTACTCGACGACTGCCTCTTTGCGCGGGAAGTATCGGAAGAAGGTCATGTGCGACACACCTGCCGCAGCGGCGATCTCGTCGACAGTGGTTGCGTCGTAACCCTTCTCGACGAACAGTCGCAGCGCCTGTTCCTGGATCGCGAGTTTGGTCGCCGCCTTCTTTCGCGCGCGCCAGTCATCGTCGGTCACGGCGTCAAAGCCTCCGCTCGCTTGCCGAGTGCCGTGTCCAGCCACGCGTGCAGGCCTGCGACTTCGGAGCCGCGCCACGCGAGGTGCCCGTCGGGGCGGACCAACATCGCGTCGCCGTCGCCGCGGATCGTGACGACGTCACCGAGCCGCCGGCGGGCGGTCTCCGCCAGAGATTCCGGCCCGAGCAGTGCCCACGCCGGCGCCAGCGAGTCGTATATACCGTCGGGGTCGGGAACGCGATCGCCGGGCCGGAGCCCGGGCAGCAGACGCCAGCGCCCGGCGCCAAGCGGTCCATCCCGGTAGGAAACCTGTAGCTGCGACGCCTTCTTAGCAATCAGGCGTTGCACCCAGTCGCGGTTCATCAGAGGCACGGCGACTTGATCGCGCACGAACCGGGCAATTCGGTTGCCGCCCAGGACCATTTCGGTAAGGCCGGTTGTCGATTCCAGGACGTCCTTGGCGATCGGTCGCCGCTCCGCCTGGTAGGTGTCGAGCAGGCTGTCATCGGCGCGGCCGCTGATGACGAGGGCGAGCTTCCATGCCAGGTTCTCCGCGTCGCCGATTCCGGTATTCATACCCTGACCGCCCAGCGGGCTGTGGATGTGCGCGGCGTCGCCGGCGAGCAACACCTGGCCGCGCCGGTAGGTGTCGGCCAGGCGCCGCTGGATGCGGAACGAAGACGTCCACTCCACGCTGCGGATCGATCCGCCTGCCTCGGCGCCCAACCGGGTGCCGAGGAAATCGACGATCCCTTGCTGCTGTGGCTCGTCGCCGAATTCCGGTGGGGCTGGGGCCATCAGCCGCCAGAGATCGTGGCCGGGCAGCGGAAAAGCCGCCAGCAACTTGCTATCTCGTAGCCATACGGAGGCCGCATTGCGCGGCCGCTCGAGCTCAGCGTGTACGTCGGCAAGCAGGAAACGCTCGACAACGGGGACGCCGGGGAAACCGACGCCCAGCGCCTTGCGAACAACGCTGTGCGCACCGTCGGCGCCGACCACCCATCCGGCGTCGACTCGTATGGCGTCGCCAAGCTGCACGGACACGCGATCTGCGTCCACCTCCAGTCCCTGCACGCCGCTGTCCCACTCGACTGTTCCGCCGAGTTGCGAAAGTCGGTCGCGCAGTGCGCCTTCGATGTCGGCCTGCGACATCACCAGCCCCGGCCGTCCCCCCAGCCGCTCCATGGACAGTCCGATCTTCAGGCGTGCCAGCTGGCGCCCCTCGACCGTGACGATCACCTCGCGGATCGGAATTGCACGGTCCGGCAGGTCGCCGAGCGCCCCGATCCGGTCGAGCACCTCCACCCCGCGTGGTTGCAGGCCCAGCGCACGCGACGTCACCGCGGGGCCCGCGGCCTTGTCGAGAACACGCACCGTGACGCCGGCGGCCCGTAGTCCGCAGGCCAATGTCAGGCCCGTCGGCCCCGCTCCGATCACGATGACATCGGTATCCACGCTGCACTCCTATCGGTGTTAGTTACTAACATGTTAGGCGACTAACATCGTGTGGGAAAGGGTGTCACGTTATGGTGAGCCGCGTGGCCGAGACCACGCCGCTGCGCGTGCAGTTGATCGCCAGGACGGAGTTCTTGGCCCCGCCGGACGTGCCGTGGAGCACCGACGCCGACGGCGGGCCGGCGCTGGTGGAATTCGCCGGTCGCGCCTGTTACCAGAGCTGGTCGAAGCCCAATCCGCGGACCGCGACCAACGCCGGGTACCTGCGGCACATCATCGACGTCGGGCACTTCTCGGTGCTCGAGCACGCATCGGTGTCGTTCTACATCACCGGCATATCCCGGTCCTGCACCCACGAGCTGATCCGCCACCGCCACTTCTCGTACTCGCAGCTCTCGCAGCGATACGTGCCCGAGCACGACTCGGAGGTCGTGGTGCCGCCGGGTATGGAGGACGACCCCGAACTGCAGGCGATCTTCACCGCGGCCGCCGATGCCAGCCGTGCCACGTACACCGAGCTGCTGGCCCGGCTGGAGGCCAAGTTCGCCGATCAGCCCAACGCCGCGCTGCGTCGCAAGCAGGCTCGCCAGGCGGCCCGCGCGGTGCTGCCCAACGCGACCGAAACCCGCATCGTCGTGACCGGCAACTACCGCGCCTGGCGGCACTTCATCGCGATGCGGGCCAGTGAACACGCCGATGTGGAGATCCGCCGCCTGGCGATCGCGTGCCTGCGCGAACTCGTCGACGTCGCCCCGCAGGTGTTCGCCGACTTCGAGATCGCGACGCTGGCCGACGGCACCGAAGTGGCAACGTCGCCGTTGGCGACGGAAGCCTGACGTAAGCGAGTAACCTTCATGGTCGTGAGTGCCAGCGGATTCGACGTGAAAGCCCGGCTGGGCACCGTGTTGACCGCCATGGTGACGCCGTTTGCGCGCGACGGGTCGCTGGACACCGCGGCCGCTGCACGGCTGGCCACGCACCTCGTGGACGCCGGTTGCGACGGCCTGGTGCTATCCGGCACCACGGGTGAATCGCCGACCACCACTGACGACGAGAAAATCGCGCTTCTGCGTGCGGTGCTCGAGGCGGTCGGTGATCGCGCCCGCGTCGTCGCCGGTGCTGGTACGTACGACACGGCTCACAGCGTTCACCTGGCGAAAGCGTGCGAAGCCGAAGGCGCACACGGGCTTCTGGTCGTCACCCCGTATTACTCGCGGCCTTCGCAGGCGGGGCTGGTGGCACACTTCACCGCGATCGCCGATGCGGTATCACTGCCGATCCTGCTCTATGACATCCCGCCGCGGTCGAGCATCCCGATCGAATGGGACACCATCCGCGCGCTCGCGCCACATCCGAACATCGTCGGCATCAAGGATGCCAAGGGCGACCTGTACGGCGGCGGCCGGATCATCGCCGAAACCGGCCTCGCCTACTACTCGGGTGACGATGCCCTGAACCTGCCCTGGCTGGCGATGGGCGCGGTTGGTTTCGTCAGCGTCTGGGGCCATCTGGCCGCGAGCCAGCTACGAGACATGTTGTCGGCGTTTACTTCTGGCGACATTGCCACCGCGCGCAAGATCAACGTCAACCTCGCCCCGCTGGGAGCCGCCCAGTCCCGGCTGGGCGGTGTCACGATGGCCAAGGCCGGGCTGCGGCTGCAGGGCATCGAGGTCGGCGATCCGCGGCTGCCGCAGGTGCCGGCGACCGCGGAACAGGCCGAGGCGCTGGCCGCCGACATGCGGGCAGCCGCGGTACTGCGGTGAACGAAGAACTCGCGCCCCCGGGACCGCTGGCGCCCGGCGGATTGCGGGTCACCGCGCTGGGCGGCATCAGCGAAATCGGCCGCAACATGACCGTTTTCGAGCATCTCGGCCGGTTGCTGATCGTCGACTGCGGCGTACTCTTCCCCGGCCACGACGAGCCCGGCGTCGACCTGATCCTGCCCGACCTGCGCCACATCGAGGACCGTCTCGATGACGTCGAGGCACTCGTGCTGACCCATGCGCACGAGGACCACGTCGGTGCCATTCCGTTCCTGTTGAAGCTTCGGCCCGACATTCCACTGGTCGGATCGAAGTTCACGCTGGCGCTGGTCGCCGAGAAGTGCCGTGAGCACCGCCTCAAGCCGACGTTCGAGGAGGTCGCCGAGGGCCAGAGCTCGATTCACGGCGGGTTCGAATGTGAGTACTTCGCGGTCAACCATTCGATTCCGGGCTGCCTGGCCATCGCGATACACACGGGCGCGGGCACTGTGCTGCATACCGGTGATATCAAGCTCGACCAGTCGCCGCCCGACGGCAAGCCCACCGACCTGCCCGGCATGTCCCGACTCGGGGACGCGGGGGTGGACTTGTTCCTGTGCGACTCGACGAACTCCGAGATCCCCGGCGTGGGTCCGTCGGAGAGCGAGATCGGGCCGAACATGCATCGGCTGATCCGCGGCGCCGAAGGGCGAGTTATCGTCGCCTGCTTCGCCTCCAATGTTGCTCGCGTGCAACAGATTATCGACGCATCGGTGGCGCTTGGCCGCAAGGTGTCGTTCGTGGGCCGGTCGATGGTACGCAATATGGGGATCGCCAAGGAGCTCGGCTACCTCACGGTCGACGACGACGACGTCATCGACATCGGCGCAGCGGAGATGATGGCGCCCGAGCGCGTCGTGCTTGTCACCACCGGAACGCAGGGTGAGCCGATGGCCGCGCTGTCGCGGATGTCGCGCGGTGAGCATCGAAGCATCACGCTGACGTCGGGCGATCTCATCGTCATGTCGTCATCGCAGATCCCGGGCAACGAGGAAGCGATCTTCGGCGTATTGGACGCGCTGGCCAAGATCGGGGTTCGCGTCGTCACCAACGCGCAAGTGCGAATACATGTTTCGGGTCACGCGTACGCGGGCGAACTGCTGTTCCTGTACAACGGCGTGCGGCCGCGCAATGTCATGCCGGTGCACGGAACGTGGCGGATGCTGCGGGCCAATGCCGCGCTGGCGACCCGGGCGGGGGTGTCGCCGGATTCGATCATGCTGGCCGAGAACGGCGTCAGCGTCGATCTGGTGGCCGGCAAGGCGTCGATCGCCGGCGCGGTGCCGACCGGCAAGATGTTCGTCGACGGACTGGTCACCGGCGACGTCGGCGACGCCACGCTGGGCGAACGGCTCACCCTCTCTTCGGGTTTCGTCGCGGTGACCGTCGTCGTGCACCGCGGCACCGGGCGCGCCGCGGCGCCGGCGCATCTTTATTCGCGCGGGTTCTCCGAGGACCCGAAGGCGCTGGAGCCGGTCGCGCTCAAGGTGGGAGAAGAGCTGGAAATCCTTGCCGGCGATCAAGTTACCGAGCCGGGCCGGATCGCCCAGGCCGTGCGTCGCATCGTCGGCAAGTGGGTGGGGGAGACCTACCGCCGACAGCCGATGATCGTGCCGACGATCATCGAGATCTAGCCGACGGGAACGAACGGCGCCGGCGTCGGTGGAATCTTCGGAGGAGGCGGCCCGCCGTAGGCTTGGTGGGCGGCGGCGCGGTTGGCGTGTCGGCCGCCACGGCGGGTGGCGCGCCGCAAGTTCCCCATCCCTGCCCGGTCGGGGTCCCATACAGCCTGGCGCCGATCCCGTGGGTGGGAGAATCGGCAGTCTTAGAGCGTTTGCCGACGTGCCTCCGCCGAAACAGAATTCCCGGTCGTTACCGTGCCACTTGCACCGCCCTGGCTTCTGTTTCGGCGAGGATGATCAGCCAGGGCCGATCACGTTTGGGGGTGGTGCCGCCGGTCCGGGATCGGGCGGAGGACGCGGCGGCTGCGTGGCCACCCCAGGGCGTGGAGCGACTCCTGGCAGTGTGGGTTCCGCCGGTGCTGGCGCGGCGGCCGGAGCGACGCAGTTGTTCGTGCTGGCATCCCAGTCGCCGCCGGATTCGCTGCAGCATCGCTTATGTTCGTCCCTGAAGCTCTTATTCGGATCCCGGTTGACGAGGATGTCGCGCATGCACGTGTCGTACGCCTTGACATCCCACTCTCGCCCACCGGTGTTGGGTGCTGCGCAGGCGGTTGCGGTATCTCCGACCGCACTGCCGCCGAGCACGGCCGTCGCCGCGAGTAGGGCTGCGGGCACAATGCGACGCAGATGTAGCAGGGATGCCATGTCAACTCCTCGTGTCGACCGAAATGGCCTTGGGCGCCGATCCCCGCGTCGGGCGGAAGCCACGACTTCTGTTTGATGACTCTATCGATGCGGGGTCGGCGGCCGCATCAGGGTTTCCCTACAATTTCGCGGCCGCGCGGCCGGCTGTCGATTTGCTCAAGATGCGCGGCGCCGGCCTAAACCCATGCAGTCCGGGGACGGGGTGGATACGCTAATCCGAGGTCGGCCTCGGTGTGGGTGAGAGGGGGTCGACGGTGACTCCGTGGGTGAGTCGTCCGGAGGAATCCCGCGCGGTTGCCGACTTCCTGGCGGTGGCCCGCTGTGGGCCTGCGGCGCGGTGGACGGCGAGCTGGCCGCACACGACCCAGATGTCTTTCAGATGTAGATGTATATTTGATGTATGATTCGGACGCAGGTTCAGTTGCCGGATGAGCTTTACCGGGACGCGAAGCGCGTCGCGGAGGAGCACGAGATGACACTTGCCGAGGTCGTTCGTCGCGGGCTGGAGCACATGGTGCGGGTCTACCCGAGGCGGGACGCGGTTGCCGACACCTGGCAGCCGCCGACGCCGCGTCGGCTCGGTCCGTTTCGCGTATCCGACGACGCGTGGCGCGAGCTCGCCAACGAGGCGTGAGTCGCGCGATGCTGTCGATCGATACAAACGTGCTGCTGTATGCCCAGAATCAGGATTGCCCCGAACACGATGCTGCGGTCGCCTTCCTCGTGGGCTGCGCCGACCGCGACGACGTCGCAATCTGTGAGCTCGTGCTAGTGGAGCTGTATCAATTACTCCGGAATCCCGCGGTCGTGACGCGACCGCTCGACGCCCCCGAGGCGGCGGAGGTCTGTCAGACGTTTCGTGGTAACCGCCGGTGGGCGCTCATCGAGAACGCCCCAGTGATGAACGATGTGTGGGTGCTGGCGGCCACGCCCGGAATTGCTCGCCGGCGCTTGTTCGATGCGCGTCTGGCATTGACATTGCGCCACCACGGTGTCGATGAGTTCGCGACTCGAAATATCAACGACTTTCCAGATTTCGGCTTCTCGCGGGTGTGGGACCCGATCACGACGGGCCGCTGAACCGCGCGACGCCCGTCTAACTGATTCGGCGCGGGCTTCGCCGCCGAATTGATCCGCATGAGCCCATGATCGTACCGACGGTCATCGAGATCTGGGTTGTGGCGCCGAACTAACCGACCGGGCCGACCGGACCGGGCTGGAAGGTCGGCGTGACCCCCGGGTTGCGGAATGGCGGTGGTGGTGGCGGCGGTGGCTGTGTTGCAACACCCGGACGCGGACAGGGAATCCCATTTCGGCGACGGGTTGGCAAGCCCGGGCGACGAATTCATTCCTTTTCCGCGAAGGCCGACCACTCGACCTGAGATGCGGTGAGGTCGCGTCCCGCAGGCTGGATGTAATGCTCGCCCAGGTAATCGGGTCCGGCGTTTTGAAGAAGTTGCCAGCCGTACTCGGCGACGAACTCCGACACTTCGTCGGGTCGCAGGCCGAAGTGCCACAACTGCCGCCTCTTACGGAACTTGCGATACACCGACTCCGCGCCATACATGTTCTCGCCGTCGATGAAATCCTTCCGAACATACGTCAACACCAGACGACTCGATGGGGCTGCGCCGCGAAGGAACTCGAATGTCGCTCGCACCGCGTCGGGGGTCAGGTATTGCGTCACGCCTTCCCAGATGAAAAAGGTGCGGTAATCGGTGCGGTAATCCTGCTTGGCAAGCTCGGCAGCGAGGTCGTCGCGCTCGAAGTCGACCGGCACCAACCGGACCGACGGCGGCTGTCCGCCCAGCGCCCGCCGCACGGTCTTCTTCTTGCGTGCGATGTTCTTCGGCAGGTCGACCTCGTACACCGGGATGTCGGTCCGGTGAGCCAGGCGATAGGGCCGGGTGTCCAGCCCCGCGCCAAGGATCACGACGGCGTCGATCTCGGCAAGGGATTCGTCAAGCTTCTCGTCGATAAATCGTTTGCGGCAGGCGATGTTTGACCACAGTCCGGGTCCGGAACGCTCAAAGCCGGCGACCATCATTCGGCGCACCGCCGGCAGCCGGGTGGTGCGCACCAGCGCGCGCAGTGTCGCCGGTAGGAAGGAAAACGCGAGGTCGTCCTGGACGAGACGGCGGTCTGGTGGCTCGTTCTGCTCGACGGCCGCCAAAACCATCGGGCCGATAGCGGTTCGGGCCGCCGGATTGCGCGCCATCAGCGCTTGTTGGCGTAGCCCGCGTCGACGGGCAACGTCACTCCGGTGATGTACCAGGCTTCATCGGACACCAGCCACGCCACCGCCGCGGCGATGTCCTCGGCATCGACGGCCTGCACGGGCAGCGCCATGCCGAAGTCCACCGGTGCCTCGGTCTCCCGGGTGACCCGTTCCAGCCACTGCCTGGTGAACTCGTTGTGGATCATCGGCGTGTTCACGGCGGCCGGGTGGATGGAGTTGACCCGGATGCGGTGCGGCGCAAGATGGTTGGCGTATGCCCGCATCAAGCCGACAACCCCGTGCTTGGCCGCCGTGTAGCCGAGCGAGCCGGGGTCGTCGCCGCCGATGCCGACCAGGCCGGCGGCCGAACTTGTCAGCACGATCGCCCCGCCGTCGCCGTGTTCGAGCATGGCCGGTATCGCGACATCGACGGTGTGGTGCACGCCGGTGAGATTGACATCGACGACGTCGCGCCAGCCGTCTCCGCCCGACTGCATCGGGGCGATGCCGGCGTTGGCGATGACGATGTCGAGCCGGCCGAACTCGTCCAGCCCGGCCTGCAGCGCGGCGCTCAGCGAGTCGCGATCGCGAACGTCGGCCTCCCGCGCCACAATCCGCGCGCCGGTGTCCTCGACGAGTTTGACCGTTGCGGCCAGATCGTCGGCTGTGGCCATCGGGTAGGGCACCGACGCGATCTGGTCACAGATGTCGATCGCGATGATGCTGGCTCCGTCAGAGGCGAGCCTGACCGCCTCCGCGCGACCTTGACCGCGCGCGGCGCCGGTGATGAACGCGACCTTGCCCTGCAGCCCAGCCATCAAAAGCGCAGCCGGCCCTTGGTGGGATCGCCGGCAACGACGGGCTGCAGCATCTTGATGTCCGGTGCGCCGTCCAGATGCTCGCCCACCGTGCCGAACAGCGTCGCAACGGCGGGCGCCGTGCTGTGCGTCTTCAGCGCATCGGCGTCGGCCCACTGCTCGACGAACACGAACCACCCGTCGGTCTCGTGCAACGCATAGAGCTCGCAGCCCGGTTCCTGGTGCACCGCCTCGATGGCCTGCTTGCAGGCGGCGCGCACGGTGTCCACCGACTCGGGTTTGGCGGTCATGGTGGCGACGACGACAACGGCCATGGACGATGAGCTCCTCGATGTGTGCGGCTGGACGACTGCCCACCCTACTCAGCCACCAACCGGTTTCATTTTGGATACCTAACTGTGACCCGTGTGGCAGATGGTGAATATGGGGCATTTGCGATTAGGCTTGCGATCATGCCCAGTAAGACCGCCGCCCGATCCGGTAGCCGTACCAGCAGGTCAAAGGCCGGCTCCCGGCCGACCCGACAGTCACCCCGTCGGAAGCCGGCCAAACGCCGCACCCCCTCGCGCCTCCCGGCGACCGGGCTGGCCATCGGCCGCGGTGCCCGTGCCGGCTGGTTGCTGCTGGCCAGGGGCGCCGGATCGACGGCCCGCTCGGTGGGTCGGGCCCGCGACATCGACCCCGGCCTCCGCCGCGACGGGATTGCCTTGGCGCTGCTGGGTGTCGCGGTCGTCGTGGTCGCGAGTTCGTGGTTCGGTGCTGCCCGGCCGGTCGGCGAATGGATCGACACCTTCCTGCGGGTGCTGATCGGCTCTGCCGTGCTGCTGTTGCCGATTGCGCTCGTCGTTATCGCGGTCACGGTGATGCGCTCCGAGCCCGATCCGGACGACCGGCCGCGGCTGATCCTCGGCGCGACGATGATCGCGCTGCCCGCACTGGGGCTATGGCACTTGTGGTCCGGATCGCCGGACACCCCGCCCGGTCGTGAGCACGCCGCCGGCTTCCTCGGTTTCGCCATCGGCGGCCCGCTTTCGGAGGGGCTTACCCAGTGGATCGCCGCCCCGCTGCTGTTCATCGGCGTGCTGTTCGGCTTCCTGCTGGTGACCGGCACGACCATCCGCGAGGTGCCCGCCACCGTGCGGTCGATGTTCGGCACCCGGCCGCTGTACCGAGCCGACGAGTTCTCCGGCGAACTCGACGAGGGCCAGGAGCATTCGGACCCGTCGGCGGAGGACTTCTCGGACGGCTACTACGACGGCCCGTCGGCCTACGGCGACGACGAAGCCCAGGCGTGGCCCGCCGGCACGCCCTACGACAACTACCCGCTCGACGAAGAGGCGCCGACCATTCCGGAGCCCACCCGGGCATCGCGGCGCAAGAAGGCGGCCGCCAAACGGCAGGTAACCGATCGCGTCGTCGAAGGTCCGTACACGCTGCCGTCGATGGACCTGCTGAAGGCCGGCGACCCGCCGAAGCGCCGCAGTTCGGCCAACGACCGCATCGCCGAGGCGATCACAGAGGTGCTGCAGCAGTTCAAGGTCGACGCCGCGGTGACCGGCTGCACGCGCGGACCGACCGTCACCCGCTACGAAGTGGAACTCGGGCCCGGCGTCAAGGTGGAGAAGATCACCCAGCTGCAGAAGAATATCGCCTATGCGGTGGCCACCGAAAGCGTGCGGATGCTGGCGCCGATCCCCGGCAAGTCCGCCGTAGGCATCGAGGTGCCCAACGTGGACCGGGAGATGGTGCGGCTGGCCGACGTGCTCACCGACCCGTCCACCCGCGGCGATCACCATCCACTGGTAGTCGCGTTGGGCAAGGACATTGAGGGCGAGTACATCTCGTGGAATCTCTCGAAGATGCCGCACCTGCTGGTCGCCGGGTCGACCGGCTCCGGCAAATCCAGTTTCATCAACGCGATGCTGGTCTCGCTACTGGCCCGGGCCACCCCGGAAGAAGTCAGGATGATCCTGATCGACCCGAAGATGGTGGAACTGACGCCGTATGAAGGCATTCCGCACCTGATCACGCCGATCGTCACCCAGCCGAAGAAGGCCGCCGCGGCGTTGGCCTGGCTGGTCGAGGAGATGGAGCAGCGCTACCAGGACATGCAGGCGTCCCGAGTCCGGCACATCGACGACTTCAACAGGAAGGTGCGCTCCGGCGAGATCACCACTCCGCTGGGCAGCCAGCGCGAGTACCGCCCGTATCCCTATGTGGTGGCGATCGTCGACGAGTTGGCCGACTTGATGATGACGTCGCCCCGCGACGTCGAGGATGCCGTCGTTCGGATTACCCAAAAGGCCCGCGCCGCCGGCATCCACCTGGTGCTGGCCACCCAGCGGCCATCGGTCGACGTGGTCACCGGCCTGATCAAGACCAACGTCCCGTCCCGACTGTCGTTCGCGACGTCGTCGCTGACCGACAGCCGGGTGATCCTGGACCAGCAGGGCGCCGAGAAGCTGATCGGCATGGGCGACGGGCTGTTCATCCCGATGGGCGCCAACAAGCCGATCCGCCTGCAGGGCGCGTTCATCACCGACGACGAGATCCATGCGGTCGTCAACGCCTGCAAGGACCAGGCCGAACCCGAGTACACCGAGGGCGTCACCACCGCCAAGACCACCAGCGAGCGCACCGACGTCGACCCGGATATCGGCGACGACATGGACGTCTTCCTGCAGGCCGTGGAGCTGGTGGTGTCCAGCCAGTTCGGGTCCACGTCAATGCTGCAGCGCAAGCTGCGGGTGGGCTTCGCCAAGGCGGGCCGGTTGATGGACCTGATGGAGACCCGCGGAATCGTCGGGCCCAGTGAGGGTTCCAAGGCGCGCGACGTGCTGGCCAAGCCCGACGAGTTGGCCCACACGATTGCGTCCATCCGGGGCGCGGATGGCATCGATGGCGACGAAGCTATTTGAGCATCAACAACATTCGCGCATTGCCCAGAATGTTGGGCTTGACGTAGCTCAGATCGAGGAACTCGGCGACGCCGGTGTCGTACGAGCGGCACATCTCCTCGTAGACCTCCGCGGTGACCGGCGTGCCCTCGATCTCGGTGAAGCCATGCCCGCTGAAGAACTCGGTCTCGAAGGTCAGCACGAAGATCCGCTCCAGGTGCAGTTCCCGGGCCACATCCAGCAACCGGTCGACGATGACGCGCCCGACGCCCTGGCCCTTCACCTTCGGGTGCACCGCGACAGTGCGAACCTCGCCGAGGTCCGACCACAACACATGCAGGGCGCCGCAGCCGATGAGCTCGCCGTCCACCTCGGCGACCCAGAACTCCTGGACCGCCTCGTACAGCGTCACCAGGTTCTTCTCCAGCAGGATCTTGGGCGTGTAGGCGTCGACGAGCGCCTTGATCGCGGGCACGTCCGAGGTGCGAGCGCGCCGCACCACGAGCCCATCGGGCGAGGAGTTATCCGGCGCGGCGCTCACAGGTGCGAGAGTATCGGTTTGAGCAACCGATATCCTGTTGCGGTGTCGGGCCAATCTCACGTCGATCCGGTGATTCCCCGCGCCAAGGTTGCGAACATCGCAAACGGGCTCACCGTGTTGCGGCTGGTGTTGGTTCCGGTGTTCCTGGCCGCGCTGTTCGTGGGTGATGGCCACGAAACCTTTTGGCGCATTGTCGCTTTCGTGATCTTCGCGGTCGCGGTGATCACCGACCGGTTTGACGGCGCGCTGGCCCGCAGCTACGGAATCGAAACCGACTTCGGCCGGCTGGCCGATCCAATAGCAGACAAGACGCTCATCGGCGCCGCGCTGATCGGCCTGTCTATGCTCGGTGACCTGCCGTGGTGGGTCACCGTGCTGATCATGGTGCGCGAGATCGGCATCACCGTGCTGCGGTTCGTGGTGTTGCGCCACGGGGTCATCCCGGCCAGCCGCGGCGGCAAACTCAAGGCGCTCGTCCAGGCGGTGGCCATCGGCCTGTTTGTGCTGCCGCTGTCCGTGCCGTGGCTGACCGGCGCGTGGGTCGTGATGTCCGCCGCGATCGTGCTGACGGTGCTGACCGGCGTCGATTACGTCGTCTCGGCGATCAGGGATTCGCGGGCACGACCCGCTGGTGGCTGACGAGATTGTGATCTTTGACCCGGACCGCCCAGCCGGGAACCCCCCGGCGGTCACCGGCGTTCTGCTAGTACCAAGCCACCCGAGTTAAGGAGAGCACGATGGCGACATTGCTGCGCGAGGTGATTGGCGACGTGCTGCGTCGTGCCCGCATCTCCCAGGGCCGTACCCTGCGCGAGGTGTCCGATGCTGCCCGGGTCAGCCTGGGCTACCTGTCCGAGGTCGAACGCGGCCGCAAGGAAGCGTCGAGCGAACTGCTCAGCGCCATCTGCGGCGCCCTGGACGTCCCGCTGTCGCGGGTGTTGTCCGACGCCGGCGAGGACATGGCGCACGCGGAGCGCGACGCGATGGTCCGCGAAACGGTCAGTGCGGCCAATATCGACCCCACCACGAAGGTCGTCATCCCTGCGCAGATCGTGTCCATGGCGGTGGCCTAGCTCATCGCTGGCCGATAGGTTGGCAGTAGAGGTAGACGGAAGCAGTTCCAGACACGAAGACGGAGTGAACCCATGGCCAATCCGTTCGTCAAGGCGTGGCGCTACCTGATGGCGCTGTTCAGCTCGAAGGTCGACGAGTACGCCGACCCGAAGGTGCAGATCCAGCAGGCCATCGAGGAGGCACAGCGCCAGCACCAGGCGTTGACGCAGCAGGCGGCCCAGGTCATCGGCAATCAGCGCCAGCTGGAGATGCGGCTCAACCGCCAGCTCGCCGACATCGAGAAGCTGCAGGTCAACGTCCGTCAGGCGTTGACGCTGGCCGATCAGGCCACCGCGGGCACCGACGCGGCCAAGGCAACCGAGTACAACAACGCCGCCGAAGCGTTCGCCGCGCAGCTGGTGACCGCCGAGCAGAGCGTCGAGGACCTCAAGGGTCTGCACGACCAGGCGTTGCAGGCCGCGGGCCAGGCCAAGAAGGCCGTCGAGCAGAACGCGATGATGCTGCAGCAGAAGATCTCCGAGCGCACCAAGCTGCTCAGCCAGCTCGAGCAGGCCAAGATGCAGGAGCAGGTGAGCGCGTCGCTGCGGTCGATGAGCGAAGTGGCGGCCCCGGGTAACACCCCGAGCCTCGACGAGGTACGTCAGAAGATCGAACGCCGCTACGCGAATGCGATGGGTTCGGCCGAGCTCGCGCAGAACTCGGTGCAGGGCCGCATGTTAGAAGTGCAACAGGCCAGCGTGCAGATGGCCGGGCATTCGCGGCTCGAGCAGATCCGGGCCTCGATGCGTGGTGAGGCTCTGCCTTCTGGGGGCGCGTCGGCGCCATCGGCCACCCCGACGCCGCCGGCGGCGGCGAAGCCGGAAGCGGCCCCGGAAAAGCCGATCGGTCAGTAGTTCTCGTGGAATGGCAGTGAAATCGCGCTCTAACGCAAGCAGACCGGAGGCCTGGCGTTCGCTGCTGCAGCGCGGTATCGACACCGCCGCCGAACTCTCTGACGTACTGGCCCAAAAGCTCGGTGCGGCAGCCGATCCACGCGCCAAGCAACTGCGTAAGCGCAAATGGGCGCTGCGGCTAGGCCTGTTCTTTGGGGTGTCCTGCGTGTTCTGGGTTGGGGTGACCGCCCTGCTGGCCTCGTGGAGCACGCCGGTGTGGGCGCTGTTCATCCCCGCGCCAATCGCTGTCGGTGCGGCGTTTCTCGCGACACTGTCGTTCCTGCGTTATCGCTGGCTGCGGGCATCGCCGCTGCCGCCGCAGCGGTCGCGGGCCACCCGGCGGCTGCCACCATGGGGATCGGCCGCCCGGCAACCGATGGCCGCGCTGGCCGCTTCCGAGCGCGGGCTGTTCTCCCTGATCAGTGTGATGGAGCGGGGCCGGATGCTGCCCGCAGCCGAACTCCGTGAGCTCATCACGGTTGCCAACCAGACCGCCGCGACCATGGCGGCGACGGCCGGTGAAGTGATGTCGATGGAGCGGGCGATCAACAATGCCCCGCAATCGCGTGCTCACCTGGCGCCGACGATCAGCGCGTTCACCACCCAGCTAGACCACGGCGTCCGGCAGTACAACGATATGGTCACTGCGGCAGCGCAATTGGTGTCCGCCGCTAACAACGGGCCGATGTCGAGCTCGCCGATGTCACAGCAGCGCTACCGCGACGAGCTGGTCAGCGCCACCGATCGGTTGACCGGGTGGGCGCAGGCGTTCGACGAACTCGGCCAGCTGCGCCGCGCATAGCGTTACATCGTCGGGCGCAGCGACGGGATGACGGCCCCGGCGATCCCGCGCAGCGTCCCCTTGAGGAAGTCGTAAACGTCGAAATAGTCGCGCCAGTGCGTGATCCGGCCGGCGTGCACCTCGAACGCGCCGCACACCCAGAAGTGCACTCTTATCGGGCCGAACACCAGCGCGTCGGTGCGTTCGGTGAGTACGGCGGTGCCCTCGGCGGCGATGCGGTGGATCTTGACCTCGAAGCCGCCGCGGCCCGCCATCGACCTGAAGATATTGATCACTCGGCGACCGCCCCGCATGGTCGGCCACCCGGCGTTCTCCCATACCAGGTTGTCGGCGACGACACCTTGGGCTCTATCGAAGTCCTGGTCCTGCAGCGCATACAGGAAAGTCTCGACCGTGCGCGTGTTGTCGAGAGTCGAGTTCACTGAAGAAGTCTGTTCGGTCATGGTTGGCAGCCTAGTGGCGGGCGCTGTGGCAGGGTAGGCGCGTGCGCGTCGCCGTGGTCGCCGGACCGGATCCGGGGCACTCGTTCCCCGCGATCGCACTGTGCCTGAAGTTCTTGGCCGCCGGCGACGAGCCGACCCTGCTGACCGGGGTGGAGGTACTGGACTTCGCCCGTACGGCCGGCGTCGACGCTATCGAACTGGACGGCCTCAGACCTGGTCCCCTGGACGATGACAGCGACGCAGGGGCCAAGATCCACCAGCGCGCCGCGCGGATGGCGGTGCTAAACGCACGGCGCCTCGAGGAACTGGCTTTGGATCTGGTGGTGTCCGATGTGATCACTGCCGCCGGCGGGCTTGCCGCCGAAATGATCGGCCTGCCGTGGGTGGAGTTGAACCCACATCCGCTCTACCTCCCGTCGAAGGGTTTGCCGCCGATCGGCAGCGGGCTGGCGCCCGGGGTGGGGGTGCGCGGCCGGTTGCGCGACACCGTGATGCGGGCACTGACAGCGCGCGCGCTGCGGGCCGGACAGCGACAGCGGGCGGTGGCGCGGGTGTCGGTCGGGCTGCCACCAGTTGGTGTGGATCCGCTGCGCCGCCTGATCGCGACACTGCCCGCCCTGGAGGTACCGCGTCCCGACTGGCCGTCCGAGGCCGTCGTCGTCGGTCCGTTGCTTTTCGAACCCACCGACGCCGAGCTTGAAGTACCGCCCGGCGCGGGGCCGTTGGTCATCGTCGCACCGTCAACGGCTTTTACCGGGGCAGTCGGATTGATCGATGTGGCGTTGGAATGCCTGACCCCCGGTGATGGCTTGCCCGACGGCGCTCGGGTGGTCGTGTCGCGGCTATGGGGGCGCGAGGTCGCGGTGCCGCCGTGGGCGGTGATGGGGCGCGGTCGACAAGACAAACTGCTGTCGCACGCCGACCTGGTGATCTGCGGCGGCGGGCACGGCATGGTGACCAAGACGCTGCTGGCGGGCGTGCCGATGGTGGTGGTGCCCGGTGGCGGCGATCAGTGGGAGATCGCCAATCGCCTTGTGCGACAAGGCAGTGCGCAACTAGTACGCCCGCTGGACGCCGCGACGTTGACGGCTGCGGTCGTCGAGGTGCTGTCGTCACCGAGCTACGCCGACGCGGCCCGCCGTGCCGGAGAGAGCGTCAGCGGGGTCGCCGATCCGGTAACGGTGTGCCACGAAGCGCTCGCGCCGTCGGCGTAGCTTGGGCTGTGTGCGGTTGACCGAATTCAATGAACTCGTCGAGGGCCAGTTCGGCCCGGTGCGCGGGCGATCGCTGCTCGTCGATCACGTGCTGACCGACTTCGGCGGGCGCACCGCCGCGCAGGCCATCGAGGACGGTGTCGCGCCCCGCGACGTTTGGCGGGCGCTGTGCGCCGACTTCGACGTCCCGCGTGACCAGTGGTGATTCGGCGCGGCTAGCGCTTGTCTTCCGCGCGGCCGGCACCGGAAACGTGTCCGGGACCCACCATGTCGTCGTCGGTGTCCGACTCCGATCCTCGCGAAGCCGGCTGTTCGTCGGCCGGTGATTTGGTCGAGCCGCCCGCGCCGGGCTTCGGCGACTTGGGTTCGGCGTCCGCGGTAGGCCCGGTCGCGCCGCCGGTCTTGGCGCCCTGGGACTCGGTGAAGCCAGCGTCGGCTTCGGTCTTCCGTCCCTCGTAGGGCGGTACCTCTGACTCGACGTCGCGTGGCGGCTCGTTGGTGAAACTGGTGTCAAATTCGGGCTTCTTGTCCGGGTCGCTGAGCGTGGGCACGGATTCGTCGCCCTTGTACTCGCCCGATGGTCGATCTTCGCCACCTGACGGCTTATCTGATCCGGTGTCTCGTGAACCTGGTGCAGGTTCTCCAGCGAAGCGGTCTTGTGGGCTGCTCATGACTACTCCTCACAGCCGCCGTATGGGCTGCGGCGACTGTGACATGGGTTACCCGGGATCGGGCGGCTGAAAACGCAGCTAGCCGCGCTGACCGAGCAGCAGAGCCGTTTCCCGATGCAGCCTGCCGAAGTTGTAGTACGCGGCGCAGGCGCCTTCGGGCGAGACCATGCACGTGCCGATCGGCGTCTCGGGCGTGCACGCCGTCCCGAACACCTTGCACTCCCACGGCTTGATGACACCTTTGAGGACCTCGCCGCACTGGCACGCCTTGGGGTCGGCGACCCGCACGCCGGGCATCTCGAACTTCAGCTCGGCATCGAATTCGGCGTAGTCGTGATGGATCTTCAATGCGCTCTGGGAGATGAAACCAAGTCCGCGCCACTCGAAGTGGGGCCGCAGTTCGAACGTCTGGGCCATCAGCTTCAGCGCCTGGGTGTTGCCCTCGGGGCGCAC
>NZ_JBOGDB010000260.1:0-12497 GCF_050701515.1 Mycobacterium sp. | reverse complement strand
AGCTCCGCATAGGCCTTCTCGCCTAACAGCTCGGTCAGCTCGGCTGCATAAGACTGCCAGACCTGCTTCGAACCGACATGCGCGGCGGGATCACCGGTGCAGAACCAGTGCAGGTCGGCACCGCCCTCACCCCAGGCGCGCCGGTCATACTCGGTGATGGTGGTCTTGAGAACCTCGCTGCCGTCCGGCCGCTTCACCCATTCCTGGTTGCGCCGGATCGGTAACTGCCAGCAGACATCCGGCTTCATCGTCAGCGGCTCCACGCCCAGCTTGAGCGCCTTGATGTGCAGCGCACATCCGATGCCGCCGCGAAAGCCGGGCCGATTCAGGAAGATACAGGCGCCCTTGTGCTTCCGCGTGCGCAGGTTCGGCTTGCCGTCGTACTCGTCCTTCTCCAGATAACCCTTCCGGCCCAAGCCCTTTTCCCGGAACTGCCAATCCTCGTCGGTCAGCTTGGTGACCGCGTCGTCCAGCCGGGCGCGGTCGTCCTTGTCGGTGAGGAACGCGCCGTGCGAGCAGCATCCATCGTCAGGCCGGCCTTCCACCGTGCCCTGACACGCGGGCGTGCCGAACACGCACGTCCACCGCGACAGCAGCCAGGTCAGGTCGGCGGCGATCAGGTGTTCGGGGTTGTCCGGGTCGTAGAACTCCACCCATTCGCGGGCGAAGTCCGGTTCGACCTCGCCGGGATGTTCTGCCGTCACAGAATCCAACGCTAGCGCCGATTGCCGCCGAATGCTAAGTAGCCACGGCGGCGATCCGCTCACGAACCTCACCGGCACACCCATTAGGTTGAATGCGTGCGACTGGGCGTGCTTGACGTGGGCAGCAACACCGTCCACCTGTTGGTGGTGGACGCTCGCCGCGGTGGCCATCCGACGCCGATGAGTTCCACCAAGGTGCCGCTGCGGCTCGCCGAAGCCATCGACAGCTCGGGCAAGTTGACCCGCAAGGGCGCCGACAAGTTGATCGGCACCATCGACGAGTTGGCCAAGATCGCCGCCAGCTCCGGCTGTGCGGAGTTGATGGCGTTTGCCACCTCGGCCGTCCGCGACGCCAAGAACTCCGAGGACGTGCTGGCCCGGGTGCTCGCCGAGACCGGCGCATCGCTGCAGGTGCTCAGTGGGGTCGATGAGTCGCGGTTGACGTTCCTGGCGGTGCGGCGCTGGTATGGCTGGAGCGCTGGCAGGATCATCAACATCGACATCGGCGGCGGTTCGCTGGAATTGTCCAACGGCGTCGACGAGGAGCCCGAGGTGGCGCTGTCGCTTCCGCTCGGTGCTAGCCGGTTGACCAGGGAATGGCTGCCCGACGATCCGCCGGGCCGGCGCCGGGTGGGCATGTTGCGCGACTGGCTGGCCACCGAGCTTGCCGACGCGGGCGCCACTATGCTCAAGGCTGGCAGCCCCGACCTGGCGGTCGCCACATCCAAGACGTTCCGCTCGCTGGCGCGACTCACCGGGGCCGCGCCGTCCGGCGCGGGGCCGCGGGTAAAGAGGACACTGACAGCTACCGGACTTCGGCAGGTCATAGCATTCATCTCTAGGATGACCGCGGCTGACCGAGCAGAGTTGGAAGGGGTGAGCGCCGAACGGGCGCCACAGATCGTGGCCGGAGCGTTGGTAGCGGAGGCGAGTATGCGAGCGCTGGCGATTGAGACCGTGGACATCTGCCCGTGGGCGTTGCGGGAAGGCCTGATTCTGCGGAAACTCGACAGCGAAGCTGACGGAACCGCCTTGGTTGAGACGTCCGTACGAGATGCGGCACGGTAGGTAAGTAGGCCCAGAGGCACAACGATGACAGGACCAGAAGACAGCCACAGCAGCACCCGACCGATATCGGTCGCGGAACTGCTGGCAAAAAACGGAACGATCGGAGCCCCGCCCGTTGGCGGCCGGCGCCGGCGTCGGCGCGGCGATTCCGACTCCATCTCGGTCGCCGAGCTGACCGGCGAGATCCCGATCATCTCCGACGCGCCGCACGGTGAGGCCGCGGCCCCCGCCGATGACGAGGGTGACGAGTTCACCGGCCCGATCTCCAGCAGCGGCACCGTCGACCAGGTGGTGGAAGAAGAACCCGGCTTCGAGCGGCCGCGGCGCCCGCACTATGCCCATGCGCAGCGGCGATACCCCGCTTCGGCGGCCGTTGGCGCCGAGCAGATGAGCCCCGATCCCCTTGACGTCGACGACGACGACGAGGCGATCGAGGCCGCCGACGTGACCGAGCCGGCGCTGGCCACCACGCCCGCGCCGGAAACCGACGACGTCGACGAGCTGCCGTCGTACCTGCGCTCCACGGATTCGACGCTGTTCGGAGGCCAGACGGTGGCCGACGACCTGGCCCGCCGCCGCACTCCTCGCTACGACGACTACGACGACCTCGACGTCGAGGACGATGTCGAAACCGCCGAAGAGACGCCGATGTCGGCGTTCGTGCGCGGCGCCTGGATCGTCGGTCAGTGCATCGTCGCGGTGGCCTTCGGCGGCGGCCTGTTCATCGCGTTCGACCAGTTGTGGAAGTGGAACAACATCGTCGCCCTGGTGCTGTCCGTGCTGGTCATCCTCGGCCTTGTGGTTGGTGTGCGCGTGGTGCGCAAGACCGAGGACATCGGCAGCACACTGATCGCGGTGGCGGTCGGCGCGCTGGTGACCCTTGGGCCGTTGGCGCTGCTGCAATCGGGCTAGGCGCCGAACCACACAGTGCGCCCCGCCATCAAGGTCGGTCTGTCGACGGCCTCGGTCTACCCGCTGAGGACCGAGGCCGCCTTCGAGTACGCGGCCCGGCTCGGCTACGACGGCGTGGAACTGATGGTGTGGGCCGAATCGGTCAGCCAAGATATTGGAGCCATCGAGCAACTGTCGAGGCGTTACGAGATGCCGGTGCTGTCGGTGCATGCGCCGTGCCTGCTGATCTCGCAGCGGGTGTGGGGCGCCAACCCGATATCCAAGCTGGATCGCAGCGTGCGCGCCGCCGAACAGCTCGGCGCCCAGACCGTGGTGGTGCATCCGCCGTTCCGCTGGCAGCGCCGTTACGCCGAGGGGTTCGCCGAGCAGGTCGCCGACCTCGAGGCCGGCAGCGACGTGATGGTGGCCGTGGAGAACATGTTTCCGTTCCGCGCCGACCGGTTCTTCGGGGGCGGCCAGACGTCGGTTGACCGGATGCGTAAGCGTGGCGGCAGGCCGGGGCCGGGCGTTTCGGCGTTCGCGCCGTCCTATGACCCGCTGGACGGCAATCACGCGCACTACACGCTCGACCTGTCACACACCGCGACGGCGCGCACCGACGCGATCGACATGGCCCGCCGGATGGGCGACGGGCTCGTGCATCTGCACCTGTGCGACGGCAGCGGGGCACCCACCGACGAGCATCTGGTGCCCGGCCGCGGCACCCAGCCCACGGTCGAGATCTGCGAAATGCTGGCCGGCGGCAGCTTCTCCGGCCACGTCATCCTCGAAATCACCACGTCGGGCGCGCGGACCGCGAACGAACGCGAATCACTGCTGCACGAATCGCTGCAGTTCGCCCGCGCCTACCTGCTGCGCTGAATCGACGAAGGAACACCCGATGCCAGGATCCACCCTGTTCACCGACGCGATGGCGCTCATGGCGGCCGGTGACGGCTGCTATGCGGGCGAGCTGAACGAGCACTGGACGATCGGGCCCAAGGTGCATGGCGGGGCGATGCTGGCACTGTGCGCGAATGCGGCCCGCACCGAGCACGGCGGTGCTGTGGAACCGGTTGCGCTGTCCGGAAACTTTCTGTGGGCCCCGGATCCCGGACCCCTTCGGCTGGTCACCACCGTGCGCAAGCGCGGCCGGCGGGTCAGCCTGGTCGACGTGGAGCTGAATCAGGGCGATCGCACGGCGGTGCGGGCAGCGGTCACGCTGGGCGACCCCGAGCATCACGTGCCGCCGCTATTGTCGGTCAACCCGGTGGTGCCCTTGATGACGCCGGAGCCGCCGCCGGGTCTCGAGCCGATCGGACCGGGCCATCCGATGGCGGACATCGTGCATCTGGCGCACGGCTGTGACATTCGGCCGTCGTTGACGACGATGGAGCCGCGCTCGGATGGCGGTCCGCCGGTGATCGAGTATTGGGTGCGCCCGAAGGGTGTCGCCCCCGACGTGCTGTTTGCGCTGCTGTGCGGCGACGTGTCGGCGCCGGTGACGTTCGGGGTGAACCGGCGGGGCTGGGCGCCCACGGTGCAGCTGACCGCCTATCTGCGTGCGCTGCCGGCCGACGGCTGGTTGCGCGTGCTCTGTACCACGGTGCAGATCGGCCAGGACTGGTTCGACGAGGACCACATCGTGGTCGACTGCGAGGGACGCGTCGTCGTGCAGAGTCGCCAACTCGCGATGGTGCCGCCCCCGGAGTAGCCGCGGGCGTCTGCAATGCTTTCACCCGTGGCAAGGATCGCGATCATCGGCGGTGGAAGTATCGGCGAAGCGCTGCTGGCGGGGCTGCTGCGCGGGGGCCGGCAGGTAAAGGACCTGGTGGTGGCAGAAAAGGACCAGGACCGAGCGAAGTACCTGTCGGAGACGTACTCGGTGCTGGTGACCACGGTGGCCGAGGCGGCCGAGAACGCCACCTTCGTCATCGTCTCGACCAAACCCGCTGACGTGGCTTCGGTCGTCGAGGAGATCGCCGATGCTGCCGCGCATGCCGAAAGCGACAGCGCCGAGCAGGTTTTCGTCAGTGTCGCTGCGGGCGTGACCACCGATTACTACGAGGCGAAACTGCCGGCCGGATCACCGGTCGTGCGGGTGATGCCCAATGCGCCCGTCGTCGTCGGCGGGGGAGTCAGCGCCCTTGCCCCTGGCCGGTTCGCCACCGCCGAACAACTCAAGGAAGTGTCGGCGATCTTCAACGCGGTCGGCGGCGTGCTGACCGTGCCGGAATCGCAGCTGGACGCCGTGACCGCGGTGTCGGGATCCGGCCCGGCCTACTTCTTCCTGGTGGTCGAGGCGTTGGTGGACGCCGGCGTCGCGGCGGGGCTGTCTCGGCCGGTGGCCACCGACCTGGTCGTACATACCATGGCCGGATCGGCCGCGATGTTGCTGGAACGTCTCGACGCGCAGCAGCCGGCGGGCGACGCAGCAATGGGCACCGCAATGGACACCACGGCCGCCCAATTGCGTGCCACGGTGACCTCGCCCGGCGGCACAACCGCGGCTGGTCTGCGGGAACTCGAGCGGGGTGGGCTTCGGGCGGCCATCGCCGAGGCCGTTGAGGCCGCAAAACAGCGATCTGCCCAGCTTGGAATCACATCAGGGTAATTCAACGAATTTGAACCGATTAGCCCACACCCGTCGCAATAACCCCAATTGCCCCGCTATTCTCCTGGTGTAAGCACGTGTTGGTGCCAGCGGTGGGGAAGCCGCTGGAACACCCGTGCCTGAAGGATTGGGTTGCGATGACGTCTATGAACGGGCCGTCGGGGCGGGACTCGGCGAGCGGGAAGCATGCACGGGAAAGTGGGGCTTCCGACAGCCAGCCGCCGCGTGCTCAATTTCTCACCGTCGCCGAAGTGGCCAGCTTGATGAGGGTCAGCAAGATGACGGTCTACCGCCTGGTGCACAACGGCGAACTGCCCGCAGTCCGGGTCGGCCGGTCGTTCCGGGTGCACGCCAAGGCCGTCCACGACCTGTTGGAGACCTCGTACTTCGACGCTGGTTAGACGCGGCGTTTTCTGATTGGCCTCGGCCGCCCGGTAAGGTGTCCGGGTCGAGTCAAGTGGGCTTGAAGACGTCTTGAAATAACCAGGTAGCGGAGTTCATGGGTTCAGTCATCAAGAAGCGGCGCAAGCGCATGTCGAAAAAGAAGCACCGCAAGCTGCTTCGTCGCACCCGGGTGCAGCGCAGAAAGCTCGGCAAGTAGCTTCGCGTTCCCGTCGATAGGCTGACCGGATGGATTCTGAGGGTCGCTCCGGGGGCCGTACCCCTGGGCACGACAACGATGACACCCCGCACCACCCCAAGGTCGTGCTGGTTACCGGCGCATGCCGGTTTCTGGGCGGATATCTGATCGCCAGGCTGGCGCAGAACCCGTTGATCAACCACGTCATCGCGGTGGATGCGATCGCGCCGAGCAAGGATCTGCTGCGCCGGATGGGCCGGGCGGAGTTCGTCCGCGCCGACATTCGTAACCCGTTCATCGCCAAAGTCATCCGCAATGGCGACGTCGACACCGTGGTGCACGCGGCCGCGGCGTCCTACGCTCCGCGCTCCGGCGGCCGGGCGGCGCTGAAGGAACTGAACGTGATGGGCGCGATCCAGCTGTTCGCGGCGTGCCAGAAGGCGCCGTCGGTGCGCCGGGTCGTACTCAAGTCCACCTCCGAGGTGTACGGCTCCAGCGCCCGTGATCCGGTGCTGTTCACCGAGGATTCCAGCAGCCGGCGGCCGCCCGGCGAGGGCTTCGCCCGCGACAGCATCGACATCGAGGGCTATGCGCGGGGTCTCGGCCGCCGCAGGCCCGACATTGCGGTCACCATCCTGCGGCTGGCCAACATGATCGGCCCCGCGATGGACACCGCGCTGTCGCGGTATCTGGCCGGGCCGGTGGTGCCGACGGTGGTCGGCCAGGACGCCCGGCTGCAACTGCTGCACGAACAGGACGCGCTCGGTGCGCTGGAGCGCGCGACGATGGCCGGCTTGGCCGGCACCTACAACGTCGGCGCCCCGGGCGTCATCATGATGTCTCAGGCGATCCGGCGAGCGGGGCGGGTCCCGTTGCCGGTACCGCGGTTCGCACTTTGGGCCGTGGATTCGCTATGGCGCGCAACTCGCTACACTGAGGTGGATCGCGAACAGTTGGACTACTTGAGCTATGGCCGCGTCATGGACACCACGCGGATGCGCAACGACTTAGGCTATAGCCCCAAGTGGACAACGGCGGAGGCTTTCGACGATTACGTACGTGGTCGAGGATTGACTCCGATCATCGATCCTCGATGGGTACGCTCAATGGAGAGTCGCGCCGTATCGGCGGCGCAACGTTGGGGACGTTAAAAACAGACTCGAAATCGGGTGGGGAGAAGGTATCGACGTGGCGGGCGAATCCAAGGCGAAAGTGATTCCGCTGCATACGAATACGGGCCCAGCGGCTCAGCGGCGCGCTGCCCAGCGCGCTGACAGTGCGCGCCGACATCCCTCCCTGCTGACCGACTCGGGTGGCCGGGCTTCGGCCGAGCAGATGGCTGCCGTCGTCCGCGAGATCGACGACCGTCGGTCCGCTGCCGGTGGGGCGCAGTCGTCAGACGACACACCCAACGAGCTCGCCAAGCGGATCGCCTCGGTTGCTGAGTTTGTCCGCAAGCGGATGATGGGCGACTACACGGTCGACGAATTCGGCTACGATCCGCACCTCAACAATTCGGTGTTCTTGCCTTTGCTGCGAGTGTTCTTCAAGCAGTGGTTCCGCGTCGACGTCAGTGGCATCGAGAACCTGCCGGAAACCGGTGCCGCGCTGGTGGTGGCCAACCACGCCGGGGTGCTGCCGTTCGACGGCCTGATGACATCGGTGGCCGTGCACGACAAGCACCCCACCAACCGGGATCTACGGCTGCTTGCCGCCGACATGGTGTTCGACATGCCGATGCTCGGCCAGGCGGCGCGCAAGGCCGGCCACACCGTGGCGTGCACCGCCGACGCGCACCGGCTGCTGGCCGCCGGCGAGCTGACCGCCGTTTTCCCGGAGGGCTACAAGGGCCTGGGCAAGCACTTCAAGGACCGTTACAAGCTGCAGCGATTCGGTCGCGGAGGCTTTGTCGCGGCCGCCCTGCGCACCAAGGCACCGATCGTGCCGTGCTCGATCGTCGGGTCCGAGGAGATCTACCCGATGATCGCCGACGTCAAGCTGTTGGCCCGGCTGCTGGGCGTGCCGTACTTCCCGATCACCCCGCTGTTCCCGCTGGCCGGACCGGTCGGGTTGGTGCCGTTGCCGTCCAAGTGGCACATCCAGTTCGGCGAGCCGATTTCGACCGCCGACTACGACGACGCGGCCGCCGACGATCCGATGGTCACGTTCGAGCTGACCGACCAGGTCCGCGAAACCATCCAGCAGACGCTCTATCAGTTGCTGGCCAACCGCAGGAACATGTTCCTCGGCTGAGGATTCGGCCAGCCGCTCGGGCGTGGCCGCTTCAGCTCTTGGAACTTTGCCCGGCAATCATTTTGGCGATGGCGGCGTCGCGACGGGCGGCGATCGTCGCGCTCACTTCGTCCGCCTCGTCGTCGTGGGCGGCCTCGCCGATGACGGTGACGATGCTGGTGATCACCGGCTCACCGTCGTCATCTGAGACCTCACCGCGGATCTCGCTGACCACGGTGCCGTGCGCCTCGATGACCGAGTCGAGGTAGGAGTCGAACCACAGCTTGTCGCCGGCGAATATCGGCCGGTGAAACCTGATCTTCTGGTCGCGGTGCAGCACCCGCTCCATGTTGATCGGGATCGCGAAGTGTTTGAAGATTTCCAGTTGCACCTTGCGGCCGGCAACAGCGAGGAACGTCAACGACGCCACCAGCGCGGCGTAGCCGGCCTCGTTGGCGGCCTCCTCGCTGTAGTGGGCCGGATGGTCGTCCTTGACCGCTTGTGCGAACTCCCGGACCTTCTCGCGGTCGACCTCGAAATAGTCCGGATACCGGTAGTGGGTTCCGATGATGTCTTCTGCAATGGCCATGGCTGGCGCGAGCCTATCAGCGCACTTAGAGCGGGCGAATCATCTGCCCTCTTGACGCCGCGACACGATGGCGGCCAGTGCGCCGCCCGCCGCGCCCAGCGCCAGCGCCGACGGCACCCCGATCCGGGCGGCCTTGCGGGCGGTGCGGAAATCACGGATCTCCCAGCCCCGCTCGCGGGCCAGGTCGCGCAGGTCGGCGTCGGGGTTGATGGCAACGGCCGTTCCGACCAGCGACAGCATCGGCACGTCGTTGAAGCTGTCCGAGTAGGCGGTGCAGCGCCGCAGGTTGAGGCCCTCGCGGATGGCCAGCGACCGCACCGCGTGGGCCTTGCCGCTGCCGTGCAGGACGTCGCCGACCAGGCGCCCGGTGAACACGCCGTCGACGGATTCGGCAACGGTGCCCAACGCGCCGGTCAGTGCGAGCCGGCTGGCGATGGTCGCGGCCAGTTCATAGGGGGTCGCGGTGACCAGCCATACCTGTTGGCCGGCGTCGAGGTGCATCTCGGCCAGCGCGCGGGTGCCGGGCCAGATCTTGTCCGCGATGATCTCGTCGAAGATCTCCTCGCCGACTGCCACCAGTTCGGCGGTGGACCGGCCCTCGATGAACGCCAGCGCCTTGCGCCTGCCGGCGGCCACATCGTCGCTGTTCTCCCGGCCGGTGAGCTGAAACTTGGCCTGCGCGTAGACGAATCGGATCAAGTCGCCGTAGGTGAAGTACTTGCGCGCGGCCAGCCCGCGGGCGAAATGCACCAGCGAGGACCCTTGCACCAGCGTGTTGTCGACGTCGAAGAACGCGGCCGCGGTGAGATCGGGCGGCGGAGCCAGCGGCGGGCTGCCGGCCTCTTCTTCGGCGAGGTGAGTGACCGCGGCCTCGGCGCTGGCGTCGCCGGCGAGCGCCTGCGTGGCGGCTTCGTCACCAACGGAGTCGGACACCTCTCAACCCTAGGTCACTCGGATGCGGATACTTACCTCGTGAACCGGGCCCAAGTCGTGTTGCTCACCCGGGACGGATGCTCCATCTGCGAGCGCTCCGCGGCCCGGCTGGCCGAGCTGGCCGACGAGCTCGGATTCGACCTGACGACCACCGACGTCGACGCCGAGGCCGCAGCGGGCAGTCCGGCGCTGCGCGCCGAGTTCGGCGACCGGCTGCCGGTGGTGCTGCTCGATGGCAGAGAGCACAGCTACTGGGAGCTCGACGAGGCCCGGCTGCGGTCAGATCTGGCCGGCCGTTGAAATTTGGTGGCCGAGCCGTGCAGCGATTACCTTGGTTAACGTGGTGATGAAGCCATGAGCGTGCTGCTTTTCGGGGTTTCGCACCGTAGCGCGCCGGTCTCCGTGCTGGAGCAGTTGAGCACCGACGAGTCCGATCAAGCCAAGATCGTCGACCAGGTGCTGCAGTCGTCGCTGGTGACCGAGGCCATGGTGCTGTCCACCTGCAACCGCGTCGAGGTCTACGCGGTGGTCGAGGCCTTCCACGGCGGCCTTTCGGTGATCGGGCAGGTGCTCGCCGAGCATTCCGCCATGTCGTTGAACGACCTGACCAAGTACGCCTACGTGCGCTACGCCGAGGCCGCCGTCGAGCATCTGTTCGCGGTGGCCAGCGGCCTGGATTCGGCGGTCATCGGCGAACAGCAGGTGCTGGGCCAGGTCCGCCGCGCCTACGCCGCCGCCGAGGCCAACCACACCGTCGGCCGCACCCTGCACGAGCTGGCCCAGCAGGCGCTGTCGGTCGGCAAGCGGGTGCACTCCGAAACCGGGATCGACGCCGCCGGAGCGTCGGTGGTGTCCGTCGCGCTCGGCATGGCCGACGCCAAGCTGAACGGGCTGGCCGGGCGCACCGCCGTCGTCATCGGCGCCGGCGCGATGGGCGCGCTGTCGGCGAAACACCTGGCCCGCGCCGGTGTGACCAAGGCACACATCGTGAACCGGTCGCTGCCGCGAGCCCGGCGACTGGCCCGGACGCTGTCCGAATCCGGCGTGCAGGCCGACGCGGTGCCGCTGGACGGCGTTCCATCCGTGTTGAGCGACGCCGACGTGGTCGTCTGCTGTACCGGCGCGGTTCGCCCGGTGGTGTCGCTTGCCGACGTGCACCACGCCCTGGCCCGCCGCGCCGAGGAGCACGACCTGGTGATCTGCGATCTGGGCATGCCGCGCGATGTCGACCCGTCGGTGGCCGGCCTGCCCGGTGTCTGGGTCGTCGACATGGAACGGATCCAGCGGGAACCGTCGGCACGCGCCGCGGCATCCGACACCGAGGCCGCCCGCACGATCGTCGCCGCGGAGGTGGCCAACTACCTGGCCGGACAGCGGATGTCCGAGGTCACGCCGACGGTGACCGCGCTGCGCCAGCGGGCCGCCGACGTGGTCGAGGCGGAGTTGCTGCGGCTGGACAACCGGCTGCCCGGATTGGAGGCCGCACACCGCGACGAGGTGGCCCGCACCGTGCGACGGGTCGTCGACAAGCTGCTGCACGCCCCGACGGTACGGGTGAAACAGCTGGCCGGCGCCCCCGGCGGCGACAGCTACGCCGAAGCGCTGCGTGAGTTGTTCGAACTGGATCCGCAGGCCGTCGATGCCGTAGCGGGGCCTGAAATGCCTTTCGTGACAACCGATCTCGACAAACGTGAGTAGACGTTTGGCAGAAGTAATCCGGATAGGCACCCGGGGCAGCCTATTGGCGAAGACCCAGGCCGGTGCCATCAAAGACGCCCTGGTGGCCAAGGGGCATCCCGCCGAGTTGGTCATCATCGCGACCGAAGGCGACCGATCCACTGAGCCGATCGCCACCATCGGCGTGGGCGTGTTCACCGCCGCGCTGCGCGAGGCCATCCACGACGGCCGGGTGGACATGGCCGTGCATTCGTACAAGGATTTGCCGACCGCCTCCGATCCGCGGTTCGTCATCGCCGCGATACCCCAGCGGGAAGACGCCAGGGACGCCTTGGTGGCCCGCGACGGACTGGTGCTGGGAGAGTTGCCGGTGGGCTCGGTGATCGGCACGTCAAGCCCGCGACGGGCCGCACAGCTTAGAGCATTGGGTCTCGGTTTGGAAATCCGCCCCCTAAGAGGCAACCTTGATACCAGGTTGAACAGGGTTAGCAACGGTGATCTCGACGGCGTCGTGGTAGCACGCGCGGGACTGGCCCGCATCGGGCGACTGGACGACGTCACCGAGACTCTCGAGCCGGTGCAGATGTTGCCAGCGCCGGCTCAAGGTGCGCTCGCGGTCGAGTGCCGCGCAGGCGACACCGAGCTTGCCGCGCTGCTGGCGGAGTTGGACGACGCCGACACGCGCGCCGCAGTCACCGCCGAACGAGTCCTGCTCGCCGAACTGGAGGCGGGTTGCTCCGCACCGGTGGGCGCGATCGCCGAGGTGGTCGAGTCCATCGATGAGGACGGCCGCGTCTTCGAAGAGCTGTCGCTGCGCGGCTGCGTGGCGACGCTGGACGGATCCGACGTGATCCGTGCGTCCGGCATCGGGGCTCCCGAGCGGGCACGAGAGCTTGGTCTCTCGGTCGCCGCGGAGTTGTTCGAACTGGGGGCACGCGATCTGTTGGCTGTAGAGCGGAGTGACAGATGACGCGAGGGCGTAAGCAGAAGCCCGGCCGCATCACGTTCGTTGGCTCCGGGCCCGGCGACCCGGGCCTGCTGACGACGCGGGCGCGGACGGTGCTCGCCAACGCCGCGCTGGTCTTTACCGACCCCGACGTCCCCGAAGCGGTGCTGGCCCTGGTCGGGTCCGAGCTGCCGCCGCCGTCGGGGCCCGCGCAGGCCGATGCCGCGACCGACACCGACACCGACACCGATGCGCAGACCCCG
>NZ_JBOGDB010000259.1:0-2574 GCF_050701515.1 Mycobacterium sp. | reverse complement strand
CGACAGAGCTGGGGCAGAACCGACGTATGGGCGTCGGGGCTGGTGCTGCTGCTCATCGTGGTGGCGTACGTCTATTTCAGCGGCTGAGCACAGGGGTGGGGAGGGGCTGTCACTTCTGGTCGCGTGGCGAACCCTCTCGACCCCTACTGGCCCGCCGTGGAATGCGGCGCGGCCGGCGGCACGGCGACCGGCGCCAGCATCTCGGCGAGCACCCGCCCGTCCGAGCCGCTCGGGATCTGCACCCCGATCAGCGTCGCCACCGTGGGCGCGATGTCGTTGACCGCCACCGTCGCGTGATACCACCCGGCGCGAATCCCCGGGCCCAGGAACACAATTGGCACGTGCGCGTCGTAGGTGTACGGAGTGCCATGGGTCGTGCCGGATCCTGAGCGGATCCAGTACGGGTCGAGGATGATTTCCAGGTCACCGGATCGGTCTGCGCGATAGCTGCGCAGGACGCGGCGTCCGATGGTGTCCGGCGGGATGTCGCCGCGTAGAATCTGGTCGCGCGTGTACACCCGTGCCACGTGCGGCACCCCGGCTGCCGCGGCGGCCGCCACGCGGCGTACGTCGCCGGCGTCGAGCTCCCGCTCCGCGACGAGCCCATGATTCAGATACGGGGAGCTGCCGGCCGTCGCCAGGATCCACTTCCCCTCGCCGAACCGGAGGTCCAGCGCCGCCTCGATCGGTCCGAACAGCGCCTCGCCGGCCATGCGGCCGCCCGGCATCTTCGCTTCGGCCAGCGTCTCGGGGACCGGCGACACCCCGTGATCGGCTGTGAGCACCACGAGCGTCCGGTCAAGACCCACCAGCTCGTCCACCTTCGCGAGGAGACGCCCGATGACCTCGTCGGTTCGCACCGTGATGTCGTGCACCTCGGGACTGTCCGGCCCATAGCTGTGGCCGACGCTGTCGTTCGACGAGAAGCTGACGCTCAGCAGGTCGGTCACGCCGCGCTGCCCGAGCCGCTCGGCAGCCAACGCCGTCTCGGCCAGCGACGCGAGGAGCTCGTTGCCGAACGGGCTTCCGTACACCGCCGCGTACAGGGGCCGGCCCGGCGCGGCCGGCATCATGCGCCCCTTGCCCTCCGGGCCGCCGGCGAACTCCCAGGTCCGGCCGGCGTAGGCGTCGGCGGGCTTGCGGGCGTTGAACTCGGCAACCCACGCCGGAAGCTCCGCGCCATACCAGGTGCTCGATTCGAAGGTGCCGGTGGTGGTGTCGAACCAGAACGCGCCATTCGCCCGGTGACCCGCCGGCAGGATCGCCGAACGGTCCTTCAGGGAGAGGCCGAACACGCGCGGCCGTTCCCGATCGGCGCCGGGTCCCGAGACAGTCTTCAACTCATCGCCCACCGTGCTGACGAGCAGGCGGTGCGGGGAGGCGCCGGCGCCGGGTGTCCCGCCAACCGTCCGAGTGTTCGGATCCTCCACACTGGTCACGCTCGCGCCGAGCGCCCGGTCGTACCAGTCGTTGCCGATGATGCCGCTCACCGCCGGCGTGGCGCCGCTGAGCATCGTGGCGTGGCCGATGGCGGTGACGGTGGGGTAGTGGTCGTGGTACGCGTTGGTGAAGACCGCTCCGTCGTTGAGCAGCCGGGCGAAGCCGTGCCGGAACTCGCCGCGAAATCGTGTGAGGTAGTCGAACCGCAGCTGGTCCACCGCGATGAGCAGAACCAGCCGAATCGCTGGTTCCGCGGGCGGTGACTGGGCCGACGGCAGAATCGGGACCGCGAGCAGGAAGGCGAAGGCCAGGGCTGTGAGGCGTCTCATTGGTGTCCTCCACGATGGACCATCGCCCGCGCCTTCGTCAATGTGTCCTCGCACGTGGCTCATCGCGAAGGCGTGTTCAGTTCGACACGGACGTGCAGAAGTGTCATCTCCCGAAGGCCGGATCGTCGAGCCCTTCCACGGACGCCGACTCGTCAAAGTTGCGAATTCGCACACCATTGGACCGCAGTGGCCGCACGCGGCCGCCAGTCGCCTCAGTACACCCGCCAGATGCCGGGCGTCAGCAGTTCCACGAGATGTCCGTCCGGGTCGCGGAAGTACACGCTCTGCCCTCCGAGGGGCCAGCGGACCCGCGACTCGATGGCCACGCCGTCGGCCGCCAGCCGCGCTTCCCACGCCTCGAGATCCTCCGCGCGCACCCCGAGGCCGACGTGCAGGGGGCCGGTCCCATCGTGGCCGGGGATCACCCCGCCTGAGGTCTCGAGGTCATCCACCATGGCGCCGCGGTGGAACAGCAGCAGGACATCGTGCCCGCCGGCGGCAAGGACGCACAGCCGATCCGTTGCGTCGAGCACCTCCAGGGCCAGCGTCTGCTCGTAGAACTGCCTGGAGCGCGGCAGGTCATCCACGTAGAGCGCGGTCTCGATTACGCCTGTCATTGTCGGCACGGCACCCTCCTGCGCAGCTATGCGGCCGCCTGTTCTGCTCATGAACGGGACTCGCCCGGTCTCAGTGTCGCGGCAGTATCGGCGGCGCGACAGTATCGGCCGGCCAATCCGTGCCGGGCTAGGGTTGACGGGCCGAGAGCCTACTTGCGCGGCGGATGTGTGTCGGTCACGATGAACAC
>NZ_JBOGDB010000258.1:0-4895 GCF_050701515.1 Mycobacterium sp. | reverse complement strand
GGTCCCGCCTCCAGGTCGGGAGCGCTCGTCAGCCTGGCCAACCCCGTGTCTTCGAGGTTTTGCCACAGGTCCGCGTCGAATTGCTCGGGTACGCGGCGCCGACCCAGCCGCGCGTCGAAGGACCGGCGGCCGATGTCGTCAACCAGCTGGCGGAGTTCAGCATGTTCGTCGTCAACGACGCCGGCTTCGAAGACACCGCCCGAAAGCGCGCTCACCGCAAACCCATTCCACGCGCCACAACACCGCGCAGCACCTCGTTGGTGCCACCGCGCAGCGTGAACAGGGGCTTGTGCAGCTGTGCGGTGGCCGCCAAAGCGGTCAACTCCGGCGTCGCGGGTGCCCGGTCGAGCACATCCGCGATCACCTCGATGGACTCCTGCTCGAAGCGGGTGCCGAGGTCCTTGACCAATGCGGCCTGGTTGGCCGCATCCTTGTTATCGGTCAACGTGCGCGCCACCCACACCGACAGCTGACGAAGCGAGATCAACCGGGCGAGAAGGTCGCCGATGGTTGCGGCCGTGGCGTCGTCGCAATCCGCGCGGGCGCCCAACACGCGGATCGCTGCGACGATCAGCGGGGCGGTGGACAGGATGCGTTCGGGCCCGCTGCGCTCGAAGGACAGCTCCGCGGTGACCTGATGCCAGCCATTTCCTACCTCGCCCAACACGTCTGCGTCGGGCACGAAGACCTCTTCGAAGGAGACTTCGTTGAAGTGATGGTCCCCGTTCATCAGCAAGATCGGTTCGATCCGCACCCCGTCGGCGTCGCACGGGACGAGAAACTGGCTGAACCCGGCATGTCGTTTCTCCGGATCCGGCGGACTGGTCCTGGCCAGCACCACGACCTGATGCGCCAGGTGTGCGCCGCTGGTCCACACCTTGGTACCGCTGAGCAGCCAGCCGCCGTCGGTCCTGACGGCTTTCGTCGCGACGGCCGCAAGGTCGCTCCCCGCGCCGTGCTCGCTCATCCCGATGGACGAATAGAAGGTGCCTGCGGCGATGCGTGGCAGCAGGCGTTCGCGCTGCTCCTCGTTGCCGTACGCGAGCAGCCCCGGGACAACCTGGCGATCGGCGACCCAGTGCGCTGCGACCGGAGCGCCCTGTGCGAGAAGTTCTTCGGTCACGACGTAGCGATGCAGGTGGCTCAGGCGCGACCCGCCGTACTTCTCGGGAATGATGAGCCCGAGGAATCCCGCCGCGCCGAGCCGCGCACTGAAGCCTTCGTCCCATTGGCCCAGCCACGAGTCGACATCAGGTACCCAGCCGAACTCGGCCCGGTCGGCCCGCAGAAACTCCCGGATTGCTGCCCGCCACTTGGCGAGCTCGGGTTCGTTGCCGCGCAACGCATCGAATTGCCTCATGGGGTATTTGCGGCGTGAACGCCTGGGTTTACCCGGGGGAAGGAAGCGCCGCCTCTCCTTTCGGTAACTTGTCGGTAGTGGCGGTTAGGTTGCTGGCGTGGCGCGATACCGGTTGTTGCCTACCGCCGAGCAGGCGGCGGTGTTGGCCGAGCAGTGTCGCCATGCCCGGTATGTGTGGAACCTGGCCCTTGAGCAGCACCGGCACTGGCGGCCGGCTCGCAAACCGTGCAGCAGCAGGCGCTGCGGGACTTCGCCCGGGCTATGCGGAACTTTTTCACCGGAACACATCGCCGCCCGACGTGGCGTAAAAGCGGTGTTCACGACGGTTTCCGGCAGGTCGCGGTCAAACCGCACCACGTGCAGCGTCTGAATCGGCGGTTCGGTCGGGTGTGGGTGCCCAAGGTGGGGTGGGTGCGCTTCCGCCTCTCGCGCCCGGTCCCCGAGGGCGTGAAGTCCTACCGGGTCACCCGTGATCGGGCCGGCCGCTGGCATGTTGCGTTCGCCCACATCCCTGATCCCATCGCCGGCCCAGAGGATGCCACCGTCGTGGGCATCGACCGTGGCGTTGCGGTGTCGGCGGCATTGTCTACCGGTGAAATGCTGCGCGCCCCGGGCTTCAGCCAGGATGAGGCCAAGCGGTTGAATGTGTTGCAGCAGCGGCTGGCCCGCGCCCAGCGCGATTGCAACCGGCGAGCACGAACGAAGCTGGCGATCGCAAATTGGAAGGCGCGGGAGAAGGACCGGCGCAAGGACTGGGTCGAGAAGGCCACCACTGACATCGCGCGGCGCTTCGACACGAGCCGCATCGAGGTCCTTGACATGCGGGCGATGACCCGCAGTGCGCGCGGAACTGTGGAGCAGCCCGGTGTGCGGGTGGCGCAAAAGCGCGGGCTGAATCGGGGCATCAGCCGAAGCGGCTGGGGTCTGCTGGCCGCACGCTTGCAGCAAAAGGCTTGTGGTCGAGTCGAGCAGATCCCGGCCGCGTACACGTCCCCACGATGCTCCGTGTGTGGGCATGTCGCATCCGAGAACCGTAAGAGCCAAGCGGTTTTCCAGTGCGTAGCCTGCAATTCCGGGCCGTGCAACGCCGACGTGAACGCTGCACGCAACATCGCTGCCGGACGGGCGGTGACAGCACGGGGAGACCTCGGCGCTAGCCGGTCTGCGAACCGTGAACCTCAACTCTGCTCTCCTGCCGCATAGGAAGTGGTGGGGTTGGAATCCCCTGACATCAGCCAGGGGAGGACGTCAATGCTGACCAGCGTAAAGCAGCAGCCGCCCAACCTCGCCAGTGCGCGCGGGGCCTGCCACAATATGGGCGTGGCTGAGAACAAGCGGCAGAAGAACCGGTATATCGACAACGGCTGGCCCGAGCTCGACGGCGACGACGACCACGCGGTCAGCGAGTTGGCCACCGACCGCACCGGCGCACTGTCGCCCTACGGTGACCTGGCGTTTCCGCTGCCGGCCGACGAAATTCCGTACACCCACCCGGTCACGGTCGTCAACAAGTAACGGTGGCCGAACCGCGCGCAGGTGCTGATCTGCCCGGCTCGGCCGGGGGCGGGCTTTCGCACCTGGATGAATCGGGTGCGGCGCACATGGTCGACGTGACCGGCAAGGACGCCACCAAGCGCACCGCCGTCGCGGCGGGCACACTGCTGACCCGCTCCGACGTCGTCGAGCTGATCGCCACCCATGGGCTGCCGAAGGGCGATGCGCTGGCCACCGCACGGGTGGCAGGCATTCTCGCGGCCAAACGCACCAGCGAGCTCATCCCGCTCTGCCACCAGCTGGCGTTGACCGGCGTCGACGTCGACTTCGAGGTGGGCAAGGCCGGCCAGTCGGGGACGGTGGGCATCCTCGCGACGGTGCGCAGCACCGACCGCACCGGCGTGGAGATGGAGGCGCTGACGGCGGTCAGCGTGGCGGCGCTGACGCTCTACGACATGATCAAGGCCGTCGACCCGGCGGCGCGCATCGACGACATCCGGGTGTTGCGCAAAGAGGGCGGCAAGACCGGGACGTGGACACGGTGATGAGCGCTTGACCGAAGAACCGATGACCACGACCCGCTCGGGCAGGGTCGTCATCGCCTCCACCCGCGCAGCCGGCGGCGAGTACACCGACCGCTGCGGGCCCGTCATCGTGGACTGGCTGACCCGGCGGGGATTCGCGGTCGCCGAACCCATCGTGGTTCCCGACGGCGCCGCCGTGCGCGACGCGCTACGGGCGACGATCGCCGAAAAGGTCGACGTGGTAATCACTTCCGGTGGTACCGGGATTTCGCCAACCGACGCGACGCCCGAGGTGACCGCCGAGGTGGTGGACTTTCAGATTCCGGGACTGGCCGACGCCATCCGCCGGTCCGGGCTGCCGCACGTGCCGACGTCGGTGCTGTCCCGGGGTGTCTGCGGCGTGGCCGGACGAACGCTCGTGGTCAACCTGCCCGGCTCGCCCGGCGGCGTCAAGGACGGGCTTGGGGTGCTCGACGATGTGCTCGAGCACGCGCTGGATCAGCTGAGCGGGAAGGACCACCCGCAGTGACGGCCGTCGTGCTGCGTGCCGCGCTGACCGAGGAGCCGATCGAGTTGGCCGAACACCAGGCATCGGTGGCGCATGAGGCCGCCGGTGCGGTGGTGGGTTTCGCCGGCGTCATCCGCGATCACGACGGCGAGCGTGAAGTGATACGGCTCGAGTACTCCGCACACCCCTCGGCGCAGGAGACCCTGACCGGGATCGCATCCGACATCGCGAATGACTGTGCGGGCGTTCGCGCCATCGCCGTCAGTCACCGCGTCGGCACGCTGCAGATCGGGGATGCCGCCCTGGTCGCCGCGGTCGCCGCGGACCACCGACAGGCGGCATTCGACACCTGCGCCCGGTTGGTGGACACCGTCAAGGCCCGGCTACCGGTGTGGAAGCACCAGTTCTTCGCCGACGGCTCCGACGAATGGGTCGGATCGGCCTAAACCTAGGCCGGGGGTTGCCCCGGGGCGGGAGGGAGCGGCGGCGGAACCTCCGCACCCGGAGCAGGCGGGGCTGGGATGTTCTCTGGGGCCGGCGTTGTCAGCGGACGCTGGGTCAGGGCGAGAAGTGCGTCCTTGCCGGTGATCTCCTGCGTCTGGATCGCGTGCCACAGATCCTTGAGGTACGTGACGTTGGGGCTCTCCGCCGGCATCGCTGACGGATCGATGGTGCTGCCAGGGGGCAGGTTCTCCGGGCTGATCAGATGCGGCACGCCCTCCGGAGGCACCGGTATGTCGCCGCTCATGGCCTGGTTGGCCGCGTCGAACGCCGGCGCCGGGATGTTGACCGCGTTCAGCGGCGCCAGCGGGTCACCTGCCGGCGGGGGCACCGCGCCAGGGGCCGGCGGCGGCGGAGCCGGCAGTGCCGGGTCGAGGGGCAGCGGGGCAGCCGGTGGCGCGGTGTGCAGCGCCCAAACCTGCGGCTCGTCGGGGGCCGGACCACCCTCGACGCGGTCCCAGTCGGGAGTAAGCGCCTCGAAGCGCACTTCCTGGGCCGGGGGCGGGGG
>NZ_JBOGDB010000257.1:0-2430 GCF_050701515.1 Mycobacterium sp. | reverse complement strand
GCGGACTTGTCCTGGGAGGCCGAGGATCTGGTGATCCAATCGGCGAAGAAGACCTTCGCCAAGATCCAAGCCGAGGTCGAGATCCGTAACGAGGCCCGTGTTCATCTCTGGTACGAGCAGAAGTTCGGGACACCATGCACTCCCTTTTCGTCCACAGAGGACGCGATCGACCGCTTCGCCGCGACCACCTGCTGTCTGGGAGTACGCCTCGAACAAGACGGACGCTGGCGCGTCTACGCACCCCACGGCCTATCTGACGTGTTCAACCTCGTAGTTCGCCCCAACCCAGTAATGGCTCCTCGCAGCGTCTACGAAACCAAGACCAGCCGCTGGAGCCAACATTGGCCTGAGCTCACTGTCCTACCCTGGCTGTTGCGCGGCGTTGAAGATGCCGATGAATCCGGCGTTGTGAGTGCCGATGGTATGGGGCGAGGAAACCCCGCCGGGTGTTGCTGCGGCGGGGTTTCCTCGGTGAGGTGCCTGGCTTGGTCGGCAAGGTGCCGGCTGGTGTTAGTCGACGACCTCGCTGACCGCGGAGCGGGTGGCGGGTTCGTCGACGAGGTTCTTGCCGGTGGCGAACGCGGCGACGAGGGATTGCAGGGCGAGGTTGTTGACTGCGCGGGGTAGCCGCGGGCGGTGGTGTGGATCAGGTTGAGGGCGTCTTCGGTGAAGAGTTGGTCGGCGCGGCCGACGAGTTTGAGGTGGTGGGTGATGTAGCTGCTGGTTTCGGTGGCGGTCATGCCGGGCATGGCGTAGCGCAGTGCGGTGCGCTGTTCGAGGGCGGCGAGAACGGCGAGTTTCATGGTGCGTCGCAGGGTGGGTTGGCCGACGAGCAGGCAGGCCAGTGGCGAGTCCTGGTCCATTGACTGGTTGGTGAGCATGCGGATGGTTTCGAGTTGTTCGTAGGTGAGCAGGTGGGCCTCGTCGATGACGAGGACGGGGGTGCGTCCGCGTTCTTCTCGTTCTGCGACAAGGGCTTTGCTGGCCTGGACGGTCAGCCGGGAGCCGAGGTGGGCGGCGGGCTGGCCGACGGTGTTGACGATTTGTTCGTGGATGCCACGGACCCCGATCAGCGGGTTGGGCAGATAGATCACGGTGTGTTTGGAGGGGTCGAGGCTGGTCAGGACGGTGCGGACGGACACGGTTTTGCCGGCGCCGACCTCGCCGGTGACCACGCCGATGGTGCGCTCAGCGATGCACCAGCTGATCCGGGCGATGGCCTCGTTGTGGGAGGTGTGGCGGTGCAGCATCCCGGGCGCGAGGTCACGACCGAAGGGCGTGCGGGTGAAGCCGTAGTGGGCCTGCAGTTTCTCGATCATCGAGTGTCCTTATCGGATGTCCTTGTGGGGGTGGGCTGTTCGGTGGTGATACGGGCGAGCAGATCGGCCTTTGTGGCGTGGAAGGCTGTGAGCTCGGCTGGACTGGTCGCACCGGGACCTGCTTCCGACAGGCGCCTGATCCAACCGATGAGATCGGTGATCTCGGTGATCGTCACGTCATCACCGGCCATGTGTTCGCCAGCGGTGTTCATGGCTGCTGTCCATCGGCGCCGGTGGTGTCGTGCTCAGAACCGTGTGGTCGGTCGTGGTCGGCCAGCGCGCTGTAGTTGACCTTGTCGGCGAGTTCGGTGCTGTGGATGTTGTCGATCAGGCCGAGGTAGTCGATGCCGGTGGTCGGCGTGGGCGGCTCGGCCGGAACCTCGGGCTTGGCCTTGGGGTGGGCGTGGCGGCTGATCTGGAACGGCAGCGCCGTGCCCGCGTCGACGCCGTCGTAGCGCACCCGCAGGTAGGTCAGATCGAACGGGTCGAACACGAGCTCGACCTTGCGCCCGACCAGGCCGGGGTCGACCTGATATCGGTTGCCGTGCAAGGAAACGAGCGCGGTCTTGGACACGGTGCGGTGCTCCGACCAGCGGAACGCCTCGGCCAGATCCGCCGGCGCCGGCACCGGGTAGGGCCCGCCTTCCAACCACCGTGGCAACGGCGCATAGCCGGTTTCGGAATGCTGTCGCCGGTGGTAGACGGTCTCCACCCAGGCGGTGAACAACCGGTTCAGCTCGGCCAGGTCGTGGATCTGGCGGCCCGCTTCGCCGTCACCAGTAGCGATCTCCACCACGAACTCGCTGTTCACGGTGCGGAAGAACCGTTCGATCTTCCCACGGCCCTGCGGCCGGCCGGGAGCGGAGTGCACCAGCTTGATCCCGAGCTTCGCGCAGGCCCGCAACAGCCAGGAATCCACGAATGCGGAGCCGTTGTCAACGTAGGCGTGCTCGGGAACCCCGCGCGCTGCCAGAGCCGGCCGCAGCGCCGCGGCGAGGCGGACGGTGTCCTCGGCATATCCCCAACGGTGTCCCACGATCGCGCGGGAGTAGTCATCGAGGAACGCGAACAGGTAGGTTTTGCGGCCGTCGATACGCGTGCCATGTAGGGT
>NZ_JBOGDB010000256.1:0-10698 GCF_050701515.1 Mycobacterium sp. | reverse complement strand
GCGCTCGGCCGTCCGTGCGGCATCGCGGGCCGCGGACCGAGCCCCGACCGGGTCCCGCCGCGCCGCCGTCGTCCAGGCCCGGGCCAACAATAGCTCCGGGGCGAAGAGCATCGACTTCAACCCGTGCCGGGAGTCGGCGCGGGACAAGATCTTTGACGCCTCGGCCGTCTCGTCCTGTTGACCCAGCGCCTGGGCCAACAGCATCCACGCCAGCGGCCCCCAGGAATACCCGGTCGGCGCCAGCGCCTCCGCCGCCCCACGCAACAGCTTCGCGGCGGCGGCCAACTCGCCGCGCGACATCAGCACGTCGGCCACCAGGATCTCGCCGATGGCGCGACCCGGCTGCTGCATCTGCGCGAAATCGGTCAGCTGCTGTGCCAGCGCCTGCGCCCGGTCCAGCTCGCCGGCCATCAACAGCGTGGTGGTCTGGCCGAACCCACTGGTGAAGCGGAGCAGCCCAGGATGCTGTGCGGCCATCGCGCGCTCGGCCAGCGCGTCAACGTCGGTAAACCGGCCCATCCTGGCGCAGCTCAGCGCGGCCGCCGCCGCCGACCAGCCGACCGCGGTGTCGTCGGCAGCCGGTGAGGCCAGCACCTCGTCGGCGATCTCCACCGCCCGCCGCGGGCGGCCGGCGTTCATCGCGAAGGTGGCCGACAACGCGTCCAGCGTGGTTCGCGCCACCGCCGAGGTCACCCGGTTGCGGGTGGACTGCAGAAACGCCGTCGCCCGCTCCGGTTCGGAGAGCATGAAGAACTGATTGGCCGCACGTGGCAATGCCCACGCCATCAGCTCGGTCTCCGACAGGTCTGCGGGGTCAACCGCGGCGAGCACGTCGTCGGCCTCGCGGCCGCGGCCCTGCCACGCCAAGGCCTGCGCCAGCGTCAGCCGCGCGTCCAGATCCGGATCGCGCTGCAACACCGCCGCGCCCAACCGTTCGCTCAGCTCCAGGTCGCCGAGCCGCAGCGCGTCGGCCGCCGCCGCGACCACGTCGGCAAGCGGTTGGAGTCTGTCGCAGTCCAAGGCGAGCACCGCCAGCCGCAGTCGGTCGACGACATCTCGGGGGCGCTGGGCGGCCAGCCTTTCGAAGAGTCCGGTTCGCCGCCCGTGCAGATCCGCCGGCGACAACTGTTCGCGGATTGCGTCGAGATAGCGCGGATGGGTCGCGCGCACGGTGTTATCGGAGTCGTCGCGGACCACGACCGCGCCCGCGGATTCGGCGCTTCCCACCGCGTCGGGCCCGGCCAACTCCGCAAGGTCGGCCAGTGCCAGTGGGTCGGAGACGGCCAGATACTCCAGCGCGGTGCGGGCACCGGCCGGCAGCGATACGACGAACCCCGTGGCGGCGTCCAGCCCGGAGCGGTCCGGGTCCGGCGCCGCTACCTCGATCCGTGGCAGCCGGTCGTCGCGCAGTAGCGCCGAAATCGCATCGGGCATGACCTCGTCGGCGTCGACGGTGACGATCAGCCGCGCCGATGCGCTGACCGCCAGCTGATACACCACCGACGCCGACAGGGTGTCCAGCAGGTGCGCGTCGTCGACGACCAACAGCAGCCCGTCGCCCACCGATTCCCGTGCCGCCCGCAGCACGGCCGCGGTCTTGCCGGTGTCGGGAACCTCGATCAGACCGCGCAGCGCCGCAAAGGGAATCACCCGATCCGACACGGTCCCGGTCACCCACGCGGACCGCCCGCCGATGCGCTCGCTCGCGGTGCGCGCCAATGTCGTCTTGCCCGCCCCGGCCGGGCCGACGAGTATCGCCCCGCCGTGTTCCCGTACCGCCGCCTCGAGCTGTCCGGATGCCGGGCCGGGTGAAGCGGTCATCGGATCGACGGGCACCCGCCGGAGTTTATGGTGATTTCGGCGCGATTTCCGGCGCTCTGAGCGCATGTTCCCGCGCCGAAATCGCAATCGGTGTCGTCTACGTTGTCTCCTGTGTCCCCGGATCCCGGCCGCGAGTGGGTGGTGTGTGTCTACTGTGCGTCAGGACCGACGCACCCCGAACTGCTTGACCTCGCCAGCCGTGTCGGGGAGGCCATCGCCGATCGCGGCTGGACGCTGGTGTCCGGCGGAGGCAATGTGTCCGCCATGGGCGCGCTGGCCGGCGGGGCGCGGGCCCGCGGTGGCCGTACGGTGGGGGTGATCCCGAAGGCGCTCGTGCACCGCGAGCTCGCCGATGTCGATGCCGACGAACTCGTCATCACCGATTCCATGCGGGAACGCAAGCAGGTGATGGAGGACCGGGCCGACGCGTTCATCGCGTTGCCGGGCGGCATCGGCACGCTCGAGGAGTTCTTCGAAGCCTGGACCGCGGGATATTTGGGTATGCATGAGAAGCCGGTGGTCATGCTCGATCCGTTCGGCCACTACGACGGTTTGCGCGCCTGGTTGTACGGCCTGCTCGACAGTGGTTATGTCGCCCAGGCCGCGCTGGACCGGCTCGTCGTGGTCGACGATGTCGAGGATGCGATGGCGGCCTGCGCACCGGCCGAGTGATGGTGATCACCCGCACGGTTAGGGTGTCCGACAGAGGACACCGGAGGGAACGCCGCATGACCGACCAGAAATCGGGAACCCGCAGCAGCATCGGGCTACTCGACATCGTCACCCACGTGCCAGGCCTGCTGATGGATACGCCGACAATCCTGCGGGGCGCGATCACCGGGTTTCTCGCCCGCCCTTCGGCGAAGACCTCGATCGGCAAGGTTTTCCAGGACCGGGCGGCACGCTACGGGGACAAGCTCTTCCTCAAGTTCGATGATCAGGAGATCACCTACCACGAGGCCAACGAGACGGTAAACCGCTACGCCGCAGTGCTGGCCGCCCGCGGCGTCGGCCACGGCGACGTCGTCGGAATCATGTTGCGCAACTCGCCCGAGCCGGTGCTGCTCATGCTGGCCGCGGTGAAATGCGGCGCGATCTCCGGAATGCTGAACTACCACCAGCAGGGCGATGTGCTCAAGCACAGCCTGGGGCTGCTGTCCGCCACGGTCGTCGTCGCCGACACCGATTTCGTCGAGCCGATCTCCGAGAGCGGCGCCGACACCGAGGGGCTGGTGACGCTCGACGAGTTCAAGCGCCTTGCCGAGACCGCGCCGACGGACAACCCGGCCACCACCGCGGCCGTGCTCGCCAAGGACAAGGCGTTCTACATCTTCACCTCCGGCACCACCGGGATGCCGAAGGCCAGCGTGATGACGCACTATCGGTGGCTGCGGGCGCTGGCCGGCTTCGGTGGCCTAGGTATGCGCTTGACCAGCAACGACACCTTGTACTGCTGCCTGCCCCTCTATCACAACAACGCACTCACCGTCGCGTTGTCGGCGGTCCTCAACTCGGGTGCGACCCTGGCGCTGGGCAAGTCCTTCTCGGCGTCCAAGTTCTGGGACGAAGTCATCCGTTACGACGCCACCGCGTTCGTCTACATCGGCGAGATCTGCGCGTATCTGCTCAACCAGCCGCCCAAGCCCACCGACCGCGAGCACAAGGTGCGGGTGATCGCCGGAAACGGTCTGCGCCCGTCGATCTGGGACGACTTCACCGAGCGGTTCGGCATCGAGCGGGTGTGCGAGTTCTACGCCGCCAGTGAAGGCAATACCGCGTTCGTCAACGTGCTCAACGTCGACAAGACCACCGGGGTGTGCCCGACACCGGTGGCGTTCGTCGAATACGACGCCGAAACCGGCGATCCCGTGCGTGACGACAACGGCAGGGTCCGCAAGGTAAAGAGCGGCGAGTCCGGTCTTCTGCTGTCGAAGGTCAGTAACTTCCAGCCGTTCGATGGCTATACGGACAAGGAAGCCAGCGAAAAGAAGTTGGTGCGCGACGCGTTCAAAGCGGGTGATGTCTGGTTCAACACCGGCGATCTGATGCGATCCCAGGGCTTCGGACACGCGGCATTCACCGACCGGCTCGGCGATACCTTCCGGTGGAAGGGTGAGAACGTCGCGACCACCGAGGTCGAGTCCGCGGTGTCGACCGACCCGCAGGTCGAGGAAGCGACCGTGTTCGGCGTCGAGGTGCCTGACACCGGCGGCCGCGCCGGAATGGCCGCCATTCAGCTCAAGGAGGGCGAGGAGTTCGACGGCAAGTCACTGGCCAATGCCGTCTACGAGCGGCTGCCCGGCTACGCGGTGCCGCTGTTCGTGCGGGTTGTGAAGGAGCTGGCGCACACCTCGACGTTCAAGAGTCAAAAGGTGGATCTGCGCAAGGAGGGCTACGGCGCCGACGACGGCGAAATCGAGGACCCGATCTACGTGCTGGCCAGCCGCGACGAGGGCTACGTGGACTTCTACGACGAATACCCCGACGAGGTGAAGGACGGCAAGCGCCCCACGTAGCGATTTCGGCGTGTAAACCAGCGCTGAGCGCAGGAAATCACGCCGAAATCGCAGGCCCGTAACCTGGTTGGGTGCAGACCACCTTCTGCGGCCGTCCGGTGGCCGGCGAACGCGCGCTGATCATGGCGATTGTCAACCGCACGCCGGACTCGTTCTACGACCGCGGCGCCACCTTCGCCGATGAAGCGGCCAAGGCCGCGGTCCATCGGGTGATCGCCGACGGCGCTGACGTCGTCGACATCGGCGGGGTGAAGGCCGGGCCCGGCAGCGCCGTGGACGCCGACGACGAAATCGCCCGCGTCGTGCCCTTCATCGAATGGCTGCGCGACGCCTATCCGGACCAGCTGATCAGCGTCGACACCTGGCGCGCGGCGGTCGCGAAGCAGGCCTGCGCCGCGGGGGCGGACCTGATCAACGACACCTGGGGCGGCCACGACCCGGCGCTCCCGGAGGTCGCCGCCGAGTTCGGCGCGGGCCTGGTGTGCTCCCACACCGGCGGTGCGGCGCCGCGCACCAGGCCGTTCCGGGTCAACTACGGCACATCCGAGCGTGCCGTCGTCGACGATGTCATCGCCGAAGTCACCGCGGCCGCCGAGCGTGCGGTGGCCGCCGGGGTGGCCAGGGACGCCGTGCTGATCGACCCGACGCACGATTTCGGCAAGAACACTTATCACGGTCTTACTTTGTTGCGCCACGTAAAAGATCTTGTTAATAGCGGATGGCCGGTCCTCATGGCGCTGAGCAACAAAGACTTCGTCGGCGAAACTCTCGGTGTGGGTTTGACCGAGCGCCTGGAGGGCACCCTGGCAGCCACCGCACTTGCCGCGGCGGCCGGAGCGGCCATGTTCCGGGTACATGAGGTCGGGCCCACCCGACGCGTGCTGGAGATGGTCGCGTCGATCCAGGGCATGCGTCCACCGACGCGCACGGTAAGGGGACTGGCATGACACTGCTGCCCGAACTGACACCAGAGCTGGCCACCGACGTTGTCGCCGGGCACCGCTGGCTAACCGATCACAGCTGGAACCGGCCGTCATGGACCGTTGCCGAGCTGGAGGCGGCCAAGGGATCCCGCACCATCTCGGTGGTGCTGCCCGCCCTCAACGAGGAGGAAACCGTCGGGACGGTCGTCGAAACCATCGCGCCGCTGGTCGGCGGGCTGGTCGATGAGTTGATCGTGCTGGACTCCGGGTCCACCGACGACACCGAGATCCGGGCGCTGGCCGCCGGTGCGCGGGTGATCAGCCGCGAGGCCGCGCTGCCCGACCTGCCGCCGCAACCCGGAAAGGGCGAGGTGCTGTGGCGCTCGCTGGCGGCGACCACCGGCGACATCGTCGTGTTCGTCGACTCCGACCTGATCGACCCGGACCCGATGTTCGTGCCCAAGCTGGTCGGTCCGCTGCTCACCACCGAGGGTGTGCACCTGGTCAAGGGCTATTACCGACGTCCGCTGAAGGTCAGCGGCAGCGAGGACGCCAACGGCGGCGGCCGGGTCACCGAGTTGGTAGCGCGCCCGCTACTGGCCGCGCTGCGGCCCGAGCTGAACTGCCTGATGCAGCCGCTGGGCGGCGAGTACGCCGGTACCCGCGAACTGCTGACCTCGGTGCCGTTCGCCCCCGGCTACGGCGTCGAGATCGGGCTGCTCATCGACACCTACGATCGGCTGGGTCTGGACGCCATCGCGCAGGTCAACCTCGGCGTGCGGGTGCACCGCAACCGGCCGCTCACCGAGCTGGCCACGATGAGCCGGCAGGTGATCGCCACCTTGCTGTCGCGCTGCGGCGTACCCGACTCCGCGGTGGGCCTGACGCAGTTCTTCGCCGACGGCGAGGGCTACACCCCGCGCACGTCGGAGGTGTCGTTGTCCGACCGGCCGCCGATGATCACGCTGCGGCCGCGGTAAAACCGGGCGGGCAACGGCTGGCCCTGTCGGCCGCGTGAGGCAGTATCGAGGTCGTGACCCTGATCCTGCTGTACCTGGTGGTGCTGATCCTGGTGGCCGTCGTGCTGTTCGGACTGGGCAGCGTGCTATTCGGGCGCGGCGAAGTGCTGCCACCGCTGCCGCGGGCCACCACCGCGACGGTGTTGCCCGCATCCGGCGTCACCGGCGCCGACGTCTACGCGGTCAAGCTCACCCAGACTCTGCGCGGTTACAAGACCAGCGAGGTCGACTGGGTGCTCGACCGCCTAGGCCAGGAGCTCGACCTGCTGCGCGGCGAACTGGCGGCGGTGCGCGCGGCGCAGTCGACCGACGACGAAGACGACATCAGCGAGGACACCCCGGATAGCAGCGCGCACGCGATGCCGCCGGGCGCACAGGACAATTCGTGACGGACGCACCCGACGACGGACGTGTCCGCTGCGGCTGGATCGACCAATCACGTTTGGCGCCAGCTGATTTCATTCTCTACCGCGACTACCACGACACCGAGTGGGGCCACCCGCTGCGCGGCTCCAATGCTTTGTTCGAGCGGGTGAGCCTGGAGGCGTTCCAGAGTGGGCTCTCCTGGCTGATCATCCTGCGCAAGCGCGAGAACTTCCGCCGTGCCTTTCACCAATTCGACATCGACCGCATCGCCCGCTATACCGACCGCGACGTCGACCGGCTGCTGGCCGATGACGGGATCGTCCGCAACCGTTCGAAGATCCAGGCCACCATCGCCAACGCGCGGGCGGCCGTCGACTTAGACATCGATCTCGGTGAGCTGCTCTGGTCGTTCGCCCCGCCGCGGCGTCCACGCCCCGCCGACCTGTCACGGGTTCCGGCGGTCACCCCGGAATCGACGGCGATGGCCAAGGAGCTGAAGCGCCGCGGCTTCAAGTTCGTCGGCCCGACGACGGCGTACGCCTTGATGCAAGCCACCGGAATGGTCGACGACCACGTCGCCTCCTGCTGGGTGCCCGCGGCCCGTTGAGCCGCCGTCGAAGCGGTCATCGCCGGGTCTTTGCACACCGAACGCCGCGTATAGGGAACAATAGGGGAAGTTCAGTAGCAGTTCGGTGCCGGGAGCTGTCGACGAGTGGGCAGCCGGCTCATGTGGAGGGAGCACTCGATGGCGGCGATGAAGCCCCGGACCGGCGACGGTCCACTGGAAGCAACCAAGGAGGGGCGCGGCATCGTGATGCGGGTACCACTGGAAGGCGGTGGCCGCCTCGTCGTCGAACTCACACCGGAAGAGGCAGCGGCGTTGGGCGACGAGCTCAAGGGCGTCACCAGCTAGCTCGAGACCTTCCGGTAGATCCCCAGGGTCTGCTCGGCGATGTGCGCCCAGGAAAACTCTTGAATGCAGCGCTGCCGCCCGGCCTCACCGTACTGACGCGCCCGCTTCGGCTCAGCGACCAATGTGTTGACGGCGTCGGCCAGCCGGGTCTCGAAGAACGCCGGGTCCGCCGGGTCGTAATGCACCAGTAGCCCGGTTCGATGATCGGCCACCACCTCCGGGATACCGCCGACATCGGAAGCCACCACCGCCGTCGCGCATGCCATCGCCTCGAGGTTCACGATGCCCAACGGTTCGTACACCGACGGGCAAACGAAAACTGTTGCGGCCGAGAGTATGTCGCGAATCTTCCCGATCGGCAGCATCTCGCGTACCCAGAACACGCCGGTGCGGGCACGGGCCAGCTCCTGGACCGCGGCGGTCACCTCCGCCGCGATTTCGGGGGTATCCGGCGCACCCGCACAGAGCACCAGCTGTACCTCCGGGGCGAACTTGTGCGCCGCGGCGATCAGGTGAGCGACGCCCTTCTGTCTGGTGATTCGCCCGACGAACGCGACAATCGGGCGGGCCGGGTCCAGACCGAGTTCGGCCAGCATCGACTCGAGCGGCATGACCTCGACTGGGTACCAGACGTCGGTGTCGATGCCGTTGCGCACCACGTGCACCCGGTTCGGATCCAGCGCGGGGTAGGTGTGCAGTACGTCGTCGCGCATTCCTGAGCTGACCGCGATCACCGCGTCGGCCGCCTCCACCGCGGTGCGCTCCACCCACGACGAGATCCGGTAACCGCCGCCGAGCTGCTCGGCCTTCCACGGCCGCATCGGTTCCAGCGAGTGGGCGGTCAGCACGTGCGGAATGCTGTACAGCAGAGCGGCCAGGTGTCCGGCCAGTCCGGCGTACCAGGTGTGCGAATGCACCACGGTGGCGGTCTCGGCGGCGTTCGCAATCACCAGGTCGGCCGACAGCGTGGCAAGCGCCGGGTTGGCGCCCTTGAGTGCCGGATCGGGCTGGTGCGCAAATGCCCCAGGCCGCGGTGCGCCCATGCAGTGCACGTCCACCTCGCACAGGTGGCGCAGCTGCGCAACGAGTTCGGTGACATGCACGCCGGCGCCGCCATAGACCTCGGGCGGATACTCCCGAGTCATCATCGCCACCCGCATGGCTACGACGGTAGTGGCCGTCGCACCGCACCGCGCGTGGTAGACGCCAATTACCTTGACAGACAGTCGCACAGGTCAATCGGGCGAATGCCTGGCCCCGGTGAGAACCGGCCGATAGGTTTGAATCATGAGGGAGTTGCCACACGTCCTGGGCATCGTCCTGGCCGGCGGTGAGGGCAAACGGCTCTATCCCTTGACGGCGGATCGAGCAAAGCCGGCAGTTCCCTTCGGCGGCGCCTACCGGCTGATCGATTTCGTCCTGTCCAATCTCGTCAATGCCCGATACCTGCGAATCTGCGTACTCACCCAATACAAGTCGCATTCGCTGGACCGCCACATTTCGCAGAACTGGCGACTGTCCGGACTCGCCGGCGAATACATCACGCCGGTGCCTGCCCAGCAGCGGCTCGGACCGCGCTGGTACACCGGCTCGGCCGACGCCATCTACCAGTCGCTGAATTTGATCTACGACGAGGACCCCGACTACATCGTCGTTTTCGGCGCCGACCACGTCTACCGCATGGACCCCGAGCAGATGGTGCATTTCCACATCGAGAGCGGCGCGGGCGCGACGGTCGCCGGTATCCGGGTGCCGCGCGCCGAGGCCACCGCCTTTGGCTGCATCGACTCCGACGAGTCCGGCCGCATCCGCGAGTTCGTTGAGAAGCCGGCCGAACCGCCAGGCACGCCGGACGATCCCGAGCAGACGTTCGCATCGATGGGCAACTACATCTTCAGCACCAAGGTCCTCATCGACGCGATCCGGGCCGACGCGGACGACGACGACTCCGACCACGACATGGGCGGCGACATCATTCCGCGGCTGGTGTCAGACGGCATGGCCGCGGTGTACGACTTCCACAACAACGAGGTGCCCGGCGCCACCGAACGCGATCAAGGCTACTGGCGCGACGTCGGGACGCTCGACGCCTTCTACGACGCCCACATGGACCTGGTGTCGGTGCACCCGGTGTTCAACCTCTACAACAGGCGCTGGCCGATCCGTAGCGAAACCGAAATGCTGGCGCCGGCGAAGTTCGTCAATGGCGGCTCGGCGCAGGAATCCGTGGTCGGGGCGGGCAGCATCGTCTCGGCGGCGTCGGTGCGCAACTCGGTGCTGTCGTCCAATGTCGTCGTCGACGACGGCGCGATCGTGGAGGGCAGCGTGCTGATGCCCGGCGTTCGGGTGGGCCGCGGCGCCGTGGTGCGACACGCGATCCTGGACAAGAACGTCGTGGTTGGCCCGGGCGAGATGGTCGGTGTCGACCTGGAGAAGGACCGCGATCGGTTCGCGATCAGCACCGGCGGTGTGGTGGCCGTCGGCAAGGGTGTCTGGATCTAACCGGTTTGCGCGGCGGCGCGCTGCCTGCGTCGGCGCAACAGCTTGACCAACGCCCACACCAGCAGCGCGACGAGTACCCCGATGACGATCGGAATCCACTGACCCGATTGCGCGAACGCGCCGGGATCGGTGACTGCGGGAGTCTGGGCTGCGGTGCCCGAGCCGAACACGATGCCGCCGGCGGTCGGCCGGACGAACGTCTGGGTGGTGTCGTACGAGACCGATCGGAAACGAAACTGCCGCTTGGATGAGGGTCTTCATAACCGGTCACCACACGCCAGGGACGAGGCGGTAATGCACTTTCTCCGTGTACTCGTCGTACCCGGCGAGTTCCTCGCGCAGCATTCTTTCCTCGTCAAGGATACGGTAGGCGAGCACCAGCGGGCCGGCGATGAGCGCGGCGAAGCCCCAATACGAGCCCAGCGCAAGCGGTATGCCGGTCATCATGACCACCGCGCCGAAGTACAGCGGATGCCGAACGAAACCGTACAGCCCACTGGTGATCACCGTCTGGCCGTTCTCGACGGTGATATTGGAAGCCGCATATGTGTTCTGGATGACGGCGTACTGAGAGACGAGGAGTCCGGCCGCCACCAGTACATCACCGATCAACGTGACCGCCGTCGGCACCTGGGACC
>NZ_JBOGDB010000255.1:0-4563 GCF_050701515.1 Mycobacterium sp. | reverse complement strand
CGATCCTCACTCGCGCTCGCCTTCGGATGCGACCTAACTTTTGCTCTCACAACGTAGCAATCGTGCCTGTAGCTGGTCAAGGACGGTTGGCATTGAACAAAAGTTAGGTTAAAGTCGCCTAGGTCATGACCGCGTCGTTGCCAAAGTGGCGTTGATGTTCACTCTCCGTTTCGATATGCGGGCTCCTGACGACGGTGCGCCGACTACCGAGCTATACGCCGCGGCCATCGAGATGTGCGCGTGGGCCGAAACCCGTGGGGCGATCGCGGCAGTGCTCTCGGAGCACCATGGTGCCGACGACGGGCACCTGCCCTCGCCGCTCCTGCTGGCTTCGGCGATCGCCGCCCGAACCGAAGTGATGCCCATCCTCTTGGCCGCAGTCGTGCTGCCCTTCTGGGATCCTGTCCGGCTGGCCGAGGAGATGTGTGTGCTCGACATCGTCAGCAAGGGCCGCGTTGCATACGCATTCGGCGTCGGCCACCGCGCCGAGGAGTATGAGCACTTCGGCGTTGATTTGCGTAAGCGCGGGCGGCTGGCGGACGAGAAACTGGCCGTGCTGCTGCAGCTGCTGAAGGGCGAAACGGTAGACCACGACGGCCGACGCATCCACGTGACGCCTGCGTGCACAACGGCGTCGGGCCCCTACATCATGATCGCGGGGGGCAGCGCTGCGGCTGTCAAGCGGGCAGCCAAGTACGGTCTCGGCTTTGTCTCGCAAGTCAATTCGCCCGAACTCAAGGAGTTGTATGAGGCCCAATGCCGTGAGCACGGGCACCAACCCGGCGTGACACAGTTTCCGGTTGACGGCGCGCCGACCGCCGTCTTCGTCGCCAACGACGAAGACCGCGCCTGGGAGGAACTGGGGTCTTATCTGATTCACGATGCGAAGATGGCGGCGTCCTACCGGCATGGTGACGACACGGTGGCCAGCATTACCCGCGCCGACAGCGTGTCGGCCTTGCGTGCCGCGGACGGTCCGTACCGCATCTGGAGCATCGAGGAGGCGGCGGCTCATGTACGCAGCGGACAACAGTTGCTTCTGGCTCCGCTGTGTGGCGGCATACCGCCCGAGCTGGCGTGGCACTACCTCGAGAACGCCGTCGTTGCGGTGGAAAGAGCTCGTGATTAAGTCAGGGGAGAGTTTGTGACGTCCAATCCGGTTCGCGTTGTCGTCTGGTCAACTGGCGGAGTCGGCTCGATAGCCGTCGATGCCGTCCGGCGTCGCCCAGAGTTCGAACTCGTTGGCGTGTGGGTGCATTCGCCGGACAAGGTCGGCCGAGATGCCGGCGAGCTCGCCGGCGGCCCTCCCATCGGTTTGGCCGCCACCCACGACGCCGACGCCCTCATCGCGCTGCAACCGGATTGCGTGGTGTACGCCGCGAGCGGCCCGGAACGTGAGGCCGGCGCGGTGCCCGATTATCTGCGGCTGCTCGAGGCCGGAATCAACGTGGTATCGACCACGTCCACGAGTCTGGTCTACCCGCCCGCCTACTTCGCGCCGGACTGGCGGGACCAGCTCGAGGCGGCCGCGAAGTCGGGGAATGCCTCGTTCTATGCATCTGGGATCTTTCCCGGGTTCGCGTCGGATCAGCTGGCGTTGTTGATGTCGACGCAGTCGAAGACGATCCGGACGGTGACAGTCACCGAAGTCGCGCTCAACGATCACTATCCGGTCGCCAGCGTGATGGAGGAGGGGATGGGATTCGGTCGTCCGCTCGACTTCGAACCCATGCTGAAGACACCCGGGTTCATCGAGATGGCCTGGAAGGCCCCGATTCACTTGATCGCGGCGGGACTGGGTGTCGAGGTCGAGGAGGTGCGTGGGTCCCTCGACCGCCAGTTGACGGATCGCGACATCGACGTCGCATTCGGGACGATCAAGGCAGGCACATGCGGAGCGGTGTGCACGCGCGCCGCCGGTGTCGTCGGTGGCCACGAGGCGATTGTTCTCGAGCACGTCATCCGGATGGCACGGGACGTGGCACCCGACTGGCCGACTTCGGAATGCGATGCGACCTACCGCGTCGACATCGAGGGTGATCCCGATATCCATTGTGCGATGACCATGGGCGAGGCCGAAGGCCACGGCGCGGGCCACGGCGCGATGACCGGCACCGCCATGCGCGTCGTCAACGCCATTCCTTACGTCGTCGACGCTCCGCCGGGCCTGTTGAGCTCGCTCGACCTGCCGATCACGCTGCCCCGCAACCCGTTCGAGTGAACTAGCCGAGCGGTACCTTCCCCATGATCAAGTCGATGATCGGCTTGCCCGGCGCGAACGAGCCGGTCATCGATGACATGGCGTGACCGACGTCCACGAGCAGATTCACACCGCTAACGGCATTGGCGGCTTCGCTGTTGAGGAACACCATCGCGTTGGCCATTTGTTCGGGCGTGAGTAACTCGGTGCCGGTGGCTTCCCGGTAATCCTGCCCGAAGGCCAGCCACAGGTCGGCGTTGGCTCGGCCCAGCGGGGTGTCGGTAGGGCCTGGGCAGATGGCATTGATGCGCACGCCCTTGGCCATGAAGGGGTAGGACTGTTGCGCCACATAGACATTGATTGCCTGCTTGCTGAAGCCGTAGTGGATGAACCCCTCGTCGAGGTGGGCCCCAATCCACTCGTCGGCAGACTGAAAGTCCGGTGTCGCCAAGAAGTCCTGAACGCGCTCCAAATCGTTCTCCCACCCGATGCCGGCGAGTGATGAGATGAAGCAAATCGCCGAACCACGGGGGAGCCGGCCTTCATCGATCAATCGCTCGATGAGATGGCGGTGGCCGATGAAGTTGATTCGCATCATGACTTGGCCACCGGCCGGGCCATCGGCGATGCCGGCGGCGGAGAAGATCGCGTTGACGGGTCCCTCGATCTGCTCGATCGCGGCGTCGATCGACGCCGGATCCGACAGATCGGTGGTGATCGCCTGGGTCACCGGATAGTCGACGGGGGCGCGGTCCATCACAATGACTTCTGCGCCGAGTTCGGCGGTCGCCTTCGCTGCCGCGGCGCCCATACCGGTGGCGCCACCTACCACCAGCACCCGCTTGCCGTCGTACCGGAACTGATCAATCAGACTCATCGCTTTCCCTTCTGCACCGTCCTATGGCGCGAATAGCGTAGCACTCTACGTGGAACATATATTTGGTATCAAGAGCCCAGGTGACAGGTGTTGACGCACGACGAAAGGCGAACGTACGGTGAGGGAGACAAATATTAGGTCACACTTTGTGCTTGTCGTCTTCACGAGGAGTTGATGGTGGCCGGTGCCAACGCGATCGACGTGTACTACGACCCGTTCGACTTCGAAATCGACGATGATCCGTACCCCGCCTGGAAGCGGCTTCGCGATGAGGCCCCGCTGTATTACAACGAGAAGTACCGCTTCTTTGCGTTGAGCCGCCACGTTGACGTTGCGCGGGAGCTCACGAACTGGGAAACGTACCGCTCGGGTCGAGGAACAACGCTGGACGTCATTTTGTCAGGCTTGGAGGTCCCGCCCGGGGTGATCCTGTTCGAGGATCCACCTCTTCACGATTTGCACCGCCATATGTTGTCGCGCGTTTTCACCCCAAGGCGTATGGAAGCGATCGAGCCACTTGTTCGGCAGTTCTGTGCCGGCTTGCTTGATCCGCTCGTCGGTTCGGAAGGTTTCGATTTCGTGGCCGATCTCGGTGCGTTGATGCCGATGCGGACGATCGGCTACCTGCTGGGGATACCGGAGGGCGGACAGCAAGCGATCAGGCAGCAGACCGACGATTTTGTGAGCCTGAAGGATGGTAAGCCGAACGAGCTCGACAGGAATACGTTCGAGCAGCAGTACCTGCTTTTCGTCGACTACATCGACTGGCGGGCTAAGCATCCGTCCGATGATCTGATGACGCAGCTACTCAACGCGGAAGTGGAGGAACGGGACGGTACGCGAAGGCAGTTAAGCCGCACCGAGGTGCTGAACTACACCAGCATGATCGCCGGGGCAGGCAACGAGACGACTGCTCGGTTGATCGGCTTCATCGGTCAGCTGTTGTCGGATCATTCCGATCAACGCAGGCAGCTCGCCGACGATTTCACGATGATCCCCCGGGCCATTGAGGAAGTGTTGCGCTACGACGCGCCGTCGCCGGTCCAGGCGCGATATGTCGCCCGTGACGCTGAATGTCATGGCCAGACCGTGCCCGAGGGTTCGATCATGTTGTTACTGAACGGGTCCGCCAATCGCGACGAACGCCATTACCAGGACCCCGACCGGTTCGACATTCACCGGAGCGGGCCACATCTGAGCTTTGGGCAGGGGCTGCACTTCTGCCTCGGGTCTGCGCTGGCGCGCATGGAAGGCCGGGTCGCGCTCGAGGAAGTGCTGAAACGCTGGCCTGACTGGGCAGTCGATTATGACCATGCGGCCAAGGCCCATACCGCGAGCGTGCGAGGGTGGGCGACGCTTCCGGTCACCCTCGGCTGAGGGTCAGAGTCAACGGCCGCGGTCGGTGACACCGCGGACGACGGTGTCACGAGCGAGTATGAGTGCGGCGCGCGTGCCCTCTTCTCGGATGATGTTTTCGGGTATCCAA
>NZ_JBOGDB010000254.1:0-3619 GCF_050701515.1 Mycobacterium sp. | reverse complement strand
CCGGCAATTCCGGATCGATGCCGCCCTGCATGCACACCTCGGTCGCGCCGGCGACGTGCGCCTCCCACGCCCGGTCGGCGACCTCGGCGGTTGAGAGCGAGTAGGCGTCGGCATCGCCCTTGCGTTGCGCAAAGGCGCAGAACCGGCAGCCGGTGTAGCAGATGTTGGTGAAGTTGATGTTGCGGTTGACGACGTACGTGACGTCGTCGCCGACGGTGTCGCGGCGCAGCGAATCAGCCAGCGCGGCAACGGCATCCAGAGCGGGGCCGTCGGCGGTGGCCAGCGCCAGGTACTCGTGTTCGGTGCAGCCGGCCGGGTCGCGCTCGGCGGAGCGCAGCGCCGCCACCACGTCGGTGTCGATGCGCTCCGGCGCCCGGGCGGCCAGCTCCTCGACCTTTTCCCGGATGGACTCCCAGTCACCGAAGGCGCTGTTCAGATCGCTGCGGGTGGCGGTGAGGCGTCCCTCGGCATCGATCGCCGAGTGCAGGTCGACCCGTCCGAGCGATTCGGCGGCCTCGTCGGGTTCCTGCCACGGCCGCCCGACGGGATTGACGTCGCGCGCGAGGCCGGTGTCGGAGTCGGCCAGCGCGGCCACGTGCGCCTGCACGCGCGGGTCGATCCACGCCGCGCCGGCCAGCACGTAGGGCGGCTGAGCAGTCAGCCGCTGCACCAGGTCGTAGCCCGCATCGGCGGTGACCGCGGCCAGCTCGTCCAACGCCGGCCACGGGCGTTCCGGGTTGACGTGATCCGGCGTCAACGGCGACACCCCGCCCCAGTCGTCGACACCCGCGCCGATCAAGGCCAGGCACTCGTCGCGCGACACCAGGTTCGGCGGCGCCTGCACGCGCATCTTCGGTCCCAGCACCAGGCGGGCGGCGGCGACCGTCGCCACGAAGTCGTCGAAGCCGGCGTCGGGCTCCGAGGCCATCACGGTGTGGTCCTTGGCCCGGAAGTTCTGCACGATCACTTCCTGGACGTGCCCGAACTCCTTGTGCGAGCGCCGGATCGCGTGCATCGTCTCGGCGCGCTCGGTCAGTGTCTCGCCGATGCCGACCAGCAGGCCGGTGGTAAACGGGATGGACAACCGGCCGGCGTCGGCCAGTGTCCGCAGCCGAATCTCGGGATCCTTATCGGGGCTGCCGTAATGGGCAAGGCCCTTGGTCTCGAACAGCCGCCGCGAAGTGGTTTCCAGCATCATCCCCATCGACGGGGCGACCGGCTTGAGCCGCGACAGCTCCGACCAGGACATCACGCCGGGGTTCAGGTGCGGCAGCAGACCCGTCTCCTCCAGCACCCGGATCGCCATCGCCCGCACGTAGTCCAGCGTCGAGTTGTAGCCACGCTCGTCCAGCCACTGCCGGGCCTCGTCCCACCGCGTCTCGGGTCGGTCACCGAGGGTGAAAAGCGCTTCTTTGCAACCCAATTCGGCACCGCGGCGGGCCACGTCGAGGATCTCGTCGGGCTCCATATACATGCCGAGACCCTCAGCGCGGAGCCGACCGGGGACCGTGACGAACGTGCAGTAGTGGCAGGTGTCTCGGCACAGATGGGTGACCGGGATGAACACCTTGCGTGAGTAACTGACCGGCAACCGTCCGCTGGGCCCGCGTCGCCCGGAGGATGTCAGACCGGCATCGCGTACCCGCGCGGCGCTCGCACACAGATCGGCCAGGTCGTCGCCGCGGGCGGTCATCGCGATGGCCGCCTCGTCGACGTTCAGCGCGACGCCGTCACGGGCCCGCCGGAGCACGCGACGTAAGGCCGCGCTGGACGCGTCGGATTTCGGTGGAACCACCGGGCTGGGCAGAGCGGCGCCGCGCTGCGGGTTCAGATCCACTCCCGTGTAACCCCGGCGTCGTCGTGAATCATCCGCGCGTCTCACATTCTGAAACTTTGGCGCCTGCCATAGCGGCCACAGTAGTCCCGGCCCGGCGCCGGCGTGCGACCCCGTCCCGCGACACGTTGTCGAATCGCGCACCACCTGATTGACAGCCGCGTAAGTTCAGGACAGTCCAGTACTGCCGCAGCTCAGAGGGGAGTCGTCATGGACATTTCCGCTCGCTCAATTCTCATGGCCGGCGTCGCCACCGTCACCGCAAGTGCCGTCGCGATAGCCCCGTCGGTGCAACCCCCTCCGCCTGCCCAACCGGCGATCCAGTTCGCAGCGCAGGTCGAACCGCTCGCGCTGCCGGTGGACCCCGTCCCGTGGCTTCTCGACTGGCCGGAACGCATCCTGACACCACCGAGTGCCAATGCCCCATTTCCGGCGCCACCGTTCCCGCCGATCACCGCACCCACATCCATCGGCGGCGCCCTGACGTCCATTTACAACGCGGTGGAACCGTGGGTGCGGTGGGGTTTCGAACTCGCCACGTATGCCGTGGGCTGGGTTCCAGGGATCGGGTGGCTAGCGCCGCAGATCATGATTTTCTACAACCTCGGCGAACGGATCGTCCACAGTGCGGTTTTCAACACCGCGGATTGGCTCAACGGGAACGGCAGCTTCCTACAGAACCTGGGTCAATTCGGCGTTGACACCGTCAATTCGTTCATTTTCTTCGCCGATGACCAGCTGGCCTTCTGGCTGCCGCCTCTGCCACCGCTGCCACCGCTACCACCGATCTTCGGGTTGGCTGCCGCCGAGGAGTTGACGCCCGCGACGACCCAGACCCCGCAGTCGGTGATGGGGGACCTCGTCAAGGCCCCGTTCGCGGCGGTCAGTACCGCGCTCAATGGCTTGCGGCCCGACGTCGACACCGAAACGGCCGGCCAGACCGAGGTGACCGAGACCGTCCCGGACTCCGGCACAGCCGCAGAAAACGCCGTCAGGAGCAACGCGGCCGCCGAGCGCCGCGCCAACGTAGCCGCGGAGATCGTCAGGACACCGTTGACCGCCGCCAAGGGTCTGGTTCGGGCGCAGGGTGAAGTGCGCGCGGCGACCCAGGCAACGGCCGATAACGACGACGTCGCGCGCACGGGCAGGCCGGGCGACGTCGCCGAAGAAGTGTCCGATGGTGTCCGCGATAGCGCGACGAAGACCGCCAACGGGGTGCAGCAGGCCGTCAAGGAAGTCCAGCAGGCCGTCAAGGATGCACGTAGTGCCGGCGCGGGCGCTGCGAAACCGGCCAAGAACGAGACCGACGAGGAGTAGTCACTACCCGGGTCGGCTGCGCCGATAGATCAGTACCGCGGGCGGCAGTACGCCCACAACGATGAGCAGGATCGGCGCGTACGCCATGACTCCTGCGCCGCCGAACACGATGTCGCCGCCGGGGCCACCCAGCGTGAGACCCACGACCGTCGCCAGCCAGGTCCACAGCGGCAGCGCGGCCAGCCGCAGCGACGACGTCCACTGCAAACCCGCCCACACCAACGCGGCGTTGAGCAGACCACTGATCAGCGCGCTGATCGGAAACGGCACCGCGCCGATGCGCAGGGGAAGGAATAACGCGAACAGCAAGGCCGAGATGACGCCGTCGACGGCGAGCAGAGTCAGCAGGACGGCACGCAGCGCGCGACGGTCGTCGGGCGACAGGGTCAGGTCGGAATGCTGTCGAGCAGCCCCACCAGCGAACCCACCACCCACTGGAAGTTGTCGAGGCGGTCCTGCCAGTGCTGC
>NZ_JBOGDB010000253.1:0-1593 GCF_050701515.1 Mycobacterium sp. | reverse complement strand
ACCTTGACCATCGTGACGCTGGCCATTCGCCAGGCCGACTACATCGCCGACCGGATGGGCAAGGGCGAGATCTGACCCCTGGGGGCGGCGTGGCACGGCCGCCCCCGCCCCCGCACCGGCTTCAAGTACCCCGGGGCTGGACATTCCGGTGCCGGGCCACGACCTCATGGGTATCGCCCCACCGCAGGAGCGTGCCATGAGCGAGCGAGATTCCCGCACCCGACCTGTCGAGATGCGCTTCGGCCGGATCGGCGGCCTGTGGGCCGGCGCCCTGGCGGTGCTTGCCGGCATCGTGGTGATCGTGCTGGCGATCCTGCTCTCTGCGCTGCTTTTGGGCCTGTTCGCGGCGATCGCCGTGGGCGTGCTGGTGCGCGCCTGGCTGTCCGGGCGGAGCAGGGAGCGGACCGGACCCCAGGTCATCGATGCGGAGTACACCGTCATCGAGACTCACGACGCGCGGGAACCGCGGCCCAAGCCGTAAGGTCTTTCTTGCGCGCCGGACCATTTGAGGCTATTTTTAGGCTCACATGAGGCAAGGTGAGGCGGGCGATGGTCGCGGTAGCCAGCATTGCGGACATGCTGGGCGGACCACGCGTATTGGGCCGTCCGGTCGTGTCATGGGCGGATCTGGACGAGGTGGTCGCCAGCGGGCTTCCCAGGGCGGCGCTCGACGCCTTGGTGACGCGTGTCGCCGGTCCTCGGGGCAGCGCGCGCGTGAAGTACCGGATCGTGCCGAAGGCGACCTATCAGCGCGGGGCCCGGCTGAACCCGGCGCACAGCCAGAAGGCGGAGCGGCTGGCCCGCGTGTTCGCCATGGCGGAGAGCATCTGGCACGACGAAAGCGAGGCTCGCCGGTTCATGAGCACCCCGCATGCCGAGCTCATGGATCGGACGCCGCTCGAGGTCGCCATGACCGAGGTCGGAGCGCGTCAGGTCGAGGAGGTGATCGAGCGCGGCCGGCATGGACTCCCGGTTTGAGAAGGACTTTCAGGTCTTCCGAGTTGCCAGTGCCGCATACCCGGTCTTCGATGGCGGCGGCGCCCACCGGTGGGGCAGCCGATGGTGCACGCCGGGGCGCAACGTGATCCACACGGCTTCGGCCTACGCCCTGGCCCTGCTCGAGAACCTGGTGCACTGGAACGCGACCGCGCTGCCGCCAGGCATGCGCCATGTCGTCGCGACCATTCCGGCGGCGGTCGCCCGGACGGTGCTCGATCCCGCCAAGTTGCCTGGCTGGGATCGCGACGACTACAGCATCAGCCAAGCCTATGGCGACGCCTGGTACGATGCCGGTGACGTTGCGGTGCTGGTCGTTCCTTCCGTGCTCTCGCCCTACGAGCCGAACGTGCTCATTAACCAGCGACATTCGGATATCCGCAGGATTCAGGTAGCGGACGAGCAGCCGGCGAGCATCGATCCCAGACTGTTGCGGAGCGGCGCTTCGTGAGTTGGCGCAACTGCGCGACGCGGTCGCGAGCGTAAGCGGCGGCGAGTGAAGGCGGCTGGAGCTCGCTTTGCGGTTTCCGGGATCGGCGCGCACTGTCTATTTGACGATTCCGACTCGTTTGATAAATTCGCGAGTGGACTTGTCAC
>NZ_JBOGDB010000252.1:0-4492 GCF_050701515.1 Mycobacterium sp. | reverse complement strand
GGCCTTGCGGGTGTACTGCCTGGGCTTGGTGGCCGGTGCGGCCACCGCGGCGTCGTCGGCGGGGAGCGACATGTCCAGCCGGGTCTCGATGCGCTCGACCCGTTGCAGCAGAGCCGATTCCGTGTCGCTCGCCGACGGCAGTAGCAGCCGTGCGCATACCACCTCGAGCAGCAGCCGCGGCGCGGTGGCCCCGCGCATCTCACCGAGACCGGCGTGCACAACCTCGGCGTAGCGGGTGAGCGTCGCCGAGCCGATGCGCGTCGCCTGGTCGCGCATGCGGTCCAGCACATCGCCGGGCGCATCCACCACGCCGCGGGCGCCGGCGTCGGGCACCGCCTGCAGCACGATCAGGTCGCGGAAGCGCTCCAGCAGATCCGTGGCGAACCGCCGCGGGTCGTGGCCGGCGTCGATCACCGCCTCGACGGCGCCGAACAGCGCCGTGGCATCGCCTGCGGCCAGCGCGTCGACGGCGTCGTCGATCAACGCCACATCGGTGGCACCCAGCAGCGCCAACGCCCGCGGATAGCTGACGCGATTGCCCTCCGCACCGGCCAGCAGCTGGTCGAGCACCGAGAGGGTGTCCCGGGGCGAGCCGCCGCCGGCCCGGATCACCAGCGGATACACCGCGTCGTCGATCGCGACGTCTTCCTGGGTACAAATCCGTTCCAGCAACGCCCGCATGGTGCGCGGCGCGAGCAGCCGGAACGGGTAATGATGGGTGCGCGAGCGGATGGTCGGCAGCACCTTCTCGGGTTCGGTGGTGGCGAACACGAAGATGAGGTGTTCGGGCGGCTCCTCGACGATCTTCAGCAGCGCGTTGAAACCGGCCGTGGTGACCATGTGCGCTTCGTCGATGATGAAGATGCGATACCGCGACTGCGCCGGGGCGTAGAAGGCCCGGTCACGCAGCTCGCGGGTGTCGTCCACACCGCCGTGGCTGGCGGCGTCCAGTTCGATGACGTCGACGCTGCCCGGTCCGTTGGGCGCCAGCGCCACGCACGAGTCGCACACGTCGCACGGTGTCGCCGTCGGACCCTCCGCGCAGTTCAACGACCGGGCCAGGATCCGCGCCGACGACGTCTTACCGCAGCCCCGCGGCCCGGAGAACAGATACGCGTGGTTGATCCGCCCGGCCGCCAGCGCGGTGGACAGCGGCTCGGTGACGTGCTCCTGCCCAACCACGTCGGCGAAGGTCGCGGGTCGGTACTTGCGGTAGAGCGCCACGCTCAGCAGGCTACCGACGTGGTCCGACTAGTGAACACCTCAGTCCTTCAGCAGGGCCTCGGTGGCCGCCACCAGCGCGCAGGTGGCCAGGCCGTCGATCGCCTCGCGCAGGTCGGGCAGCGCAGGGAACGTCGGAGCGATGCGAATGTTCTTGTCTTCCGGGTCTTTTCGATAAGGGAACGAGGCGCCCGCCTCGGTGACGGCGATGCCCGCGTCCTTCGCCAGCGATACGGTGCGGCGTGCGGTACCCGGCCACACGTCGAGGTTGACGAAGTAGCCACCCTTTGGGTTGGTCCATGATGCGATCTTGGAGTCGTCGAGCCGGTCGGTGAGGATTTCCTGGACCAGCGCGAACTTCGGGGCCAGCAGCTGCTGGTGGCGCTGCATCTGCAGGCGCACCCCGTCGGCGTCGCCGAAAAACCGCAGGTGGCGCAGCTGGTTGACCTTGTCCGGGCCGATCGACTTCTTACCGGCGTACTGCAGATACCAGGCGATGTTGGCCAGCGATCCGCCGAAGAAGCTGACACCGGCGCCGGCGAAGGTGATCTTTGACGTCGAGGCGAACACCAGCGGCCGGTTCTGGTTGCCCGCGGCGGCGGCCAGGCCCAGCACGTCGATCTGTCGAACCGAGTCGTGGGTGAGCGTGTGCACCGCGTAGGCGTTGTCCCAAAACAACCGGAAATCGGATGCGGCCGTGCGCATCTGGACGAGCCGACGGACCGTTTCCCAGGAGAAGGTGACGCCGGTCGGGTTGGAGAACACCGGCACGCACCACATCCCCTTGATGGCCGGGTCGGCGGCGACGAGCTCCTCGATCAGATCGACGTCGGGACCGTCCTCGCGCATCGGGATGTTGATCATCTCGACGCCGAGGCTCTCGGTGATCGCGAAGTGCCGGTCGTAGCCGGGCACCGGACACAGGAACTTGATACCGGACTCGTCCTGCTCCTTTATCCAAGGCCGCGTCGAGTCCACCCCACCGTGCAGCAGCGAGTAGACCACCACGTCGTGCATCAGTTCGAGGCTGGCGTTGTTGCCCGCGATCAGGTTGGGCACCGGGATCCCGAGCAGCTCGGAGAAGATGGCCCGTAGTTCGGGCAGCCCATGCAGGCCGCCGTAGTTGCGGGTGTCGGTGCCCTCACCGTCGCGGTAGTTGTCGCCGGGCAGGCTCAGCAGCGCTTTGGACAGGTCGAGCTGCGCCGGTGACGGCTTGCCGCGGGTCAGATCGAGGTGGAGCTGCTTGGCCTGCAGGTCGGCGTAATTGGCCTGCTGCAACCCGTGCTGGGCCTGCAGTTCCTGACGGCCGAGGGACTGAAACGACACCATGCGCCTTTCGCCGTCGAGCCGTGGACCTCAATCAGGTGAGAAGGGGGACCCCGCGCACCCGCCAGAGCCCATTGACCCTTGCTGCCTTCCGGCCCTGGGGGAGTTCACAGGATAGACGCCGCGCGGGGTCCATCGCGAGTGTAATACGCGGTCGACGAACGACTCGACGGGCGCATTTTGGAGGTCGGTTACCATGGCCCGCGGAGGATTCGCCTAGTGGCCTATGGCGCTCGCCTGGAACGCGGGTTGGGTTAACAGCCCTCGCGGGTTCAAATCCCGCATCCTCCGCACTCGGCCCGGGGTGCGACCGGTGGGTATTCATCCCTGATCGCACCTTGGCCCAGAAAATCTGAGGAGGAGTATGGGCCGCAAAGTTGCGGTGATTTGGCACGCGTCGTTCTCGATCGGTGCCGGCGTCTTGTACTTCTTTTTCGTCCTGCCGCGCTGGCCGGAGCTGCTCGGCGACATCTCCCCGACGCTGGGCACCGCCCTGCGGATCGGCACCGGCGCACTGATCGGGCTGGCGGCGCTGCCGGTGGTGTTCACGCTGTTGCGCACCCGCAGGCCGGAGTTCGGCACCCCGCAGATGGCGCTGAACCTGCGAACGGCATCGATCGCGCTGCATGCGCTGAGCGGGCTGCTGATCATCGGGACCGCGGTCAGCGAGATCTGGCTTGATCTGGACAGCGCCGGGCGGTGGCTGTTCGGCATCTACGGCGCCGCCGCAGCGATTGCCCTGCTCGGGATCTTCGCGTTCTACCTGGCGTTTGTGGCCGAATTGCCGCCGCCTCCGCCGAAGCCGCTGAAGCCCAAGACGAAGAAGCGTCGCCGCGGCCGCCGCAAGGCCGAAGAGGCAGCCGAGACCGAGGAAGAGACCGCCGGCGAGGAAACCTCTGACGAGGGCGAAGAGCCGTCGGAAACCGAAGCGCCCGCCGAGTCCGAAGAGGAACCCGCCGAGGTCACCGTCGCGGACGACGCGGCCGACGAAACCGCATCCACCGACGAGGAGGCGTCCGAGGACGGCGAGGAGGCCGATACCACCGGTGGTGGACTAGGCAACCGCCGGCCAGCCGGCAAAACATCCTCGTGGCGCCGGCGCAGGCGCTCGCGCGGCGGTGTCGCCGTCGAGGATTAGCGCCTCATCGACAGGGGAACATCTCTGCCAGGATGTAATGAGATCCCGTTTCCCGCCGAAAGGCACCACATGCGCCGTTTTCACCCGCATCGCCCCTTGATCGCGCTTGCCGCGGTCGTGGCGCTGGTGGCACCCATCCACCCGGCGGTTGCCGCAGCGGCTCCGGTCGACGCCGTCGCCCCAGTGCAGCCAGCCGTCGTCCAGATCGACACGACGATCGACTACCAGAACGCGTTCGGAATGGGCGCCGGCATCGTGCTCAGTCCGGGCGGCGAGGTGCTGACCAATTACCACGTCGTGCAGGGCGCCGACGTCATCACCGGCCATAACGCCGGCACCGGCCGCAACTTTCCGGTCGACCTGATCGGCTACGACCGCGGACACGACATCGCCCTGGTGCAGCTCCGTGGCGCCGCGGACCTGCCGACCGCGCCGCTGGGCAACTCGGACCAGGTGGCGGTCGGCGACCCGGTCGTCGCTATCGGCAACGCCGGCGGACTCGGCAGCCCGCCGACCCACGAGGCCGGCAACGTGACGAACCTGAACCAGACCATCGACGCCAAGGACGCATTGACCGGCGCCTCCGACGAACTGACCGGGCTGATCGAGGTCGCCGCCAACGTCCGAGCGGGCGACTCGGGTGGCCCGCTGGTGAACGGCGCCGGACAGGTCATCGGCGTGACCACGGCAGCCACCGTGAACTACCGCTTCGACCCCGGCGGCGAGGGCTTCGCAATACCGATCAACCGGGCGCTGGCCATCGCCAACCAGATACGGTCCCGCGTGCCGTCTGACTCGGTGCACATC
>NZ_JBOGDB010000251.1:0-6436 GCF_050701515.1 Mycobacterium sp. | reverse complement strand
CTGGAACTCGAACGGAGTCATCGGGGTGCTGCGTAGTCGGCCCGACTTGCGGCCCGGCACCGTTAGGACCATCGCCGGCCCGGTCCGGAGCCCAAGCTTCTGAAGCCCTTTCACCACTCTGTTCATTGGTTTGAGGTAGCGCGGTGGGACTGGATCGGACATGTGTTGTCTCCCTTACTTGTTGGTGAAGATGTCACGATGCTCGGTAACCGACTGCGCAAACGATTGGGCCGAGCGGCCCAGGATTTCTTCCACGTCGCGGGTCACCACCGCCGGTTTCTCGACCGTCACGAACAGGTAGGCGATGTAGGCGTCGGCGAACTCGGCCGGAAGACCGGCTGCTACGAATCGCTGCCTTACCGATTCGGCCGACACTTCCTGATAACGCAATGGACGACCGAGGATCGAGCCGATGACTTCCACCAGCTCGGCGTTGGTGAACGCCTCCGGCCCGGTCAACGGAATTCTCTGGCCTACAAGCTCATCGGTGATCAACGCTTCGGCGGCCACCGCGGCGATGTCGGTTTCCACGATGGGGGCGGTCGATGCGCTAGCGTACGGGCCGTTGACCACGTCGCCCGCCTGGATCTGCGGCGCCCACATGCCAAGGAAGTTGGTGGCGAACACGGTTGGCCGCAGACTCACCCACTCCAGACCGGAGCCGACGGCGAGCTGCTCGACCTCCTTGTTGCGATCGCCGCGAAACCGTGACGGCTGACGCGAGAAGTCGTCATCGGCGTTGATGGCCGACAGCGCAACAAGTCGGTTGACACCCTCGCGGCGCGCCAATTCCACCACCCGCGCGAGATCCTCGCCGAGCGCGCGCGAGTTGAGAAACACCGCCGATGTGCCGTGCAGGCCGGCGGCGGCCGAGCTCACCACCTCCACGCCGGCGGGAAACTGTGCGGTGGCCGGGTGACGAGTGACGGCGCGTACCTCGACGCCTGCGTTCGCGAGCTCAGCGACAAGTGGGCGACCGACGTTGCCGGTCGCTCCCGTGACAAGAATTGCGTTCATGCAACCAAGGACGGCGCGCGCGAGTGAAAAGTTACCAGGCGCGTTTGTGTAACTTTTCGCCTCGCTGGTTCGTCTTTATTTGCATGAGGGATTCGCCGTCGGTCGAGGCGGCGTGGCGCAGTCACCGACCGTACCTGGTGAATCTCGCCTACCAGATGCTGGGCGATGTCGGCGAAGCCGAAGACGTCGCCCAGGATGCGTTCCTGCGGCTGGCCCGAACGGACCTGGCCCAGATCGACGACATCCGGGGCTGGCTTACGGTGGTCGCCGGACGGCTCTGTCTGGATCAGGTTCGCTCCGCGCGGGTGCGCCGCGAACAGCCTGAGGAGAACGGCATCCTGGAGGCCTCTCGGCCGGTGAACCAGTCACCAAATCCCGATCCGGCCGAGCGGGTCACGTTGGACGACGAGATCCGCGACGCACTGTTCGAGGTGCTGCGGCGGCTGTCGCCGGGCGAGCGGGTGGCGTTCGTGCTGCACGACGTGTTCCAGATTCCGTTCGAGGAGATCGCGCAGACGGTGGGCCGGCCGATCGGAACGTGTCGGCAGTTGGCGCGTCGTGCCCGGGCGAAGTTCCAGGGCGCCGCGCCGCCGGTGACCGATGTATCCCGCGTCGAGCATCGGCAGGTCATCGACAAGTTCATCGCGGCGTGTGCCGACGGCGACCTGCAGGCGCTGACCGAGGTCCTCGACCCCGCCGTGTGGGGAATGGGAACGATCCTCGGCGATCCCGTAGCACCGCCGCAGATCAACCACGGCCCGCAGGAGGTGGCGACGAATCTGCTTCGCTACCTCGGCCACGGCGCCACGGTGGTGAGCGGGCCGGTCGGACAGCCGGTGTTGCTTGCTTTCACCAACCGGCGGCTTTTCGCGGTCCTGGTTCTCACCTTGCGTGACAACCTAATCGTGAAGATCGAGGCGACGGCCGACCCGTCGGCGCCCGGACGCACGGCCGGGCAGCCCGATCCCAGCTAGTCGGGCTGCCCGGCTTAGTTCTATTGTGGTCGAAGCTAATTCGCGGGCGGCATCAGCACGGTGTCGATCATGTACACCTGAGCGTTGGCCGTGGCGACGCCACCGCACACCAACCCGGCGTCGTTGACCTTGAGGTTGTTGCCCTCACCGGTCACCGTGAGTTCGGCGCCCTGCACGGTCTTGTGCGTGCCGACAACCTGTGTCGGGCCGGCCTGGCCGGGCACCACGTGATAGGTCAGGATGCTGGTGAGCAGAGCCGAGTCGGTCTTGAGCTTCTCGATGGTCGCCGGGTCGATCTTGGCGAACGCGTCATCGGTCGGAGCGAACACGGTGAACTCGCCGCCGTTCAGCGTATCGACGAGATTCACGTTCGGATTGAGCTGACCCGACACCGCCTTGGTCAGCGTCGTCAGCATCGGATTGTTGGACGCCGCCACCGCGACTGGGTCCTGCGCCATGCCGGCCACCGAACCGGGACCCATCGGCACCTGCTGGGCGTAGGCAGAACAAGCCGGCCCGACCAGTTCGGCCGACGCACTCGCCGCGGTGGTCAGCGACAGGCCCATCGCCGCCGCAGCGGCCAGACCGGCAACCGCGGCCGTCTTCTTGGTGTTCTTCATCGGATATCCACCTTCTTTGTCGCGGACGGCCTCAGGTGCCGCCTCTCTTTGTTCGCACCAGTTATTCGGAGCTCAAGCACCTGCGGATGGGTGGCGCCATCGAATCGACGAAAAATGTGCACGTACAAGGCGTTATCCGTAGGTGAACGAGAATGCCTGCAGTCCTGGGGTCAGCCGCACCGAGAGTTGGCCGTTTCGGTCCTCGTCGTCAGCGACAATCTGACGCAGCGTCGGTGGTCCGCTGATCGGGATGGCGGCGTCTTTGCCGTCGCGCTTGACGGTTACCGTGCCGGTCCCGCCGACCACCAGATAGACATTGCGGGCGCGGTAGTTCAGTTCGATGCCGGAGCGGTCGCCGTCGGCGGTGATGCCTTGGAAGTCGAGCGTCCACCGGCCTTGCAAGGCAAAGGAATCCTCGGCCAGCGTCGGCGGATGGTCGAACATCCGCGATCCCTGCTCGTAGGCGCCGGCGCCGCCGTAATTGACGACTTTGCCCACGCTGAAATACGTCTCGGGCGTGGTCTGCTCCCGCGGGGTAGTGTCCACGGCGTCGACCGGCGGCGGAAGGTCGATGCCGCGTCGCGCATCGGTAAGCAGTTGCCGGATCAGTTTCTCGGTGGTGTCGTAGTCGCCCTCGCCGAACTTGATGTGCCGCACGGTTCCGTTCGCATCGATCAGATACTTGGCGGGCCAGTAGCGGTTGCGGTAATTCGTCCAGGTCGAATACCCGTTGTCCATGGCGATGGGATAGCTGATGCCGAGATCGGCGGCACCGCTGGCGACATTGCTCTCGACACGCTCGAAGGCGTATTCGGGGGTGTGCACCCCGATTACCTCGAAGCCCGAATCCCGGTATCGGTCGTACCAGTCGACGATATGCGGGATGGCGCGCTGGCAATTGATGCACGAATAGGCCCAGAAGTCGAGCAGCACAACCTTGCCGCGCAACGACTTCAAGTCGACTGGCGCGTTGCCGGGCGTGTTCAGCCACTTGGTGATGCCATTGATGTCGGGCGCTTCGCCACAGCTTTCCAACTCGGGCGCGCCGTTGGAGCAGTTATCCAGTTCGGCGTTTTGATCGTTGACCAAGCCGCCCAGGTTGAGCTTCTCGCGGATCTGGTCGTCGCCGCCGACGCTGGACTGCAGCACGCCGGTGTAGTCGGGAATGGCCCGTTGCAGCGCCGCCGGCAGGTTGAACACCAGCGCGAGAGCCAACAGGATCGTCACGACGCCTGCGGCGATATGGATCTCGCGCTGACGGCGGCGGAACGCGGTGACCCGCTCGGCGACTCGCCTGCCCGCGAGTGCGAAGAACAGCAACGGAAGCGCAGCGCCGATCGCGAACGACAACGTCAAGGCGATGGTGTTGAGCCCGATCGTTCCGGTGGCACCTGCGATCACGATGGCCGCCAGAACCGGTCCGGCGCAGGGCACGTACAACACGCCCAGGGCGAGGCCCAGGCCGAATCCACTGCTGCCGTTTCCGAGCTGCTTCTGCGGCAGCCGCGAGAACGGCTTTTCCAGCAGCGCTTCGAACTTGGGGAATATCAAGCCGATGCCGATCGCCACCAGCGCGGCGAGTGCGACCCACCGGATGACGTCCTGCGGTAGATGCAGCAGGGACAGCAGCGCGGAACCGACCAGCGTGACGACGCTGAAACTGAGCACCAGACCGGCGATCACCAGATACGGCCGCAACGTCACCGACAGCGCCGGCTTGACTTTGACCGCGGTCGCGACGCCGCCGCCGACTTCGGCATTGGAATCGCCACGGGCGCTTTGCGTTCCGGAGAAGAAGATCACCGGCAAGACGGGAAGGATGCATGGCGAGATGCCAGTGATCAAGCCGCCCAGGAAGCCGATCAGCGCGAGTGTGAACATGGCAGTTATTCGGAGCCGCAACGCATTTGGATGGGTCGCCATTTCTCACGAGAAGACGCAAAAGCCCCCGAACACTCGGCGTGTCGGGGGCTTTCGCGTCTTCTCGCGACAGGACCGGGACCTAGTTGGCCGGCGGCATCAGCACGGTGTCGATCATGTACACCTGGGCGTTGGCAGTTGAGACACCACCGCACACCAACCCGGCGTCGTTGACCTCGAGGTTGTTGCCCTCACCGGTAACGGTGAGTTCGGCACCCTGCACGGTCTTGTGTGTGCCGACAACCTGCGTCGGGCCGGCCTGACCGGGCACCACGTGATAGGTCAGGATGCTCGTCAACAGGTCCGAATCGGTCTTGAGCTTGTCGATTGTCGCCGGGTCGATCTTGGCGAATGCGTCGTCGGTGGGTGCGAAGACGGTGAACTCACCGCCGTTGAGGGTCTCCACGAGGTTCACGTTCGGGTTGAGTTGGCCCGACAGCGCCTGGGTCAGCGTCTTGAGCATTGGGTTGTTAGACGCCGCCACCGTCACCGGGTCCTGCGACATTCCGGCAACCGAACCCGGGCCCTCGGGCACCTGCTCCGCGTAGGCAGCGCAGCCCGGACCCACCAGGGTGCCCGCCGGCTCCGCCATCGCGGTCGTCGTGGCAGCCGGTGCAGAAGTGGTCGTTTCGGCAGGCGTTGTCGTCTCCGTCGCGGTGGACGAGCTGTCGGTCGAACACGCCGACAGGCCGAGAATCGCCAGTGCCGCGATGCTGGCGGCTGCAAGTGTGCTGCGCTGAACATTTTTCATGTGTGCTTCGACTCCCTAATCGCGGACGGCTTGTGCCGCCGCCCTCTGGACTGACACCGGGGATTCGAAGTGACACCCAGCACGGATCGGTGCGGGCGTAGCACGTCACATTTGGGTCACATTTGCCTTTCCCAGCCGCGGGTGGCCCCATCTCGCGGGAAAGATCCCGCGGCGCGGCACAATGGATCGGTGAGCACGAACGAGCGGCTGAGGGTCCTGGTGCTGGGCAGCACCGGTTCGATCGGTACCCAGGCGCTGGAGGTCATCGCCGCAAACCCGGACCGCTTCGAGGTGGTCGGGCTGGCGGCCGGCGGTGGCAATCCGGACCTGCTCGCCCGCCAACGCTCCGAAACCGGCGTGACGAACATCGCCGTCGCCGATTCCACGGCCGCCGAGCAGGTGGGCGAGATCACCTACATAGGGCCGGACGCCGCCACCCGGCTGGTGGAGAACACCGACGCCGACGTGGTGCTCAACGCTCTGGTCGGCGCGCTCGGGCTAGAACCCACGCTGGCCGCGCTGAACAGCGGCGCCAGGCTTGCCCTGGCCAACAAGGAATCGCTGATCGCGGGCGGGCCGCTGGTGCTGCGGGCGGCGAAACCCGGCCAGATCGTGCCGGTCGACTCCGAGCACTCGGCGCTGGCCCAGTGCCTGCGCGGCGGCACCGCCGACGAAGTCGCCAGCCTGGTGCTCACCGCCTCCGGCGGACCGTTCCGCGGGTGGGCCGCCGCCGACCTCGAGCGCGTCACACCCGAGCAGGCCGGCGCGCATCCCACCTGGTCAATGGGCCCGATGAACACGCTGAACTCGGCGTCGCTGGTCAACAAGGGCCTGGAGCTGATCGAGACCCACCTGCTGTACGGCATCCCCTACGACCGCATCGAGGTCGTCGTCCACCCGCAGTCGATCGTGCACTCGATGGTCACCTTCACCGACGGAGCCACGATCGCCCAGGCCAGCCCGCCCGACATGCGGCTGCCGATCGCGCTCGCGCTGGGCTGGCCCCGCCGGGTGCCGGACGCCGCGGCGGCCTGTGCCTGGGACGTGCCGCAGAGCTGGACGTTCGAGCCGGTCGACCACGACGCGCTGCCCGGGGTCCGCCTCGCGCGTTGGGCGGGGGAGGCCGGGGGCTGCGTCCCGGCCGTGTTCAACGC
>NZ_JBOGDB010000250.1:0-26869 GCF_050701515.1 Mycobacterium sp. | reverse complement strand
CTGCTCGGCGGCCCGCTGTTCGGCCGCCCGCCGCTCGGCCGCCCGCTGCTCCGCCGCCCGCTGCTCCGCCGCACGCTGCGCGGCCGCCCGCCGTTCCGCTTCCCGCTGCTCCGCCGCATGCCGCTCGGCGGCCAGCTGCTCGGCTATCCGCTGCTCCGCCGCCCGCCGCTCGGCGGCTCGCACCTCGGCCGCACGCTGCTCCGCGGCACGCTGCTCGGCCGCACGCTGCTCCGCGGCACGCTGCTCAGCCGCACGCTGTTCTGCGGCACGATGTTCGACGGCCCACAGCAGACGCTCCTCGGGCGTCGGCTCGGCCTCCGACGCTCTGCGGTGCACACCACCGAACAGTGGTGTAGCTGAGTGCTCGTGTTCCGGTGCATGTGGCACCGCGGACACGTCGATGATCGGGCTTTCGTCGGTCCGGTAATCGACATCCTCGTTACCGGCATCCATCCGACTGCTCGGGACGCGTCCAGCCGATTCGGTGTCACGGGCCCAGTCACCGAAGGCCCGCACCGTCGTCCGCTCGGTTTCGATCGCCGGACGGTGACTCAGGTCGGCATCGAAGAGAAATTCCAGATTGGCGCGCAGCGCGGCGAGTTCGGCCCGCAGCGCGGCCACCTCGTCCGCGGACTGGGCGCGTATCTCGGAGGCCAGCTCCCGCCGCAGCTCCGATTCCACCGTCAGCTCATATTCGCGTCGGGCCGAGATTTCGCGGTCCAGTTGCAAGTCGTAGACCAGCTTCAGATCGCGCGCCCTGGCCTGATCGATATCGCTCTGCCGCCGATAGATGACCGACACGAAGGCGGCCACCACGGCCGCCCACAACGCCAGGATGACGGCCAGCTTGAGCAACTCCGCCCGTTCGGTGAACACCAGCGCGGAACTCGCCATGATTGCGAGTACCAGCAACACCGTCAACAGCAGCCAGCCCGGTCTGCGGCCGCTGCGCCGAGACCGGGCGCTGCGGGTCAGAACGGTCATGGGCCGACTGTACCCGCCACAGGTCACCTCGCGTGTCGTGCGCTGCGGCGATTCGCCATTCGCCGTTGGCGGCCAGCTACTCTGGCGCCCCTTCGCCGTTGTCCGGTGGCTCGTGCGGTGACTTGCAGCAATGCTGAAGCCATAGCGCGGCGACCAACAGCACGAACGCACTCACCGCCGCCACTACGACTCCGGCGGTGTCCTCCGCGGCGACCCGCAGCGAGTCCCGTCGCGGCAAAAGGTAGATCAGCACCCCAAGCCACCAGCCCAGCACCAGGGCACCCACCCACGCCGAGGCCTTCGCGATCATCACCGACCGCGCCACGGCCAGTGGATGCAGCCAACCCGGTCCGTCGCCGATCTGCCCGTCGTTGATCTTCGCTCGCACGTAGAAGGCCCAGCCGGCCTCGGCTATCCCGACCGCGAGCAGCGAGAGCCCAGTCCACACGGTGATCGGCGGAAACCACCGGTACAGCACCACCACGAGCAGATAACCCAGGACGGCGGCGATCACCGCCGCGGCCGTCAGGTCACGCTTGCGAGTAGGTCCCATCAGTCACCCGATGCCCGTTGGGTTTCTACGCCAAGCACCTGGTCGGTGCGGCGCACGCCGGCACGTTCGACGGGGTCGAGTTCGGCAAGCAGCCGGGTGACAGGTTGCGCGACACCCGCGACCGTGAGTGTGGCGTCCGGCTCGACGTCCAACCACGGGACCATCACGAATGCGCGCAGATGGGCAAACGGGTGCGGCAGGGTCAAATCAGCGTCGCCGAGGATCATTTCGGACTCCCCCGACTCGGTTCTCTCTCTGCATGTGACGAGATCCACATCGAGGGTGCGCGGTCCCCAGCGCTCGCCGCGGACCCGGTTGGCCGCACGTTCCAGTTCCTGCGCGCGGCGCAGCCAGGCGTGGGCGTCGAGCCGCGGGTCGTCGGCGATCAGCACCGCGTTGAGGAACGGGCCCTGCTCAACACCGCCCCAAGCCTCGGTCTCGTAGACCGGGGACACCGCGCGCACGGCGTCGCCGAGCCCATCGACGACGGATTGCAGCCGGGCCATGCGGTCGCCCAGATTCGATCCGATCGACAGCACCACTGAAGTCAATTCGTGCTCCTCGCGTGCGCGGGCGTCACGGCGCACCGCCGGCACCGCGACCACCGCGACGGGACCGGCGCGCCACCACAGCAACATCGGCGAAGCGCAACGGAATCGGGGCCGCGGGTTTGTGCACCACAACTTCGACCGCGTGCACCCGTTCGTCCGTCATCACGTCCTCGGCGATCTCACCCGCCACGGTCTCGATCAGGTTCCGGGCCGGCCCCCCGACGATCTCGGCGGCCCGCTTGGCCAATGCGCCGTAATCGAGGGTGTCGGCCAGTTCGTCGCTGGCGGCCGCCGGTGCCAGGTCGATCCACACAGTAATGTCGACGACGAAATTCTGCCCGTCGCGCCGCTCTTCACCGAAAACGCCGTGGTTGCCGCGAACGGTCAAGCCGCGCAAGTCAATTCGATCAGTCATCGCGGTCGGCCGTCCACGCCTCGACGACCTTGAGCGCATCGACCGATGCCAGCACGTCATGTACCCGAACCCCCCACGCGCCGTGCAGACCGGCCAGCGCGGAGATCACCGCCGTTGCGGTCTCGCGGCCGTCAGGCGGGCGGCGTTCACCGTCGGCGTCGGCCAGCAGGGTGCCGAGGAAGCGCTTGCGTGACGCCCCGACGAGCACCGGGATGCCGGTGCTGACGAATTCGGGCAGCGCGCGCAGCAGCGCCCAGTTGTGCTCGCCGGTCTTGGCGAAACCGAGACCCGGGTCGATGATCAGCTTGGCCGGATCGACCCCGGCGGACAACGCGGCGTCGACGGCGGCCAGCAGTTCGGTGCGCACTTCGGCGACCACGTCGCGGTAGGCCGGCACCCGGTGCGGCTGCGCCGCGCCGACCGAGCGCCAGTGCATCAGCACCCAGGGCACCTTGGCGTCGGCAACCAACCCGGCCATGTTCGGGTCGGCCCGCCCACCGGACACGTCATTGACGATCTGCGCCCCGTTTTCCAGCGCTGCACGCGCCACCTCGGAGCGCATGGTGTCGATGCTGACGGTAAGTCCTTGCCCGGCAAGCTCTTTGACAACCGGCAGCACGCGCGAGGCTTCCACCTCGGGATCGACGCGGGCGGCACCGGGGCGCGTCGACTCGCCGCCGACATCGACGATGGCCGCACCCTGGGCAGCCAGCGCCAGGCCATGTTCGACGGCACGGTCACGGTCGAGGAACAGTCCCCCGTCGGAGAAGGAATCGTCGGTGACGTTCACGACTCCCATGACCTGCACGTGCGTCGGTTTCACTTCCGCAAGATCAGATCCAGCGCCTCGGCCCGTGATGCCGCATCACGCTTGAACTGTCCGCGCACCGCCGAGGTGGTGGTGACCGCGCCGGGCTTGCGCACGCCACGCATCGACATGCACAGGTGTTCGGCCTCGACGATCACGATGACGCCCCGCGGATCCAGCTTGCGCATCAGCGCGTCGGCGATCTGCGCGGTCAGCCGTTCCTGCACCTGCGGACGCTTGGCGTACAGGTCGACCAGCCTTGCGATCTTCGACAACCCGGTCACATGGCCGCTCTCGCCCGGGATGTAGCCGACATGGGCCACGCCGTGGAACGCCACCAGGTGGTGCTCGCAGGTGGAGTACAGCGGAATCTCCTTGATCAACACCAGTTCGTCGTGCTGCTCGTCGAACTTGGTGTCCAGCACGCTGTCCGGGTCGGTGTAGAGACCGGCGAACATCTCCTTGTAGGCACGGGCAACACGGGCAGGAGTGTCCTCCAAACCGTGGCGCTCAGGATCCTCACCGATCGCGTAGAGCAGTTCCCGGATCGCCGCTTCGGCGCGGGGCTGGTCAAACACGTGCGTGGTGACCGTCGCAGAGTTGTTGTGCGCCCGCGTCATCGGAGCCTCCGTTCGCTTTCAGCCGTGGGCCGGTGGGTTGGGCCGGTTGGCTTCCTGGCCCGCGTCCTCGTTGTTCGGCGACGAACCGCCGGTTGAACCGGAGTGCGGTGCCTGCGGGCCCGGGTTCGGGTAGGGCTGATACGGCGGGTACGGCTGTTGCCAGTGCGGCGGCGGGTACCACTGGCCCTGCGGAGCCGGCTCGGGCGCCTGCTGCGGCGGCCAGCCCGGGGCGTGCCAGCCGGCCGGGGCGCCGTAATCGGGTTGCGTTGGGCCGCCCGCCGGATTCCCGTTGCTGCCGCTGCCGTTTGGTCCTGCCGACTCGGCGGCCTCTGAGGCCTGGGCGATCGCGGCCTTGAACGCGGGCTCGGGCACCGGTTTCGGCCACTCTTCGCCGCGTTCGATCGCCAGCTCGCCCGGCGTCTTGATCGGCGGCTTGTCGGACGGAATGCGGCCACCGAAGTCGTCGAACATCGTCAGCCGCGGCCGCTTCTTCACGTCGGAGAAGATCGCCTCCAGCTCGGCGCGGTGCAGCGTCTCCTTCTCCAACAGCTCGCCGGCCAGCGTGTCGAGCACGTCGCGGTACTCGGTGAGCACCTCCCACGCCTCGGTGTGCGCGGCCTCGATGAGCTTGCGGACCTCGTCGTCGATGATCTGCGCGACCTCGTGCGAGTAGTCGGCCTGGGTGCCCATCGTGCGGCCCAGGAACGGATCGCCGTGTTCGGTGCCGTAGCGAACGGCGCCGAGCTTGGAGCTCATGCCGTATTCGGTCACCATTGCGCGGGCGATCTTGGTGGCCTGCTCAATGTCGGACACCGCCCCGGTCGTCGGCTCGCGGAACACCAGCTCCTCGGCGGCGCGTCCGCCCATCGCGAAGACCAGCCGGGCGATCATCTCCGAGCGGGTCATCAGGCCCTTGTCGTCCTCGGGAACGGCGACGGCGTGGCCGCCGGTGCGCCCGCGGGCCAGGATGGTGACCTTGTAGATCGGCTCGATGTCCGGCATCGCCCAGGCCGCCAGGGTGTGGCCACCCTCGTGGTAGGCGGTGATCTTCTTCTCCTGCTCGCTGATGATGCGGCTCTTCCGTCGCGGCCCGCCGACCACGCGGTCGACGGCTTCTTCGAGTGCGGGACCGGTGATGACGGTGCCGTTCTCGCGCGCGGTGAGCAGCGCGGCCTCGTTGATGACGTTGGCGAGATCCGCACCGGTCATGCCGACGGTCCGCTTGGCCAGCCCGTCCAAATCCGCGTCCGGGGCCATCGGCTTGCCCTGGGAGTGCACCCGCAGCACGGCCTTGCGGCCGGCGAGGTCGGGGTTGGACACCGGGATCTGCCGGTCGAATCGACCGGGACGGAGCAGCGCCGGGTCGAGGATGTCGGGCCGGTTGGTAGCGGCGATCAGGATGACGCCGGCGCGGTCGCCGAAACCGTCCATCTCGACCAGCAGCTGATTCAGGGTCTGCTCGCGTTCGTCGTGGCCGCCGCCAAGACCGGCGCCGCGCTGGCGGCCGACGGCGTCGATCTCATCGACGAAGATGATGCACGGGCTGTTCTGCTTGGCCTGCTCGAAGAGGTCTCGCACCCGGGATGCGCCGACACCGACGAACATCTCGACGAATTCCGAGCCGGAAATCGTGAAGAACGGCACACCGGCCTCACCCGCGACGGCGCGGGCCAGCAGTGTTTTGCCCGTTCCGGGCGGCCCGTAAAGCAGTACGCCCTTGGGGATCTTGGCGCCCAGCGCCTGATACCGCGAGGGGTTCTGCAGGAAGTCCTTGATCTCGTAGAGCTCCTCGACCGCCTCGTCGACGCCGGCCACGTCGGCGAACGTGGTCTTGGGCATGTCCTTGGAGAGCTGCTTGGCCTTCGACTTGCCGAACCCGAAGCCCATGCGGCCACCGGTCTGCATGCGGGAGAACATCACGAACAGGCCGACCAGCAGCAGCAGCGGCAGCATGTAAATCAGCAGCGAGCCGAGCATGCTGCCCTGGTTGACGACGGTGTTGATCTTGGCGTCCTTGGCACTCAATGCGTCGAACAACGTCACGCCGTACCCGGTGGGGTACTTGGTGATGACCTTGTCGCTGTCCTGGGTCTCGCTGTTTCCGTTCTTCAGGTCCAGGCGTAGCTGCTGCTCACGGTCGTCGATCTGCGCGCTCTTGACGTTGTCGCTGTTGATCTGGGCCATCGCGACCGAGGTGTCGACAGGCTTGTATCCGCGGGTGTCATCACTGAAATAGAAGAAAGACCAGCCCAGCAACAGCACCACCGCGATGACGGTGAGCGTGCGAATCACATTTTTCCGGTTCATTCAGTAACGCCGTCCTCGGCTTCGTCTCTCTCGGCCGCCTGCGGCCGGTGTCCTTCCAATACGTGCAGCTGGGATATACCAGGCTACCGCTAGACCAACGTTTGGCAGTTCCCGCCGGTGCTTGCATGCCCCTGCCGCCGAACCTGGGCGTCCAGCCAAATTGCTGCGACGAGGGCCCCTCGAAGGTGCTTAATCTTTTCATGTGCCGGACCTGAAGGGCGACGTCAGCGGTCTGAACGAGCTCGCCTCGTTCCTTCAGGACCGGGGCAACATCCTGGCTTCTCATGGCACCAACGTCGCGGCTGGACGGTCGTTCCAGGCCTCTGCGCTGGCGGTCTCGGCGGTACATGGCAGCGTGACCGCGGCTCAAGGCAGGTTGGCCCAGAGGATGGCCTCGACCAGTGAGCGGGTAAGGGCTGCAGCGCGGAATTATTCCGAAACCGAGGATTCGTCGGCAGCGGGTGGGCCGGTACTGCCATCCGTGTCGCAGATCCAGAGCTGGCACACGACACACCTGGTCGCCGCGGCCGAGCACTGGACCACGGCCGCTGCGTCGTGGGAGAACACCTTCACGGCCGCGTACAAAGCGGTTCAGCTGCCCGGCGGCCGGCCGTGGGAAGGCGACGCCGCGCAAGCGGTCCTAAACCGTGCGCACTCCGATCGCGCCAAGGTTCTCGGTGCGGTCGACAGCCTGAATAGTCCGGCGGCGATAGCACGCAGTGGTGCCGAGGAGATCGCGGCGGCCCGTGCTCGGGTGTTCTCGGCCGTCGCGGCCGCGCGCGGCGCCGGGTTCGAAGTCGATAACGACCTCATCGTCACCGATACACGCGCAGTTATGGCTCGCCCGCCGCACGCCTAGCGCGGGTGAACGAGGCGCGAGGCCTGGCTCACAACATCTGGTCGAGCGCACGGGATTTGGCGGCGACGGACCGCGCAGGCGCAAGCAGATTGAGTTCAATCGCGCTCCACTCAGCGCCGGCTTCCGTTCGCTACCCGGCGGCGAGAGCCAGTTGTTCTGCGGGAACGACAAATACGGCTTCCTTCACATCGCCAAGGAGCATGGCGAGCATTGGAATGATTTGACGCCGTCGTCCATGGGAAACTGGCGCAACCTCGCCGACTACGCAATAGCCTCTGCGCTTGCATATCCGGAATCTGTCTCCTACCGACAGGACAATGACACCTTCCGCGTAACGCGCGCTATCGCTCCGACGGATGAGGAAGGGAACGTGATAGGCCCACCCATATTGGACGCAGTCGTGGTGATATCGGCGAGCGACGGCAAGATCATCACTGCATTCCCGAGAAGCCTACGGTGACTACCGAACCGCTAGGAGGGGCCATGGATCCAAGTCTTGCAACCTACGCGCAGCGGCGTTCAGCAATCGCGGCGATCCTCGAGCCCTACGTCGAGGTCAGCCGGATGGCGAGTACGACGGATGACCCCAATCCCCTTGAGGACGACAACGGATTGCACTGCCGTTGGGGAGATCCGGAAACGGGGATCACGTGGGTATCCGTGTACGTGAAATCGCTGAGTGATGTCGACGCCGCCGTAGCCAGACATCGATATCACGTCGGTGACTATGCCCTCCGGTTCGAAGACTCTTACGATCCGAAAACCGCGCGTGAAGAGCCCACTGATCGCGAGGGCCATTTCGTCTTTGTGTTCGAGTACGTCGACACCGTCAGAGTGATCGTCGGCACGTGCCAAGTCAGTATCCTCAGCAGTATCCGGAGTATCAGCGTGTCCGATCTTGTGGAACCCGCTCTCGAAATCGGCCGAACCATCGGCTGCTCGCCGTACGAAAACGACTTTGTTCCACCGGAGATCCCCGAGAAGTGGCGAGGGATCACCTGGGTCGCACCGCCTTTCCCGCCGTTTCGCCCGCCTTTCCCGGAGTGATGTGTCGAGTGTGCGGTTTTGTACGCGACACGCCGCGGCGGGCGTACAGGACCGCACAGTCAACGCTCACCCCGGCGTCCTTCCGCAGACCCCGCTGTGCTTGGGTGAAATCGTGCTGACATCTACCGAACGGTTAGTCGATACCAACGGCGTTCAGCTGCGGGTGATCGAGGCCGGCGATCGAGAGGCGCCGGTGGTCGTGCTGGCCCACGGCTTCCCCGAACTGGCCTACTCGTGGCGCCACCAGATCCCGGTGCTGGCCGACGCGGGCTATCACGTGCTGGCGCCGGATCAGCGCGGCTACGGCGGGTCCACCCGACCCGAGGCCATCGAGAATTACGACATCCACGCCCTGACCGGCGACCTGGTCGGCCTGCTGGACGACGTCGGCGCGCAGCAGGCGGTGTTCATCGGCCACGACTGGGGCGCCATGGTTGTGTGGCACACCGCGGTGTTACACCCGGAACGCGTCCGGGCGGCCGCGGGCCTGAGCGTGCCACCGATTCCCCGAGCCCGGTCCCGCCCCACCGAACGTTGGCGGCAGAAGTTCGGCGACGACTTCTACATGTTGCGCTTCCAAGAACCCGGCCGAGCCGACGCCGAGATGGAGGCCGACGTGGCCGCCACCATGAGCGGAATGTTCGCCGGCCTGCTGGCCGGACCGGCGTCGCTGCCGGACTGGATCAGCGCCGACGAGTTCGAGCACTACGTGACCGAGTTCAGCAGGACCGGATTCACCGGCGCACTGAATTGGTATCGCAACTACGACCGCAACTGGGAATCGACACCCCAGCTCGCCGACGCACAAATCACCGTGCCCGCGCTGTTCGTGGGCGGCACGACCGATCCGGTGGGCCCGACCATGAGTCCCGAACGCGCCCGCGAGGTGGCCGCCGGGCCCTACACCGAAGAGTGGATCGAGGGTGCGGGGCACTGGATCCAGCAGGAGCGCCCCGTCGAGGTCAACAAACTGTTGCTGGACTTCCTGTCCGGATTGGATCTGAAATGACCGGGACGCCATTGAAGTTCGGCGTCTTCCTCACACCGTTCCATCCGGTGGGTCAATCCCCCACGGTCGCACTGGAATACGATCTCGAGCGGACGGTGGCGCTGGATCGGTTGGGTTTCGACGAGGCCTGGTTCGGCGAGCACCATTCCGGCGGATACGAACTGATCGCCTGTCCGGAGGTGTTCATCGCGGCGGCCGCCGAGCGCACCAAGCACATCAGGCTCGGCACCGGCGTGGTCTCACTGCCCTATCACCACCCGTTGATGGTGGCCGACCGATGGGTGCTGCTCGATCATCTGACCCGAGGCCGGGTGATGTTCGGCACCGGACCCGGTGCGCTGCCGTCGGACGCCTACATGATGGGCATCGATCCCGTCGAGCAGCGGCGGATGATGCAGGAATCGCTCGAAGCCATCCTCGCGCTGTTCCGGGCGGGCCCCGAGGAGCGGATCAACCGGCACTCCGACTGGTTCACGCTGCGCGATGCGCAGTTGCACATCCGTCCGTACACATCGCCGTATCCGGAGATCGCGTGCGCGGCAATGATTTCCCCGTCCGGCCCGCGGCTGGCCGGTGCGCTGGGCACGTCGCTGTTGTCCCTGTCGATGTCGGTGCCGGGCGGGTACGCCGCGCTGGAGAACACCTGGGAGGTCGTCGTCGACCAGGCCGAGAATTCCGGCCGCGACGAACCCGACCGCGCCGACTGGCGGGTGCTGTCGATCATGCACCTGGCCGACACCCGGGATCAGGCGATCGACGACTGCGTCTACGGCCTGCAGGATTTCGCGAACTACTTCGGCGCGGCCGGATTCGTGCCGTTGTCCAACACGGTGGAGGGCACGCAGTCACCGCGCGAATTCGTCGCAGAGTATGCGGGCAAAGGCAATTGCTGCATCGGCACGCCGGGCGACGCCATCACCTATATCCAGGACCTGCTGGACACTTCGGGCGGCTTCGGCACGTTACTACTGCTCGGTCACGACTGGGCTTCGCCGCAGGCGACCTATCACTCCTACGAGTTGTTCGCACGCGAGGTCATGCCGCACTTCAAGGGCCAGCTGTCGGCACCGCGGGCATCGCACGACTGGGCCAAGGGGATGCGCGATCAACTCCTCGGCCGCGCCGGCGAAGCGATCGTCAAGGCGATCAACGAGCACACCGACGAACTCAAGCTGGAAAAGGAGCAGTAATGCGGGCCGCGGTGCTGCGCGCCGGGCGGATGGTTCTTCGCGACGACGTGGCCGAGCCGGTGCCCGGCCCGGGGCAGGTGCTCGTCGATGTGAAGGCATGCGGGATCTGCGGCTCGGACCTGCATTTCGCCAAGTACGGCAAAGAGATGCTGGAGCTCGGCAGTCAAATGCAGGGTCTGCCAACGGGCAATGTCAGCGTGCGGCTGTCCGGCGACATCTTCATGGGCCATGAGTTCAGCGCCGAGGTCATCGAGGCGGGGCCGGACACAGCGGCTCCAGCACCCGGCACGGTGGTCACGTCCGTCCCCGTGCTCCTCTCGGCGACCGGCATGGACATGATCTTCCAATCGAACTCCACGATTGGTGGCTACGCCGAGAGAATGCTGCTCTCGGCACCGCTGCTCTTGAAAGTTCCCAATGGCCTGGACCCACGTCATGCAGCGCTCACCGAGCCGATGGCGGTCGGCCTGCACGCGGTGAACAAATCGGCGATACAGCCCGGCGAGACCGCGCTGGTGCTGGGCTGCGGGCCGATCGGGATCGCCATCATCGCAGCCCTGCGCAATAAGGGCGTGGAACATATTGTGGCGGCAGACTATTCGCCGAAGCGGCGACAGCTCGGCGAGACCATGGGCGCACGCGAAACCGTCGACCCGGCGCAGGGTTCTCCGTTCGACACGGCCAAGCCGGCAGTGGTGTTCGAGGCCGTCGGCATGCCCGGAATCATCAATGATGTGCTGCGACGCGCACCGAGGCACAGCCGAGTGGTGGTGGCTGGCGTGTGCATGGAGCCCGACACCGTGATGCCGTTCTTCGGCACCGCGAAGGAGATCAGCGTCCAGTTTGTATTAGCCTACGACACAACCGAGTTCGCCGACTCGCTACGCGCCATCACCGACGGCGAGACCGACGTCGATCCGCTCATCACCGGCGAGGTGGGCCTCGACGGCGTCGGGGCGGCGTTCGACGACCTGGCACAGCCCGACGAGCACTGCAAGATCCTTGTGACGCCCTAATCGCTAGGTGCTTTAGGCTGCCTGGCATGCCGATCGTGCCGAGAGCGAAACTGCCGACCCGATTCTCCGTCCTCGCCGCCGCGGGCCTGGCAGCCGTAGCCCTGTCGGCCTGCGACGCGTCCTCGGGACCCATCGGCGCCGCCCCCGACGCCGACACCCGCCAGGTCACCGTCGTCGGTACCGGAGAGGTCCAGGGCACGCCCGATACGCTGACCGCCAACGTGTCGATGGAGTCCATCGCCCCGGATGTCACCGGCGCGATGAACCAGACCAGCGAGCGGCAGCAGGCGGTGATCGACGCACTGGTGGGTGCGGGCGTGGACCGCAAGGACATCAGCACCAAGCAGGTCAGCCTGCAGCCGCAGTTCTCCGGCGGCGACAACCCGGCAATCACCGGGTACCGGGCCAGCAATTCGATCGATGTCAAGCTGCGCCGGCTGGACTCGGCGTCGCAGGCGTTGGCGCTCATCGTCAGCACCGGCGGCGACGCCACCCGCATAAACTCGGTGAACTACTCCATCGAGGACAATCCTCAGCTGTTGAAGGACGCACGCGCCAGGGCCTTCGAAGACGCCAAGGATCGCGCCGAGCAGTATGCCCAGCTGGCCGGTCTCACACTTGGCAACGTCATCTCCATCTCCGAAGCGGCACCAGGAGGACCGCCCCCTACCCCGGTGCCGATGCCGCGCGCGGCCATGGAGGCCGTGCCGCTGGAGCCGGGGCAGCAGAGCGTCGAGTTCTCCGTGACGGTGATCTGGGAGCTGACCTGATCACGCGCACGCGAGGAGCAAAAGAAGCTCTCAGCCCACCGGGGCGATGTGTACCGGGATGCCGTTGAGCACCGCGGTACCCGACAGCGGATCGAGGTGCGTGCCGTCGTTGAGCTGGTTGACGTTGACGCCGGGCTGGCCTGAGGCGACGCCGAGCCGGACATCGGCGCGGTCATGACCCCATCCGTGCGGTAGGGACACCACTCCGCGGCGCATCGCGGGAGTTACCTCCACCGGCGCCCGCAGTTCGCCGCCGGGCCCCTTGACGAGAGCGACATCGGTGAGGCCGAGTTCGGTCGCATCGTCGGGATGGATCTGCAGCGTGCAGCGATTGGTGCCGCCCGCCAGCGCGGGCAGGTTGTGCATCCAGCTGTTGTTGGAGCGCAGGTGCCGGCGACCGATGAGGACGAAGCTGTCCGCGTCCCGTTCGATGGAATCCCGCAACCGCGCAGCATCGGCCACGACGGGAGCGGGGGCGAGTTCCACCAGGCCAGAGGGCGTGCGCAGCACTCCGGGGATGCGGGGCTCAAGCGGTCCGAAATCGATGCCGTGCGGCGCGTTCTTCAGTCGCTCCAGGGTGAGCCCGTCCGGCTTGGCGCCGAAGGCGTCGCCGTACGGTCCGAGGCGCAACATCATGTCCAGCCGCCGTTCGTAACCCGCACCTGGGATGAGCATCGCGGTCAGCTCCTCGACGACACGTCCCGCGACCGGAGAGGTCGGGTCGTGGGTTTCCTTCGTCAGCGTCGTGGTGATCACCTGATCATCGACGACGGCCGGATCTGCCTGATAGCCGGCGCCGTGCAGGATCAGGGCCAGCCGCGACAAGATCTCTGATTCGGCGGGCCGACCGTCGGCCGGCGGCAACGCCGGCGGCGAGTAGCGGGCGTTGTTGCGAACCGAGAGGTTGTTCAGTGCGAAGTCGAAGTGGGCGCTCTGCGATAGCGGAGGCGGCGGAAGGATGACGTCCGCATGACGCGTGGTCTCGTTGAGGTACGGGTCCACGCTGAGCATGAAATCGACGCCCTCCAGGGCGCGGCTCAGCCGCTCGCCGTCCGGTGCAGACAGCACCGGATTACCGGCAATGGTGATCATCGCCTTGATCTGTCCTTCGCCGGCGGTGTCGATCTCCTCGGCGAGGGCCGCGGCGGGCAGTTCGGATGCCACCTCCGGATATCCGGACACCCTGCTACGCCAGCGACCGGTGACGAATCCCCGACCCGGTTTCGCGGGCCGCGGCGCGGCCGCCGCCGGAGACAGCGGGAACATCGCCCCACCGGGGCGGTCGAGGTTACCGGTGAGCGTGTTGATGACATCGACCAGCCAGCTGGCCACCGTGCCGAATTCGACTGTGGAGGTGCCGATTCGGCCGTAAACCGCGGCCGCAGGGGCGGCGGCGATCTCGCGGGCCAGTGTCCGAATCTCCTCGGCGGCGACACCGCAGTGCACTGCCACCGCCTCCGGCGAGAACATGGCGGCCAGTTCACCGACCTCGTCCATGCCCGTGACCCAATCGGCCAGTCCACCAAGATCCGGGGAGATGAGGTCTTCGTCGAAGAGCACGTGTACGACGGCGAAGAGCAGTGCGGCGTCGGTACCGGGCCGCGGCGCGAGGTGACGATCGGCCAGTTCGGCAGTGCGGGTGCGGGCCGGATCGATGACTGTCAGCCGGCCGCCGCGCCTATGCAACGCCTTCAGCTTGCCGCCAAAGTCGGCGGCGGTGGCCAAACTTCCGTTGGAGACAAGCGGATTCGCGCCGATGATCACGAGGTAGTAGGTGCGGTCGAGATCCGGCACGGTGAACGCGAAGGGGTTACCGAACATGTAGCCCAGTGCTACCTGTTTGGGCATCTGGTCCAGCGTGCTGGCGGAGAACACTTGATGGGTGCCCAGCGCGCGGATGACCAGCGGCGCGTACAGGGCACCGGCGATGTTGTGCGCGTTCGGATTACCGAGATAAACGCCGACCGAGGCCCCACCGTGTTCACGCACAACGCCACCCAGGCGTTCGGCCACCGTCGTGTACGCCTCATCCCAGGTGGCTTCGACCAGCTTGCCGTCGCGTCGCACCATCGGCTGTGTCAGCCGGTCGGGATCGTTGTCCAGCTCCGCGAAGCTCGCACCTTTCGGGCAGATGAACCCGGCGCTGAACACGTCTTCACGGTCGCCGCGCGCGCCGGTGACTCTGCCGTCCTCGATGGTGAGGGTCAGGCCGCAGGTGGCTTCGCAGAGTGGGCAGATCCGCAGGGCTGTTTGCGTCTCAACCATGTCGTCAGCGCTCCTCGTAGACCTTGGGGTCGAGCGTGCCGATGTAGGGCAGGTCGCGATAGCGCTCGTTGTAGTCGAGGCCGTAGCCGACGACGAACTCGCTGGGAATGTCGAAGCCCACGTACGCCATGTGGACGTCGGCGCGCACCGCGTCGGGCTTGCGCATCAGCGTGCAGACCCGAAGGGACCGCGGACGGCGGGTCGCGAGGTTGCGCAGCAGCCAGGACAGGGTCAGACCGGAGTCGACGATGTCCTCGACGATCAGCACGTCGCGGTCGTTGATGTCGCGGTCGAGGTCTTTCATGATGCGCACCACGCCCGACGACGACGTCGACGAGCCGTACGAGCTCACCGCCATGAATTCCAGCTGCGTGGGCAGCGGGATCGTGCGAGCCAGGTCGGTGACGAAAAAGACCGCTCCCTTGAGCACCGTGACCAGCAGCAGGTCCTGGTCGGTCGCCTCGATGGTCTCCCGGTAGTCCTCACCGACCTGCGCGCCGAGTTCGGCGATCCGTGCCTGGATCCGGTCCGACGAGAGCAGCACCGACTTGATGTCGCCCGGGTACAGCTCGCCAGATTGCGCAGGCACGCCCACAGCGTGCCATGCGACAGCGCCATCGACCAACGGGAGTCCGCCCGACGCGCTCAAACCGGCTCTCGGTGCAGAGTCAGCATCCCGTCCCGACGCCCCGCGATTAGCCGTTGACTGCGCAGCGGAGAGCCGACCGCCACCCCGCCCTGGCCGCGCCACGCGGTGACCAAGGTGTCCACGCCGCGGATCTGTTTGTCCGTCAGGTCGCTGGCGCCGCCGGCCAGCAGCCAGCACCGGATAACCCTGCGTCGGACCGCCTCCGGCAGCGCCGTCAACCGGCCGGTGTCCAGGCCGTCTCCGGTGGCCGCGGCCGCCAGCGCGCGCTGCGCCAGTTCGTCGAGTGTGTCGGTGTCCTCGCGCAGCGCGGTCGCGGTGCGGGCCAACGCCTCGGCCACCCCGCCGCCGAGGACATCCTCGAGTAGCGGAAGTACCTCGGTGCGCAGCCGGGTGCGGGTGAAGCGGCGATCGGCATTGTGCGGGTCGTGCCAAGGCTGCAGCCCCAGCTCGTCGCACGCCCGGTGCGTGACCGCGCGCCTGATGTCCAGCAGCGGGCGGTACCACGGCGGGTCATGCGGGCGCATGCCGGCGATCGAGCGAGCCCCCGATCCACGGCCGAGGCCCAGCAGCACCGTCTCGGCCTGGTCGTCCAGCGTGTGTCCGAGCAGCACGGCGGCACCGCCTCTGGCCGCGTCCAGCGCGCGGTAGCGGGCCGTGCGCGCGGCGGCCTCCGGACCGCCCGTCGTGCCGACATCCACGCAAAGAACCTGCGCGTCAACACATCCCAACGCCATAGCCTGTTCCTGCGCGGTGCGCGCGACATCGCCGGAATCCCGCTGCAGTTGATGGTCCACGATCAGCGCGGTGGTCGGCTTCGCCTTGGCGGCGACGGCCGTCAGCGCCAGCGAGTCCGGCCCACCCGATAGGGCGACGCACCAACGGTCGTCGGCTTCGGCGTAGCGGCGGACGAATACCCCGACCGCCGTCTGCAAGGCGCTTACAGAACCCTGTCGATCCATCGTTGCGGCTCTTCGATTTCGGTTGGCAGCGGCAGTGTTTCGGGCTCCGACCAGATGGCGTTGAACCGGGCCATGCCGACCCGGTCGACGACGTGGTCGACGAACACCTTGCCGCGGGTGTACTGGCTCATCTTCGCGTCAATGCCCAACAGCGCCCGCAGCAGCCGCTGCAGCGGGGGCTGCTTACGCCGGCGCCGCTCGTCGAACCGTCGGCGGATAGTCGTCACCGAGGGCACCACGGCAGGCCCGACCGCGTCCATCACATGGTCGGCGTGCCCTTCCAGCAGCGTGCCCAGCACCAGCAACTGGTCCAGCGCCCGGCGCTGAGGCTCGGACTGCACAGCCCGCAGCACGCCGAGCACGCCTGCCGAATTCGGTTCGGGCGCAACACCGTTACGGCGATCGCGGACGAAGCTCGCGAGCCGGCCGACGACCTCGGTGATGTCTTCCCCGACCTCCTCGGTGAGCACCGCGAGCGCGTGCGACATGTACTCGGCCAGCCACGGGTTGGCCCGGAACTGCACGCGGTGAGTGACCTCGTGCAGGCAAACCCAGAGCCGGAAGTCGGCCGGCACCACTCGCAGCTGACGCTCCACCGCGATCACGTTCGGATACACCAATAGCAGCTCGCCGCCGTTCGGCGCGAACGGGTCGTACTGGCCCAGGATCCCCGACGAGATGAAGGCCAGCACCGCGCCGGTCTGCGCGCCCGTGACCCGGCCGGTTATCGGGTGCGGCTTGGCCGTGCCGTTCTGCGCATTCTCCGATCCGCCGGTCATCACCCGCATCGACTGGGTGGCGGCCCGGATCCACTGGGTCCGGTCGACAATGCGCGCGTCGGATACCTCACCGCCCTCGTTCAGGCCCGTCACCTCGCGCACCGGCATCTCGGCGCGCAGCGCAGCGCTGGACAGCTGATCGATCACCTGGCGGCGGGTGTAATCGGTGGCCGCCGGCCCCGGCCGGGCCAGCTTGGCTCCCACGGTGGCGGCGAATTGCCAGTCGACCGCGCGACCGACGTTGAGCTTTGTCGACGGGCTCATGTGCTGCATCCACAGGACCGCAGGGTCGCGGCCAGCGCGTCGATCGCGGTGCGCCCGGTCGGGCCGGCATTGTTGGAGATCAGAGCGAACGTCAGCACCCGCCCGCTGGCATCGGTGATGATCCCGGCCAGGGAGTTGGTGGCGGTCAACGATCCCGTCTTAGCGCGCAGCCAGCCGGCCGCTGCTCGTTCGGCGTCGTTGCCCAGGAAGCGGTTCGACAACGTGCCGCTGCCGCCGGCGATCGGTAACAGGTCCACCAGCGGCCGCAATTCCGGGTGGTCGTTGCCTGCGGCGGCGTTGACGGTCTCGTCCAGGGTTTCCGCGGTCAGCCGATCGTCGACGGACAGACCGCTGCAGTCCATCAGCCGCGCCCCGCTGGTGTCGATCTTGGCGGAGTTCAGCTGGCCGAGCACCGCACGGACGGAACCGTCGAAGCTTTGCGGCTTGCCCTGTGCGGCGGCTACCTCCCGGCCGATCGCCTCGGCCATCACGTTGTCGGAGTGGTTCATCATCTCGCGCAACCGCTCCATCAGCGGCGGCGACTGCACCGAGGCAATCTGCTGGCCCTTGAACGTCGACGGCAGCACGGTGACGGTGGCGGGATCGACACCGAGCGCGACGGCCAGCGCCCGGCCGGCGTCCAACGCCGGTGTTCTGGACCGGCTCGAGTCGACGCTGACCGGTTGCGTGCGACCGCCGTCGAGCATCACGGCTTCCATCGGCGCGATGTCGCCGCCGTCGATGTCGAGTGGATCCCAGCCCGGCGCCGTCGTCGGGCCGCTGTAGGCGCTTGCGTCGACCTGGACCGCCGTCACCTTGGTGCCGCTGCGCCGCACCTGATTGGCGAGGTCGCTGATCCGCGCCGCGTCCCGGTACCAGGTTTCCTGGCCGGCCGGCGCGGCCGACAGCGTCGGATCACCGCCGCCGTCGAGCACCACCAGACCCGGCCGTCGGTCGGAGACCTTCACCGTTGTGGTGAGCCGGGCATCGCGGTCAAGGGCGAGCAGCGCGGCGGCGGCGGTCAGCACCTTCGTGGTCGACGCCGGCTGCATCGGCAGGTCGGCGCCCTGCGCCCACAGTTGGGTGCCGGTGGCGGCATCGGTGATCCTGCCGGTCAGGATCCCCAGGTTCGGGTCGGCAAGCGCGAGCGCCAGGGTCGCGGCCAGCTTGTCCGGGGTCGGTTTGGGTGCCGAATCGCCGATCGGCTTGATCCCCGGGTCGGCCGTGGCCAGGGCCGGTGCCGTCTTGATCGCGTTCGCGTCGCTGGTCGAATGCCCACCCGTGAGCACCGCGGCCGCCGCGACGAGCGCCGCAACCAGCAGCAGCACGGCCACCCCGATCACCACGTGGGTGGAGCGTCGCCACTGAGTGGGCCGCATGATTCTCCTGACTCTGGCCTGCCACAGCAGGGTAGCGCTCCATTAGGGTTGACCCCCGACGACCACAGACTCAGCACAGGCAAGGAGCCGCGGCGGTGCAGTTCGATGTAGTCATCGAGATCCTCAAGGGCTCGCGCAACAAATACGAGGTCGACCACGACACCGGCCGGGTCAAGCTGGACCGCTACCTGTACACGTCGATGGGCTACCCGACCGACTACGGCTTTATCGACCACACCCTCGGCGAGGACGGCGACCCGCTCGATGCGCTGGTGCTGCTGCCCGAGCCGCTGTTCCCGGGATGCCTGGTCGAAGCGCGGCCGGTGGCCATGTTCCAGATGATCGACGAGGCCGGCGGCGACGACAAGGTGCTCTGCGTGCCGGCCCGCGATGGACGCTGGGACCACATCAACGATCTGAGCGACGTCCCGTCGTTCGAGCTCGAGGCGATCAAGCACTTCTTCGTCCACTACAAGGATCTGGAGCCGGGCAAATACGTCAAGGCCGCCGATTGGGTGGGCCGCGCGGAGGCCGAGGCCGAGGTCAAACGATCACTGGAGCGGTTCAAGAGCCAAGGCCACTGATACGGCCACGTTAACGCTTGTTACGCGCCAGCAAAATCCCGCGCATCGGCTGGCATCGACCGCATTCGGGCTTCGATCATTACCTCATGTTGATGCATCAAGGCATCGGCCTGGACACGTTCAACGACCTGCCGATGCGGCGGGCCGTGCACGCGTTGTACGAATGCTGCTACAGCGTGCCATTGGCCGCTGACCTTGCCCGCGGGCGGCTCTATGACGATCACGACGCGTTGTTCCGGCAGGCCGGCAGGCTGCTGTTCGGGCTGTCGGAGAACTCCATTGATTCGATACTGCAGGCCTATCCGGACATCGGCCGGCGGCCGGGCAGCGAGAAGTCCCGGGCCGAGCAGTGTGCGATCTGGGACGAACGCCAGGACGTAATGGCCCAATTGGGGGCGTCGTCCAAGCGCTACTTCGAGCATTTCGGCTTCGGCTTCGTGATGCTCGTCAACGGATACACCGCAGACGATGTGCTCGCGACGATGACCGATCGGCTGCTCAACGATGTCGATACCGAGCGCCAGGTGGTCCGCAACGAGCTGGCCCGCATCAACCGCACCCGGCTGGAGCGGATGCTGGGGCCCGAAGGCGGCTACCACAACTGGTGACCGCCTATCGCTAAGTCCAGTGGCCTCGGCATGATGGACCGATGACAAACGTCGTGCACGGCCACAGTGACGCTCGGTTCGACAAGGTCGCCGACGCGCTGGCGGAAGAGCTCAGCAGCGGCGAAGAGGTCGGGGCCGCGATCGCGATCGACATCGACGGTGAGTCCGTGCTCGATATCTGGGGCGGCTACGCCGACGCGGCCAAGACCATCCCGTGGGGCGAGGACACCATCATCAACGTCTGGTCGAGCACGAAGACCGTCACGAGCTTGGCCGCGCTGATGCTGGCCGATCGCGGCCTGATCGACCTGGACGCCACCGTCGCCACCTATTGGCCGGAATTCGCCGCCAACGGCAAGCAGGACGTCAGGGTGCGCCACCTCCTGTCGCACACCTCCGGTGTCGCCGGCTGGCAGGAACCAATGACCGTCGAGGACCTGTACGACCTGGACAAATCCGCCTCCCTTCTCGCGGCCCAGGCGCCGTGGTGGGAGCCGGGCACCGTGTCGGGCTATCACGCGCTCAACTTCGGCCACCTGGTCGGCGAGTTGGTGCGCCGGATTACCGGAACAACGTTGAAGGACTTCGTCCGCGACGAGATCGCCGGCCCACTCGAGGCTGACTTCCAGATAGGGGCCCGGCCGGAGGATTTCGGACGGATCGCAGAGCTGATTCCGCCTCCACCGTTCGAAATCCCATTCGATCAGCTGCCCGAAGACAACCCGATGCGCAAAACGCTGACAAATCCCGGTCCAGACGCGGTGATCGCGCACACCACCGGATGGCGAGAAGCCGAGATCGGCGCGGTCAACGGACACGGCAATGCGCGCTCGCTCGCGCGGATGCTGTCACCGGTTTCATTGGGCGGCAAGGCTAATGTCGTACAGCTGCTGCGACCGGAAACCATCGAGCGGATCTTCGAGGTGCAGTCCGACGGGGTGGACGTGGTGTTGGGCGTACCGCTGCGCTGGGGCATCGGCTACGGCCTACCCAAGCCGGAGACTTTGCCGTACCTGCCCGACGAGAAGATCGCGTTCTGGGGCGGTTGGGGCGGTTCGATGGTGCTCATCAACCCCGATCGCCGCACCACGGTCGCCTACGTCATGAACAAGATGGGACAGGGCACGCTCGGCAACGAGCGCACCGCGAGATACGCAACGCTGATCTACGAGGCAGTTTCCTGACGGTGGCATTCTGGCGTTGTGGAATCTCTGCTTCATTTCGCGGGGAACTTCTGGTGGCTGATCTTCCCGCTCGGCGGCATGATCGGCGGCGGAATCCGAGCGGTCGCCGCCGCCAACGAGCGCCGCGCCGAGCGCAGGCTTGAGCGCTATCGGATCAAGCAGCAGACCAAGATCGCGGTCGCCGAGGCGGCCGGGCGGTCACGCGACAACGAAGTGACATACCGCCGCGAACTGAAGAAGGTCCTCGACCAACACAGCCAGACCGACGCGCGATGGCTCGACTACGAGATCGACGTCGCCAAACTGCTCGACTTCCCACTGATGACCGACATGCGCAACCCGCTGACGGCTGAATTTCACAAGGCAAAGCGGAGAGCCGATCTGCTGCGACCCGAAGGCGTCGACGACTTGGTCGGCGATCGGGAGGCGCAGCTGGAGTATCGCGATGCCGTCCACAATTATGTGACGGCGTTCGAAGTCGCCGAAGCCGAGGCGATTCGGCAGCGCCGCACCGGCTTCTCGGCCGATGAACAACAGCGCATCGCACGCGCCCAGAATCTGCTGAGACTCGCCGAAGACGACGCGGCGACACCCGAGGAACGCCAGAACGCCTACGCGCGCGCCCGCACCGAACTCGACGGCATCCTGGTCCTGCCCGCGGCCACCCGGGCCAGCATCGAGCACCGAATCGCTAGAGAAATCGAGGCGTAAGTCAGGCCGCACGGCCAGCGCTCACGGCTCCGGCGCAGACGCGCCGCGGCGCGCAGATAGCTTTATAGGCGTGACGACGCCGGAATCACCCGCGCAGGCGCTGTGACCGACGCGGCCACACCCACCGGCCCGATCACTCGCGGCAGCGTCGCACGCGTCGGTACCGCGACCGTGTTGACGGCGCTGTGCGGGTATGCGGTGTTGTACCTGGCAGCCCGAGACCTCGAACCGGCCGGTTTCTCGGTATTCGGTGTGTTCTGGGGTGCCTTTGGACTGGTGTCGGGAGCCGCCAACGGGTTGTTGCAGGAAGCGACCCGCGAGGTGCGATCGGCTGGCTACATCGAGGTGGTGTCGGCTCCGAGTACACATCCGATGCGGGTGGCTGCACTGGTCGGCGTCGTCGCGGCGGTGGTGATCGCAGCCAGTTCGCCGCTGTGGTCGGGACACGTCTTCGTCGAGGCGCGTCTGCTGAGTGTGGTGCTGCTGAGCGTGGGTCTGGCGGGGTTCTGCCTGCACGCCACCCTGCTGGGCATGCTCGCAGGAGTGGGCCGGTGGACCCAGTACGGCGCGCTCATGGTGACCGACGCGGGCATTCGAGTGGCGGTTGCGGCGATCACCTTCGTGATCGGGTGGGGAATGGGCGGTTATCTGTGGGCGACCGTGGCCGGCGCCGTGGCCTGGCTGACCATGTTGATCGCCTCGCCGGCGACGCGGGCAGCGGCCCGGCTCGCCACGCCCGGCGGGATGATGACCTTTCTGCGCGGCACCGCGCACTCGATCGCGGCGGCCGGCGCCAGCGCGATCCTGGTTATGGGTTTTCCGGTGCTGCTCAAGGCGACTTCGGGCGACCTGGGGGCGACCGGCGGCGTGGTGATCCTGGCCGTGACGTTGACCCGCGCCCCGCTACTGGTGCCGCTGACGGCGATGCAGGGCAATCTGATTGCGCATTTCGTGGACCAACGCGCCGAGCGGTTGCGGGCGTTGGTTACTCCCGCATTGGTTGTCGTCGGGCTGGGCGCGGTGGGTGTACTGGCCGCCTGGGTGTTCGGACCATGGCTGCTGAGGGTCGCGTTCGGTGAGGAGTACCGCGCCGACGGTGCCCTGCTGGCGTGGCTGACGACTGCGGCCATCGCCATTGCGCTGCTGACGCTGACCGGCGCGGCGACGGTGGCGGCCGCATGGCACCGCGCGTATTCGGTCGGCTGGATCAGCGCGACGGTCGCGGCGATCCTCTTGCTGCTGCTGCCGCTGGATCTGGAGACCCGCACGGTGATCGCGCTGCTATGCGGCCCGATGGTGGGAATCGCCGTGCACCTGGCCGCGCTTGCCAGGGCGTCGGCCGTTAAGCCTTCTCGCGGAAGAACCCCACGGTCTGGGCGACGCCGTCGTCGAGTTTGACTTTCGGTTGCCAGCCGAGCACCTTCTCGGCCCGGCTGATATCCAAGCAGGACCGCTTCAGGTCGCCGAGTCGGGGCGGGTGGAATTCCGGTTCGTCGGCTGCCCCCACCGCAGCTGCGATGGCCGAATGTAGTTGGCGCACCGATGTTTCCACACCAGTGCCGATGTTGAACCGGTACCCTCCACCCTGATCGCCCGCAGCCTTGACAAATGCGTCCACCACATCGTCGACGAAGACATAATCGCGGGTGTCGTTCCCGTCGCCGAAGATCTTTGTCGGCCTTTCTGACAGCAGCGCCTGCGCGAAGATCGCGACCACGCCGGCCTCACCGTGCGGGTCCTGTCGCGGGCCGTAGACGTTGGCCGGCGCGATGTGTGAACAGTCAAGACCGTAGAGATTTCGGAAGGTGTTGAGGTAGACCTCGCCGGCGACCTTGCCGGCGGCATACGGCGAAGTTGGATCGGTAGGGATCTCTTCGGTCGTCGGGTAGGTCGGCGGAGTGCCGTAGATCGACCCGCCCGATGACGTGTGCAGGACCTTGCGGACATTGGCGCGGCGGGCGGCCTCGGCGAGCCGAACGGTGCCCACGACGTTGACGGTGGCATCGAACGGCGGGTCGTCCACCGAGTGCTTCACGGAAATTTGGGCGGCGAGGTGGAAGACGGCCTCGGGCCGGGCTTCGGCGAGCAGCCCGATCAGGTCGGCGTCGACAATGTCGGCCTTGACGAATTCGAAGTCGGGGTGCTGGTCGGCCTTGCCGAGGTTCTCGCTGCGCCCGGAACTGAGATCGTCCACGCCGACGACGGAGTGTCCGTCCGCGAGCAGGCGGTCGACCAGCGTGGATCCGATGAAGCCGGCCGCCCCGGTCACCAGTGTGCGCATCGGCTCACCATACCGACGGCGCCTGAAGGCGGAATCAGACCTCGGTGACGCCCGCCGCTCCCGGCACTTCGCTTTGCACCTGGGTAATGCCGGCGGCGTTCTCCTCTTCCTGGGCCTGCATCGCCTGCACGGCCTGAACCGACTCCGCGTTGTGCTCGGTGCCGCGGGCCGCGAGCGCGGCCGCGGACGCCTCGGCTTTTTCGGCGGCTGCCAATGCCACCGTGTTCAGCGCGGCGTCGATCGGGCTGGCCGGGGCACTGGGCGGCGGCACCGGGCCGGGTACCGAGACTTCCGCCATTGTCTCGGCAATCTTGGAGACGTGGCCCAGCGTCTCTTCAGGGTTCAGCTTGATATTGCGACCGGCCATAGCTGCTCCTCCTTGCTGATTTGCTCTGTGGCGTAAACGATCTCGGCATAGTCCGGGTTGTCGCCGCGCCACAGCGACAGCGCCTCGACGGCACGGTCCAGGTTGTGATGCGCCCGGTACAGGGCGGTGCCGGTCGGGTCGGTGGATGGCTCGACCTCGATGAACCCCGGCCGCATGAAGAGCGACTTGCCGTATAGCCGGACTTCGCCGAGAGCGGACCATTGTTCGTCGGTGATCGGGGTGCCGCTGGCGAGCGCACCGAGGATCTCGCGGATGACGGGCGCCACTTCGACCCGAAGCGGTTCGGCGCCGGCGAGGGCTGTTGCGACGGCACCCGCGGTGGCGTCCCACGCGGTCGCGCGATGCTGGGTGGCGGGGGTATTCGCATCGGTGAGCTGTTCATACATCGCCGGCGCGATGACGGCGAGGCGGTGCAGCCGGCTGTCGTCTAGTTCTGGGGCAGGCGCGGCCGCTTCCAATGGCGAGCGAGTGGAGTCGCAGTCCTGGTAGTGCGGCACGCCGGCGCGACGGGCGGGGAGTACAGAGGAGCCGCCGGGGTCTGTGGTGGCGGCCACGGCATACAACTCGATGTTGGGATCCAGCGCGGAGTGCTCGGTCGCGTAGGCCACCATGGTCGCGGCCGGGTTGACCCAGCCGAACCACTTGGTCTGGAAGGTGGTGGCCAGCTCCGGGTCGGCGAAAAGCACTCGGGCCGAACGGGGTACGTAAACGCCGGGCGGGATGTAGCTTGCGCCGTCGTCACTGGTGATGACGGTCTCGGTGCCGGTGGCCGTCTTGAAAATGCCGACGCACCAATGCAAACCGGGATAAATGCGGGAGGCGTGCAGGAGTTCGTAGGCGAGTTGGACGGCGTCGTCGAGGTGTTGATCCTGGGTCTCGGAGCTGACCATCGCCGCGCCGGTGCCAGTGGCGGCGACACCGGATGTGGCCAGCACGCTCGGGGGCACCGAGGTCGACGACACTCCAGCCGACGTAGTGCCGGGAGTTGCGGGCGCTCCGCTTGGCCCCGCGGCGGAGACGGTCGGCGCCGGTGGCGTGCCGGGTCGTTGCATATCGGATCCGAACGCGGAGAGGTTGTGCGCGGGTGGGGCGGCGATCATGGGACCGGGCGTGGCTTGCGCACCGGCCGGCGCATGCGCTGGTCCAGCGGACGCCACCGGGCTGGACGAGGCTGCGGGTGGTGGCGCGGAGGCGGGGGTGGACGCGGGCGCGGCATCGGCGACTGCTGGTGGCGGTGTCGGTCCGACGTTCGGTGTCGTCGGGACCGACGGAGGCATTGGCGTGCCTCCGCTGGCGGCGAGACCCTTGGTGAATCCCTGCGACAGGTCACTGGCCGCCGTGGCCGGCGTCGGTAGACCGGCCGGGGTCGTCGGTGTCGCCGGCATGCTCGGGGTGCTCGGCATCGACGGCATCGACGGCGGACGCATTGGGCTGGCCGACATGCCCGATGCCGGGGAGCTCATGGGCGGAATGATGCCGGGGCCGGTGCCTGGCGCAGAAGCGGTTGGTGCAGGGAACGACTGCGAAGGATCATTCGGGAGCATCCGCGAGATCGGGTCGGGTTTCGACGGTATGCCTTCACTTGTTCCGGGGGGACCAGCTGGAGCGTTCGGCTCCAGTCGGGCTAGCGGGTCTGCTTCAGGGTTCGGCGGAGGACCATTTTGATTGAGTGAAACCGGCGCATTGTTTGGATCCAAACGGACGTCTGGCTTGGGATCGTTTACCTTTGATGCCGGCTTCAACGGTTGCCCCGCGCCTCCAAGGGTGAGTCCGTAACTTTCGCGGCTTCCATGCGGCACTAGTGCACCTATCTCCTCCCGCAAAGCCGATGAACCAGCGATCGCTCCGGGATTAGGGACCGAAGCGCCAGCAATTGTTGCGGCGAGAGCAGCAATCCTCTTGGCGGCGTTGCCACTCACTGCCTCCGCTTCTGAACGAGCCTTGCTGACAATTGCCCAAATCATCGATATGACTGCGAATGTGCCAAACCAGCCGCCTTTGCTGTTGATCACCGACTGAATTTCGTCGTGCGCCCGCGCATCAATGGAAGCAAGCTGCTGTCTGGCTTCATTTACAATACGGGCGCATTGGCCAAGAGCATCGGCCATCATGGTATAGAGATCAGCCTGTGTTTGGACCTCCTTGGAGTCAAGGATATACGCGACGTGCATTGCTTCAATCATGGCACCTGAATTGGCAACCAATAGGGTGTCAGCTGAATTACGAATTACCGTTGATCCTCCGCTAGATACCTGAGCGAAAGATAGTTCGGCCGAAGCGGTCGCGGCCCAGTGTTCAGCCGAAGTAAGTGGCCAAAGTCCGCCAAGAATGACCGCCGAAAAGCCACTCGTCGTCGGCATAGCTTGAGGTCCGACCGCTACCATCGGGTGCTCATTTCGCCTCAGGCTTATTCAACGGCATGCCCTACCACCAGCCCGCGTCAAGATCGGCGCACCGACCCAGAATGCCTGCATAGTCCATAATGCTAAGGTCATAAATTGGGGTCTCGTATTTGCTTGCGTCCCGGTCGGGCGCAAGTGTCACCAGAAACATTGTCGTGTCGTCGATGTAGCCCTGTAAGACCCTCGTCAAGTAGCGCGGTGGGTTAGCGTTTTCGTTAAGGACCTCTTGAATTCGCTGAGCCCAATCATTCGTGTCACTCACAAACTTTGGAATGGCAGCCTTTCGC
>NZ_JBOGDB010000249.1:0-3073 GCF_050701515.1 Mycobacterium sp. | reverse complement strand
CCGGGGGCTTGCGCAGGCCGCCGCTGTCGAGTCCGATCCAGCAGCGGGGCGTGCAGCAGCACCTGTAGAGATGGACAGGACTGCGGTGTCATCGGGCTTAGGCAGCGGCATTGCCATGTCCTCCACCGTCGTGGTCCGCACCGAAATGCTCGATCCCCATCGGGGCTAGCCCCGATGGGGCTTGACATGCCGTAGCCGATGCGACCGACTGGTATCGATCGTCGTGGTAATTGGCGGCACACCCCACGTGAGCGGGGACTACGCTGTGAACTCGCGCGGGTACCGCCCGGTAGCGGAAGGCGAGTCATGACTGGTCCGGGACGACGCTGTCGGCTCTGCGACGCTCTGCTGCGTGTCGGCGTGAACGACACGATGTGCGGCTCCTGCGCCCGTGCCCGTGGATTCCAGAAGCCGATCCCGGACGGGTTCTACGAGGACGCGGCCATGCGCGCCGCGTTGGCGCGCTACGACTTCGGCACGGTGTTCTCCGCCGTCCGCCAGCACACCGGCCTGTCGCAGCTTCAGCTCGCCGACCTGCTGGAGCTGTCCCAGTCTCGCGTCTCCGCCGTCGAGCGCGGCGAGCGTCGGCTCAGCCACGTCAAGCTGGCCGCCCGACTGGCCACCGTGCTGCGCATCCCGCCTTCCTTGCTCGGCTTTCCCGCCGACACCTCGACTGACATGGCCGGTACCGTGACCGCCAAGGAGGTGAGTTGGTTGGAGCGCAGGGACTTTCTCGCCCTGGTCACGGCCGCCACGTTGGGATCGAGCCTGCATCCCGAGATCGCCCGACTGGGCTCGCTGCTGCCCGGTCAGGTCGAACCGGTGACCCGTCCTCGTATCGGCGCGGCCGATGTCGACGCGATCGAGGCGATCACCGATGGGTTCCGCCGGTCGGACTTCGCCTACGGCGGTGGGCTCTGCCGCGCGGCTGCTGTCACGCAACTGCACCAGGTGCGCCGGTTGGAGGACGCCGTCTGCTCGCCGGAGACACGGATCCGGCTGTTGGTGGCCGTCGCGGAATTGGCCAGCATGGCTGGGTGGATGGCCTACGACGTCGACGATCACGACGCCGCGCGCCGCCTGTGGACCTACGCCCTGGACACCGCCCGCCGAGCCGAAGACCACCCGCGCGCTACCGACCTCGCCGTCGACGTGCTGCTGGACATGGCGCACCAAGCGCTGCATCTCGACCGCGCGAGCGAGGCACTTCACCTCACGCAACTCGCCTCGGCGACCGCTGCCAATCGCAAGCATCCGGTCAGCATGATCACCCAGGGCTACATCTCCGCGGTCCTCGGGTGGTGCCGCGCCACGCTCGGCGAGGCCGAGCCCACGCGCCGCGCGATCGGGCAGGCCCAGGACACTTATGCCGCCGCCGATCCGGCCACGACCCCACCGTGGGCGTGGTTCGTCACCGACGCCGAGATCACCGCTCAGCAGGGCCATTCGCTGTACCTGCTGTCACTGGCGCGGCCGGAGTTCGCCCCCGAAGCAATCCAGAAACTGACCTGCGCCGCGAACGGATATGGTGCCGAATACGAACGCAGTCGTGCAGTGATCCTGCCCCCTCTGGCCTCCGTCCAGTTCCAGGCTGGCGACACCGACGCGGCGGTAGCCACCGGCTATGACGCGGTGGACGCGATCACCGGGTTGTCCTCCACCCGCGGCTACGCACGGCTGCGTGTCCTAGACACGATGGCCGCGCCGCACAGTCGGAAGTCTGAGGTCGCCGACCTGCGCGAATACATCCGCGCCGTGCTGACCACGGCGGCATGAGCGGTCCGGCAGTGACCGATGCCCGCCTGCCCGGCATCGACGCCCTGAACGCCGCTTGCCGGATCTTCGGCGCCGACCCCGCCAACGCTCGCCTCATGCACGACCGCTCGAACGCGGTGTACTTGCTTCCTCGCGAGCAGGTCGTCACCCGGTTGGCCCCCGACACCGCAGTACGCCGCCGTCGCGCGCAGACCTCCATCGAGGTCACCCGATGGCTAGCAGCCCAACCCGATCCGATCGCATTGCCGCCTCTACCCGGCGAGCAACCGGTCATTGCAGCTGGCGCCGTTACCACATTCTGGCCCCAATGCGCCACCGCTCCGCCGCCCTCGCTGGCTGACCTGGCAGCGCTCCTGCGGCGGTTGCACGCGCTGCCCGCCCCGCCGTTCCTGATACCCCGTTACCAGCCGCTGCAACGGCTGCACGAGGCGCTGGCAGTCGACCAGGACCGTCCGCAGCCGACGCTGAACACAAATGATCGGGCCTGGCTGCTCGACCGAGCCACCACCGTGGTCGACACGTTCGCGGCTACCGAGTTCCCACTGGGGGAAGGGCTCATCCACGGCGACGCGCACAACGAAAACCTGGTCCGCGACCACGGTGAATGGCTGCTGATCGACTGGGACGGCACCTGCATCGGTCCCCACGAACTGGACCTGCTTACCGGCATCCCTGACCACTTCCACGAACTCGAACACGACAGGACCCGATTCCTGACCGCCTACGGCTACAACATCCTCGACTGGCCCGGCTGGACCCTGCTGCGGGACATCACCGAACTACACGCCCTTGGCGCCTACATCCGTCTCGCCCCCAGCAAACCCGCCGCCGCCACTGAGCTGTACCACCGCATCCGATCCCTGCGCACCGGCGACCGGTCGGTCCGCTGGAACGCCATTGCCTGACCAGCTCCGAGCTACCGCTTCCGGCACCTCCGAGAATGCGGAGCTTGACGAGGGCTTAACCAGCGTTCGTCACCGACTCGCCTACCCTGCCTTACTCGACGCTCAGGAAGCCCACGACCTCGACGACGAACGTATCGAAGAGTTAGGCACCTCCACCGCGGCCCAGGACCTGCCGCCGACCAACTTGCCTATTAACCCCGGTAATCTCCCTGACCTGCGCTGACGCCCTGCGGGACCGCGCAGGCCGACTGATCATTGATGGGGTTCGATCTTGGTGGCGAACATCCGGCCGTCGCCACCGTCACCACAGCCGAAGCAGTGGAAGGTGCCGTGGCCAGGACGCACCCGAAACGCCGTGGAACCACAAAACGGGCAGACACCCCGCAACCTGT
>NZ_JBOGDB010000248.1:0-2951 GCF_050701515.1 Mycobacterium sp. | reverse complement strand
CCAGCACGTGTCGCCGGGGATCAGCAATCGATAGTCGCGCACGCTGAACCCCTCAACTGAGTTGGATGCTCAGCCCAGGCATAGCGCCGTGTCTACCACATTCAGGTCCTGCTACATGCGGTCACTTGTGGAGCTGCCGGCTCACTGGGTCGAGGCCGAAGACCTGTATGGGGGCGGACTTGCCTTTCAGCGCGTGGGATCCGCGGTCGGCGAGCCCGGGTGGTCGAGTGGCTAGGGCGTCGACGCAGTGGTGGGTGAGCAGGATCGCGTCGCCGGTGGTCTTGGTGAGCTGCTCGACGCGGGCAGCGACGTTGACGGTGTCGCCGATCAGGGTGAACTCCAGCTTGCCTCCCCCGCCGATGGTGCCGGCGATCACCAGACCGGTGTTGATCCCGATGCCGATGCGCAGCGCGCCGCCGAATCGCTCGGCCACGAGGCGGTGAATCAGCACCGCAGCGGACACCGCGGCGTCGGCATGATCGGCGAGGTCGTTGGGGCCGCCGAAAACGGCCAGCGCAGTTGCCGCTCGGCCAAACCCGCCCGCATCCGGTTGAACGACGCCGCCAACGCGCCCAAGTCGTCGTCCTGAACTACCGGCAGGCGTTGGCTGTAGTCACCGGCCGCCACCCGTTCAGTTCCTGCGGCGAGGTCACGAATTGGCAGGAGCGACGGTGAAAACGCGGCGCCTACGGTGAGCGGCACCGCAAAGCCAAGCGCCAACGCACACCCGATCGCCACGGCGAGCACGGGCACCTCACCGGCGCGATCGATCACGGCTGCCAGCATCGCGCCCCCGATGGCGAACCCAAACGCGGTTGCAACCATGGCCACGTCTGACCATGCGGCAAACGTCGGGCGAAGGCGGGGCAGTGAGTCGCCGATACCGGTGTCACCCGCGATCGCGACCCGGGCTGGCCGCAGCGACGCTTCCACGAAGCTGTGCACAGCGACCAGCTGGACGGCAGTACCGAACGCGGCGCCCAGAACCCCGTACTGGACCAGCCGCGACCAGGGCGCCCCGGCGATCGCACCGACAACAACCGACAGCAGGGCGGCATAAATCGTCACTGCGGCATGAGCTCGGGCAACGATCTTCCGACCCCAGGTGTAGGTGGCCTCCAATGCCTTCGCCCGGTCGACGTCGTGGCCGACGGCCCATTGGTCTACAACGCGCATGGAGGCGAGGCCGGGAAGAATCTGCACGTATGCCAGCACAGGCATGGCGGCAACGGTGAGGGCGGCCGCCTCGACGTAGTAGCTGGACTCCTCGAAGGCGACTATGACACACGAAAAGAAGAGGTAGACCGGCAACGTGGCGGGCATCGCGATCACCCAGATCGCCCACGAGTACCTCGCTCCGTACCGATCCCACGCCCACTGCCAGATGCGATCCATCCCGTGAGACTAAACGTCCGCCACCCGCACCTGACATTGCTACCATCGCGCCGTGCACGATTCGCCCGCGCCGTCTGGTCGCGGCGGACCGCGAGCTGTCTCACGACGCGAAGTCCTCCAATATGCTCTGGCCACACCGGTTTTACTGATTCTCGGCACGGTGGCTGCGACTCTCGACGCGCAGAAAGCATCAGCCGACAACCTGAGGCTGATCGATTTCGCGGAGCGGTTGGTGCCGCCGGATCAGATCAAGTCGGCGGGCTATGACGGGGCACTCGTCTATGTGTCCGAGTTACGGCCGGGCGCAAACTTCGATTTCAAGCCCGTCACCCGCGGATATGCGGATGCGCTACGCGCGGCTGGTCTTCACGTCGTCAGCTGCTATCAATACGGCAAACCCGGTTGGCCTACGCCGTCGGACTTCACCCGCGGATACGACGGCGGCGTAGCAGACGCTCAGACCGCTCTGCGGCTGCACGCCGCTGCCGGGGGTCCGGAGTCGGCGCCGATCTTCTTTAGCGTCGATGAGGACATCGACCTCGACACCTGGAATAGCATTGCTGTGGAGTGGTTTCGAGGAATCAACTCGGTACTGGCCGTGAACCGCACCGGCATATATGGGCACGCCAAAGCGTGTGGATGGGCGATCCGAGACGGCGTAATCGGGCGCTCAACGACTGAAGGACACGCGTGGGCATGGCAGACGAAGGCGTGGTCTGGTGGTGAGCGCGAGCCCATGGCGGTGCTCTATCAGTATGTGGTCGTCAGCGCGTCCGAACCGGGTGTCCTCCTGGGCGGTACTCACGTGGACGTGAACGAGGTTCTTGCGTCCGATTTCGGGCAGTGGGACCTAGCGAGATAGGTGCTCCCCTTCGGCTGCGAGCCTGACACCATCGCCGCAAGAAAAGGGCCGCATGGTGAGGCTTGGCGGAGCACTAACCGATGCGGAGGACGGTGTCATCGTCGACGAGCTCGATGTTGCGGAATTCGGCGCGGGCCCGCCCGCCTTGGATGAAGCTGACCCCGATGAGCCAAGCATTAACCACTCGAGCTGGGGCAGGACCTCCGATTGCAGCCTGGTGATCGGCGAGCACGCCTCGTTCCTCGTCGATCCAGCTGCCGAGGTCGGTCGGTCCTGTGCGCACGACTACGTGAGTTTCCAGCTTGCGCCAGTAGTCGAAAGGACAGCGATAAGCGAAGCCTTCAGGTAGGGCACTGCTCCAGTGCCAGGTGAGGTCCTGTCCGTCGTCGAACTCCAGGGCGATGCTGAGGTAGTCGTGGGTGATCTTGGTGTCCTCCGGTAGTTGCGACGGCAGTTCGTCGACTCGCCAGGACCATCGCAGCCTCAGCGTCGGGGTCAGTGGTGCGTCGGCGGGGTGGCGCAGGATGCCCCCGCTGTCGCTGCAGTCCAGGCTGACGCCGTGGTCGGCGGGTGCCCAGATTTCCTCCTGGCCGGTGGACGGGTGAGGGTGCCATCCCGGTGGCGGTTGCGGAGGGTTGGCGAGCCGAGCGGCTTCGGCGGCACAGAGACCGGATTGATCCCCCGACGCGACGGA
>NZ_JBOGDB010000247.1:0-3474 GCF_050701515.1 Mycobacterium sp. | reverse complement strand
GTGCACATCGGCCCGCCCACGCTGCTCGGTGTCGGTGTCGCCGCGTCCGAACAAGTCGAAGGCGTGCCGGGGGTCACCATCCGGGAGGCGCTACGGGGCGGTCCTGCCGAGCAAGCCGGCCTGGTCGATGGCGACATCCTCACCAGCATCGACGGCAGACCGTTGGACTCCGCCACAACGCTGACCTATGTGCTGGACCGGCACTACCCCGGCGATGTCGTCGACCTGACGTGGATCGACCGAGCCGGTCAGCAGCGCATCGGCAAGGCGACGCTGGTAGCCGGGCAGTAAACCTTTCCCTATGCTGAGCGAGTGCCAAACACCACCCCTTATCGGGTCGTCCAGTGGACGACGGGAAACGTCGGAAAGAGCTCGGTTGAGGCGATCGCCAGGAATCCGAACTACGAACTCGTCGGGTGCTACGCCTGGTCGAAGGACAAAGTCGGACGCGACGCCGGCGAGCTGGCCGGAATCGAACCGCTCGGCGTCGCTGCCACCAACGACGTCGACGCGCTGCTGGCGCTGAAACCCGACTGCGTCGTGTACAACCCGATGTGGATCGACGTCGACGCGCTGGCGCGCATCCTGTCGGCGGGCGTGAACGTGGTGTCGTCGGCGTCGTTCATCACCGGGCACAACCTGGGCGCCGGCCGAGACCGGATCGAAGAGGCGTGCAAGCAGGGCGGCTCGACGATGTTCGGTTCCGGGGTCAGTCCCGGGTTCGCGGAGCTGCTGGCCATCGTCGCGGCCAGCGGATGCGCGCGGGTGGACAAGGTCACCATCGCCGAGGCGTCCGACACCACCTTCTACGACTCACCCGCCACGGAGAAACCGGCCGGTTTCGGCACTCCGATTGACGACCCCAATCTGCAGCCGATGGCCGCGCAGGGCACAGCGGTGTTCGCCGAGGCGGTGCGGCTGGTCGCCGACGCGTTGGGCGTCGAGCTCGACGAGGTGGTCTGTGCGGCGGAGTACGCGCAGACCACCGAGGACCTCGACCTCGGCTCGTGGACCATCAAGGCCGGCTGCGTGGCCGGCGTCTTCGCCAGCTGGCAGGGACGCGTCGGCGGCAAGACCGTCGTCGACCTCAACGTGCGGTGGCGCAAGGGACAGACGCTCGACCCCGACTGGAAGGTCGAGGGGGACCCCTGGAAGATCACCATCGACGGACTGCCGACGGTGACCATGCAGGTCGGCTTCCTGCCGCCGCCGGACTTCATCGAGAACGCCAAGACGATGGAGGACTTCATGGGGCTCGGCCACATCATCACCGCAATGCCGCCGATCCACGCGATAGCGGCCGTCGTCGCCGCCGCGCCGGGCATCGCGACCTACAACGACCTGCCGCTGCCGCAGGCGCGCGGCACCGTGCCGCAGCGTTAGCTGCCTGTGGCTAGATGCAAACGCCGGCCCGGACCCCGAACGGAGCACTGGCCTTGAAACACCCGTCGATCGGGTCCCAGAACCTGTCTCCGTGCCAATGACCCCCATCGTCGTCCTTGTCGTGCCCGCGTCCGTGGCCCCGTCCGGGACCGTTGTTCGCTAGCCACTCTGGCCCCGAGATAACGGGAGTAGACGGGACGGCGTTCGCTACAGGAGACACTCCGCCGACGACCAGAGCGAGACCACCAGCGATTATCGATCCGGCCGCAATTGCTTTCAGACTTAGCATGCAAACTCCTCGGCAAATTGTTGTCGCGATGCTGGCGCCGAAAGCTGGCGCGCCCCCGCCGGCCAAAAAGCTTGGTATCTCAGTTCTTTCGGCTCCACGAAAAACTATATCGCTCGACGCAACCTGAACGTTACCCGGCTAGCGCCGCCCGACGACTCGTTTCTTCGGCGCGGCTCGCTGCCTGGGTTTCGGGTAGGGCGCACCGAAGTCCCGCACCTTCATGGCGCCGTCCTTGCGGGCGGCCGAAATGGCGTTGCGCATTGGCTGAGCCAGCGCTGCGAACGAGCCCATGTCGAACACCATCGGCGTGAGCAGCCGATTGTGGACGAAGGCGAACGAGCTAGCGGTGTCGGGATCGGCCCATCCCAGTGTCCCGCCAAGTCCGACGTGACCGAATCCCTTCAGCATGCCCGGAATCGGCGATTCGTGATAGCCGAGATGAAAAGGCAAGGGCACCAACATGTTCAGATCCGGCATGACCTTCGGCTTGCCGGTCAGCCCTTGCGCCAATTCGGTGGACAGATACTTCTTGCCGTCGATGCGGCCGCTGTTGGCGATCGCGGCGTACATCTTGGCCAGGCCCCGGGCGGTGACGACGCCGTTGGCGGCGGGGACTTCGCCGTCGAGGAACGGGATGTCACCCTGGACAAAGGATTTGATGCCGGGGAAGTACATCGACCCGAAGGCTCCGGACATCGGCAGCCCGGCGACCTTCGGTGCGACGAAGTTGAACACCGGATTGGCACGGGCGTTCTGCGGCATGAGGATTTCCGCCACCCGGGTCGGTGCACCCTTTGGCGGACGACCTAGATGCAGACCGTCGGTGTTGAGCGGCCGCGCCACCTCTGCGCGGATCAGCTGGCGCATGCCCTTTCCCGTCACCGACCGGGCCAATCCGGACAGCAGCCATCCGAAGGTAAGCGCGTGGTACGCCGGCCACCCCTTGAGGCGATCGACGGGCGCGGCGGCCAACCGCTCCTCCATCAGGTGGTGATCCAGCAAGTCCTCCTTTTTGACACCCTTCAAGTGCGACAGACCGGATCGGTGCCGCAGCACGTCGCGGACGGTGATGTCCGACTTGCCGTTGGCGCCGAATTCGGGCCAGTACTCGGCGACCGGGACGTCGTAGGACAGCAGGCCACGGTCGACGAGTCGGTGGATGACGGTGGCCGCCACGCCCTTCGTCGCGGAGAAGACCATGGCGCCGGTGTCGGCCGCCCATGGCTGCTCGCCGGCTCGGTCTGACCACCCCGTCCAAACGTCGACGACCGGTTTCCCGTCGATGAACACCGACAGGGCGCCGCCCCCGAACCGGCGGCCGAGAAACAATCTGCTGAACAGGCGGATGACGTTGGCGAACCGCGGATCGGCCGCGCCCTTTACCCCCCGCGGCAGGCCTTCGTCCGGCCGGAGAAGCGACGACTTCGTCATACGGCTAACAATGCGGCCGAGCGCACCGCCTTACAGGAAAACCGCGATATTCAGCGGATCTGCGTGACCGATGCCTGCAGGCGAGCATTCGGGGGGCCCTCCAGCGGGACGTCCTGCAGCACCCGCGCCTGACCGTTGTGGACCGTGAAGTCGCCCGGCTGCGGCTGGTGTCCACCGGTTACCAGGTAGGACACCGTGATCTCTTTCTCCGGCAACGGGTGCAGGCCAATGTACTTGGGCTCGATCCGGTACGTGTAGACGCATCCGGCTGTTCCGGAGCAGTTCTGCTCGGTGACCACCACGGCGACTTGAAACTCTGCCGGCGTGGGCATTTGCGGTTTTCGTGGCGCGGGGGGCGGTGGCGGCGTCGA
>NZ_JBOGDB010000246.1:0-13826 GCF_050701515.1 Mycobacterium sp. | reverse complement strand
ATCGCGATGTTGGCGACGACATCCAAGACGGCCGCCAGCACCGCCAGCCGCAGCGGCGTCCCCGAGGGCAGGCGCAGATTGCCGCTCAGCGCCGCGACGGCGAACACCAGCACGGTGGCGGCCAGCCGGGCGAACACCAGCGGCCACAGTTTGGCCTCGACCGGCGCCTGGGCGATCAGTACGAAGTTGAGCCCGAACGCGATCCCGGCGCCCACCGTCAACCACGCCACCTTGGTGGTGAACCGGTGCGGCGTCACGTCCTCGTCGGTCGCCTCGCGGCTGACCAACACCACCGCGGCCAGCGCCAGCACCACGCCGACGGCGGCGATCGCACCGGGCCGCTCACCGAGCGCGAGACCGACCCCGACCGGGATCGCGGCGACCAGCACCGCGGTCAGCGGTGACACCACCGAGATCGGGCCGGCGCCCAGCGCGGCGTAGAACCACCACACCCCGAACGCCTGCGAGATGCCGCACAGCCCGCCCCATAAGATCGCCCCCTGGGAGATGTCCCCGCCGGTGATCGCCGCCAGCCCGGCCAGCAGCACCAGCGCGACCGGGTAGGACACCAGCACCACCCGCAGCGCGGCCACCCGGCGGGACGCGATCCCGCCGACGAAATCGCTGATGCCGTAGCCCAGCGCCGAGGTCAGCGCCAGCGCGACCCCGATCAGGGCATGCCCTTGAGGCGACGGCCCAGCTCGCGGGTCACCTCCCGCGCGGCGTCGCGGCGGGCCATGTCCTGGCGCTTGTCGCGGGCCTGCTTGCCGCGGGCCAGCGCGAGCTCCACCTTCACCTTGCCGTCGGCGAAGTACAGCGACAGCGGGACCAGGGTGAGGTTGCCGTCGCGGATCTTGCCGACCAGCGTGTCGATCTCACGACGGTGCATCAGCAGCTTGCGGTTGCGCCGCGGCGGGTGGTTGGTCCAGCTGCCATGGCGATATTCCGGGATATGCAGGTTGCGCAGCCACACCTCGCCGTCGTCGACAGTGGCGAACGCGTCGGCCATCGACGCCTGTCCCTCGCGCAGGCTCTTGACCTCGGTGCCGACCAACGCCACCCCGGCCTCGAAGGTTTCCAGGATCGAATAGTTGTGTCGCGCTTTGCGATTGGTGGCAATGATCTTCTTGCCGGATCGCTCCGAACCGGATTGAGCGGCGGCTTTCTTGGACACGGCTAGCGCCGGACGTAGAGCCGCAAGGTGGCGTAGGCGGTGACGCCGGCCATCGCCACGCCCACGAATATCAGTATCGGCGCGATGTAGAAGATGTCGGCATAGTCGATTCGGGCGATCAGATTCGCCTGATAGAACTGGTTGAGCGCATTCTCCAGGAACAATGCCCGCACCACGATCAAGCCCACGATCGAGATCATCACACCGATCAGGGCGGCCAGCATGGCTTCCACCAAGAACGGCAACTGGGTGTACCAGCGGCTGGCCCCCACCAACCGCATGATGCCGATCTCGGTCCGTCGGGTGTAGGCGGCCACTTGAACCATGTTGGCTATCAACAGGATTGCGCCGATCGCCTGCACCAGCGCCACTGCGAACGCGGCGTTGGACAGTCCGTCGAGGACCGCGAATAGCCGGTCGATCAAATCTTTCTGGTTGAGCACGTTGAGCACACCGGGCTGGCCGACCATCGACTGGTCGAAGTCCTTGTGCTGCTCGGGATCTTCGAGCTTCACGATGAACGACGCCGGGAATGCCTCCTTGCCGGCGACATCCTGGTACTGCGGGAACTTCTTGATCGCGTCGTTGTAGGCGTCGTCGCGGTTCAGAAACCGCACGGAGCGCACGTCTTCGCGGCCCTCGATGTTCGACCGCAGCGCCTTGCACGGGTCGGCGTCACAGGTGGGGTCGTTGGCCGAAACGTCGTTGGTCAGAAAGACCTGGCTTTCCACCCGATCCAGATAGATGTCGCGGGACTGGTCGGCGAGCCGGACCACCAGCAGGCCGCCACCGAACAGGCCGATGGAGATCGCGGTGGTCAGGATCATCGCGATCGTCATGGTGACGTTGCGACGAAGCCCGGTCCAGACCTCGTTGAGGAGAAAGCCGAAACGCACTAGCGGTCCATTCCATAGATGCCGCGCTGCTCGTCGCGAACGAGCCGGCCCAGGCTCAGCTCGACGACGCGCTGCCGCATCGAGTCGACGATGTGATGGTCGTGGGTGGCCATCAGCACCGTCGTCCCGGTGCGGTTGATGCGCTCAAGCAAATCCATGATGTCCTTACTGGTTTCGGGGTCCAGGTTTCCGGTCGGCTCGTCGGCAAGCAGCACCAGCGGGCGGTTGACGAAGGCACGGGCGATGGCCACCCGCTGCTGCTCGCCGCCGGACAGCTCGCCTGGCAGTCGGTTGGCCTTGCCCGACAGCCCGACCATTTCCAGCACGTCGGGCACGACGCGATTGATCACGTCGGCCCGCTTGCCGATGACCTCCAGCGCGAAGGCGACGTTCTCGAACACGGTCTTCTGCTGCAGCAGCCGGAAGTCCTGGAACACGCAGCCGATGACCTGCCGCAGGCTGGGCACGTGGCGGCCGGGCAGCTTGTTGACGTGGAACTTCGACACCCGCACCTCGCCCACGGTCGGTGTCTCCTCGGCCAGCAGCAGCCGGATGAATGTCGACTTGCCCGACCCGGACGGCCCGATGAGGAAGACGAACTCACCCTTGTCGATCTTGACCGAGACATTGTCCAAGGCGGGCCGCGCCGAGGATTTGTACAGCTTGCTGACGCGGTCGAGGGTGATCATCACGGCACGCCAGTGTAGCGGTGCAGTTGCAACAGCCCGGTCGGGCTAGCTGGGCGCAGCCGGCGGGGCGGGAACGGGTCCGGGCTCGGGGGGTGCGGTGACGGTCGGTGTCGCGGTGGGGGCGGGCGTCTGGGTAAGGGTCTGCGGCCCCAGCGGACCACCCGGACCGTCCGGATCGACCACCGTCGTCGTCGGCGTGGGCGATGTCGGGCTTGTCGTGGTGTCCTCCGGCGACGGCGTCGTCGTCTCGGTGGGGCTGGTCGTCGGCGTGGTGGTCTCGGTGGTCGTCGTCGACCGCTCCCGGACATTGGTCCGTGGCACCCACGTGTAATTCGGGTCCGGCACAAAGCCGGGTGGGACAACCGCAGTCGGCGGTGCCTCGGGAATCCGCGGCTGCGGTTCGAATGTCTGGTTCACCCAGAACAGCGCGGCGAACAGGGCCACCAGCACCGCGGTCGAGATACGAATACCGCCGAACTTGGCCTTGAGCCAGAACGTCATTTCTTCGGCTCCGCCGGGCCCTGGGTCCCCTCGGCACCACCGGCGGTCGCGGGATGGACGATGGCTTCGACCATGGGCGTCGCACCGTCTGTGGGCGACACGATGCCGGCGCCACGCAGGGCCGCGATCACGAGCACGCGCAGCCGCCTGCCCACCTCGAACTGCCGGCCCGGCAGTGTGCGCGCGATCATCCGCATATTCACGGTATCGAGCTCGATGCTCTCCACACCCATCAGCTGTGGCGCGTCCAGCAGCAGGTCACGCAGCCCGCGATCTTTCATCGCCTTCTCGGCCACGCCATGCAGCAGCTCGTTGACCTGGTTGAGGTCGGCGGTCGTCGGCACCGGAATGTCGATGACGGCGCGCGCCCAGTCCTTCGACAGGTTGGTCGACTTGATGATCGTCCCGTTCGGGATGGTGAAGACCTCGCCCTCGGTGGAGCGCAGTTTCGTCACGCGCAGGGTGACTTCCTCAACGGTGCCGGTCGCGTCGTCGACGCCCACCATCGACAGCGTCACCAGATCACCGAAGCCGTATTGCTTCTCGGTGATGATGAAAAACCCGGCAAGCAGGTCCTGAACTATTCGCTGAGCTCCGAAACCGAGCGCCGCGCCCAGCACCGCGGCGGGCGCCACCAGCGATCCGACCGGGATGGCCAGGGTGTCACTGACCTCCACGATCACGATGACGAACAGCAATGCCACCGAAACCCACGAAATCACCGACGCCACGGCCTGGCGATGCTTGGCACTCTCGGAGCGCACCAGCTGATCGCTTTCCTGATATTCGGCGTCGATACGGCGGACGATCCGACGCGCCGCCAAATTGATGAACCGGGCCGCGAGCAGGCCGCCGATCAACAGCAGGGCTATTGGCACGCCGCGCTCGAGAATCCAGATGCCGATGTTGCCCTGCCAGAACCCCTGCCAGCTGTCGGCCAAATCTATTGCAACTACAGTGCTATTCGTCATCTTGAGTATTGCGCCAGCGGATTCCGGCCTCGAGGAATCCGTCGATGTCTCCGTCCAGTACTGCGGCGGGATTGCCAACTTCGTACTCGGTGCGCAGGTCCTTGACCATCTGGTACGGATGCAACACGTAGGAGCGCATCTGGTTGCCCCACGAGCTGCCGCCGTCACCCTTCAACGCGTCCAGCTCAGCACGTTCTTCTAAACGCTTGCGTTCCAACAGCTTTGCCTGAAGAACTCGCATCGCCGAGACCTTGTTCTGCAGCTGCGACTTCTCGTTCTGGCAGGTGACCACGATACCGGTTGGGGTGTGGGTGAGTCGAACCGCCGAGTCGGTGGTGTTGACCGATTGGCCGCCCGGGCCGCTGGATCGATAGACGTCGACACGCACGTCGCTGTCCGGGATGTCGATGTGGTCTGTGGTCTCCACCACAGGCAACACCTCGACTTCGGCAAACGACGTCTGGCGGCGGCTCTGGTTGTCGAACGGGCTGATCCGCACCAGCCGGTGCGTGCCCTGCTCCACCGACAATGTGCCGTACGCGAACGGCGCGTGCACCGCGAACGTCGCACTCTTGATGCCCGCCTCCTCGGCATAGGAGGTGTCGAATACCTCGACTTTGTAATCGTGTTTCTCCGCCCAGCGGACGTACATCCGCATCAACATCTCGGCCCAGTCGGCGGCGTCCACGCCGCCGGCGCCAGAGCGAATGTTGACCACCGCCTCGCGCTCGTCGTACTCGCCGGAGAGCAGCGTGCGCACTTCCATCGCCTCGATGTCCGCGCGCAGCGATTTCCGCTCGCCGTCCGCCTCGGCTAACTCGTCTGCGCCCTCTTCGTCGGCCAGCTCATAGAGCACCGGCAGATCGTCGAGGCGGCCGCGCAGCTCCTCGACCCGACGCAGCTCGCCCTGGGTGTGAGACAACTCACTGGTGATGCGCTGGGCGCGGGCCTGGTCATCCCACAGGTGCGGATCCGACGCCTCGTGTTCCAGCTTCTCGATGCGACCGCGCAGCCCCTCGACGTCGAGCACCCGCTCCACCGTGGTCAGGGTGGAGTCCAGGGCGGCGATATCGGCTTGACGGTCGGGATCCACGGAAGTTCAGGCTACCCGTGGGGAGATCAGTGGCAGTTCTCGGTGACCGGCGGCAGCGTGCCGCCTACGCGTTCTACGCTCAGGTATGCGCCCTTACCATGTGGCGATCGTCGGCTCCGGTCCGTCCGGGTACTTTGCCGCGGCGTCGCTGCTGAAATACGCCGACGCGCGGGATTCGGGCGACGACGCCGACGTGCGGGTCGACATGTTGGAGATGCTGCCGACGCCGTGGGGCCTGGTCCGCTCGGGTGTCGCCCCGGACCATCCGAAGATCAAGTCGATCAGCGCCCAGTTCGAGAAGACGGCGCTGGATGAGCGCTTCCGCTTCTTCGGCAACATCGTGGTGGGCGAGCACGTGCAGTCCGACGAGCTGGCCGACCGCTACGACGCGGTGATCTATGCGGTCGGTGCACAGTCCGACCGGTCGCTGAACATTCCGGGCGAGGATCTGCCCGGCAGCCTCGCCGCGGTCGACTTCGTCGGCTGGTACAACGCGCACCCGCACTTCGAGGAGATGGCGCCCGATCTGTCCACCGGCCGGGCCGTGGTGGTCGGCAACGGCAATGTCGCGCTGGACGTGGCGCGCATCCTCGTCACCGATCCCGACGTGCTGGCCACCACCGACATCGCCGACCACGCACTGAAGGTGCTGCACGACCGCGGTGTCGAGGAGGTGCTCATCGTGGGCAGGCGCGGGCCGCTGCAGGCGCCGTTCACCACGCTGGAGTTGCGTGAGCTCGGCAAGCTCGAGGGCCTCGGCGACGTGGATGTGATCGTCGACCCGGCCGCTCTCACCGACATCTCCGATGCGGACGCCGAGGCCGCCGGCAAGACCGTGAAGAACAACATCAAGGTGTTGCGCGGCTACGCCGACCAGGCACCCAGCGGTGCGAAGCGCCGGATCGTGTTCCGGTTCCGCACGTCGCCGATCGAAATCAAGGGCGACGGCACGGTCGAGTCGATCGTGCTCGGCCGCAACGAGTTGGTCAGCGACGAGAACGGGCGCGTGGCGGCCAAGGACACCGGCGAGCGCGAGGAAGTGCCGACCCAACTGGTGGTGCGGGCGGTCGGCTACCGCGGTGTGCCCACACCCGGCCTGCCGTTCGACGAGAAGAGCGGCACCATCCCACACACCGGCGGACGGGTGGACGGCAGCCGTAACGAATATGTGGTCGGCTGGATCAAGCGCGGGCCCACCGGCGTGATCGGCAGCAACAAGAGTGACTCGCAGGAGACCGTCGACACCCTGATCGAGGATGTGAGCGGCGCCGAGCTGGCCGACTTCGGGGAGAACCACTCGGAGGTACTCGTCGAGTGGCTGGTGGAGCGGCAGCCGGACCTAGTCACCGATGACCACTGGAAGCTGATCAACGAGCACGAGCGCTCCGCCGGCGGGCCGGGCGGCAGGCCGCGGGTGAAGCTGACCAATGTCGCCGAGCTGCTGAGGATCGCCCACGGCTGACATTCGTCACTTAAAGTGATAATCTAGCTGTGTGACTATTGATGCTTCCTATCTCGCCGTCACCCTGATCGCGGTCGCCGCCAACGGCTTCTCGGGAATCGCCGCGTTGCTGCATTTTCAGCCCATCCTGGCGGGCATGGCCAAGGCCGACGTGCCGCTGACCTGGCTGACCTTTCCGATCGGCACGCTGAAGACGGCCGGCGCGCTCGGCCTGGCGGCCGGCCTGGCGTTTCCCCCGCTGGGTGTCGCCGCGGCCATCGGGCTCGTCCTGTTCTTCGTCTGCGCGGTCTACACCCACATCCGTGCTGAGGACTACGGGCCGCAGTTCTTCCTGGCGATCGGCTTCCTGGCGCTCAACGTCGCCGCCCTTGTCGTGGCGCTCGCCTACGCCGGCGGCTCCGGAAGCACGCCGATTTGACGCAGTGCCGTGGCAATGTCGAAGTAAGCGACGTCGCTGACCAGTAGCCCGTCGTCGCCGAAGGTGAAGTGCGAGCAGCCCGGCATCTCGTAGGAACGATGGGTCGCCGGGATGCCCATCAGCGCCCCGACGTGTGTCCCGCTCTGTATCCATTCGACCCAGACATCCTCGCCGCATTCGTAAAGGCCGCTGGGCTGCAGCGTGTAGTCGATCGCCCGCCACCGCTCGGCCGCGCCGGCCGCGATCTGCTCTCGTCCCTCGTTCACCTCGCCGGTGGCGACGATGCGTAGCACACCGCCCTCGGCGAAGTACGACGCGAATCTGACCGCGTCATGGCGGTTGTAGTCGTCCAACAGCCGCTCGATGGTGTGCCTGCGATCAGTCATCGGTTTCCCTTTCGCTCGGCCGGCGCTTCGGGCGGCTCCGGCGGGGCGAATCTCCAGTTGTCCGGATTCTTCGGCGAATAGACCACGGGGATCAACTCCCCCATCGTCGGCCAATTGTCGACGTCGACCAACAGGCGTTGATAGACGACGTGCTCATTGACGGTCGGCCCATTGATGACACCGGTGATGGTGGCGAACTGCTCACCGGTGACATCGGGCCGGGGGCTCACGCCCGTGACCAATAACGTGCCCTGCGCCAGCTCACCGCGCGGCCCGCGACGCATGATCCACGGCGCCGCGAGTACCACGATGGCTCCGATGAGCAGCGCCAGGATGCCTATTTCCCACACACTGTCATGGTAGGACGGCAGCATGAGCCCTGAGGCAGACGACCTGAGGTTGGCGCTGGCGTTGGCCGCCGAAGGCGACGCGCTGACGCTTGCCCGGTTTGGCGCGCTGGATCTCCGTGTCGACACCAAGCCCGATCTGACGCCGGTCACCGATGCCGACCAGGACGTGGAGTTGACCCTGCGCAACCGGTTGGAGCGCCAATGTCCGGACGACTCGGTGTTCGGCGAAGAGCTAGGCGGCACAGGGGTTTTGACCGGCAGGCAGTGGGTCATCGATCCGATCGACGGCACCAAGAATTTCATCCGCGGCGTGCCGGTTTGGGCCACGCTGATCGCCCTGCTGGAGGACGGCGTGCCGATGCTGGGCGTCGTCAGCGCGCCCGCGCTGCAGCGGCGATGGTGGGCAGCCGCCGGACAGGGCGCGTTCTCGGTGGTCGGCGCCGAGCCGCCGCGACGGCTGAGAGTGTCCTCGATCGACGAGCTGGCCGCGGCCAGCCTGTCGTTCTCCAGCCTGTCCGGCTGGGCGGCGCGCGGCCTGCGCGAGCGCTTCATCGCGCTGACCGACGACGTGTGGCGGGTGCGGGGCTACGGCGACTTCTACTCGTACTGCCTGCTCGCCGAGGGTGCCGTCGACATCGCGTTGGAGCCCGAGGTGTCCACCTGGGACCTGGCGGCGCTCGACATTCTGGTGCGCGAGGCCGGCGGTGCGTTCACCGACCTGACCGGCCGGCCCGGCCCGCACGGCGGCAGCGCCGTCGCCACCAACGGGCTCCTGCACGAGGCGGTTCTGACCAGGTTCAACGGCGGGTAGCCTGGCGGTCGGGAGTACGCGATGACCCTGACCCTCGACGATCCCTTCACCGTCGCGACCACACACTGGCACGGCCTCGACGACGGCCGGATCCAATGCGATGTCTGCCCACGGGCATGCCGACTGCACGAGGGCCAACGCGGCCTGTGCTTCGTCCGGGCCCGCATCGACGACCAGATCGTGCTGACCAGCTACGGCCGGTCCAGCGGGTTCTGCGTCGACCCGGTGGAAAAGAAGCCCCTCAACCACTTCCTGCCGGGCTCGGCGGTGCTGTCGTTCGGCACCGCGGGCTGCAACCTGGCGTGCAAGTTCTGCCAAAACTGGGACATCTCCAAATCGCGCGAGATCGACACCCTCTCCGGGCGGGCGACGCCGGAGGACCTGGCTCGGGTGGCCGCCGAATCCGGTTGTCGCAGCGTGGCATTCACATACAACGACCCGACGATCTTCTGGGAGTATGCGGCCGACGTCGCCGACGCCTGCCATCAGCGGGGCATCAAGGCGATCGCGGTGACGGCGGGTTACATGTGCCCTCAACCACGCACCGAGTTCTACCGGCACATCGACGCCGCCAACGTCGACTTGAAGGCGTTCACCGAGGGCTTCTACCGCAAGGTGTGCGCCGGGCATCTGGACGACGTGTTGGACACGCTGGTCTACCTGCGACACGAGACCGACGTGTGGTTGGAGATCACCACGCTTCTTATCCCGGGGCGCAACGACAGCGACACCGAAATCGCGGCCGAATGTGCGTGGCTCCGCGAACACCTCGGCGTCGATGTGCCGTTGCACTTCACCGCTTTTCATCCCGACTACAAGATGCTGGACACGCCACCGACACCGCCGGCCACGCTGACCCGGGCGCGGCACATCGCGATCGGTGAGGGCTTGCAGTTCGTCTACACCGGAAACGTCCATGACGCCGACGGTGGCACCACCGCATGTCCCGGCTGCGGCGCTGCGGCAGTAGTTCGCGATTGGTATTCGATGCGCAGCTACGAGCTGACCGGCACCGGCCGCTGCCGCCGCTGCGACACCCAAGTCCCCGGCGTCTTCGACGGACCCGTCGGCACCTGGGGCGCACGTCGGCTACCCGTGACGATCGCCTGAGCACCTTGTGAATTAGCTAACAGCTGCTCACTATCTTACTCCGGAGTAAGATAGGGTCATGGGCACTGGCACACACACAACCGAGGCTGCTGACTTGACGTCCTCCTCGGACTTGAGTCCGGGGATTTCAACCCCATCCCATCGATTTAGGCGGCAGGATTAGCGAGTTGAGGTTCACGGTTCGCAGACCGCCCAGCGGCGAGGTCTCCCCGTGCGGTCACCGCCCGTCCGGCGGCGATGTTGCGTGCGAACAGCCCCCAACCACTGCGGCTGATCGCCCGGTTCAGCGCACGCTTCTGGGCTACACCCACCCCGGGCTGCTCGAGTGTTCCGCGCGCGCTGCGGGTCATCGCCGGCACATCGAGTGCTTCGATCCTGATGGTGTCGAAGCGCCGTGCAATATCGGTAGTGGCCTTTTCGACCCAGTCCTTGCGTCGGTCGGCCTCACGGGCCTTCAACTTCGCGATCGCCCGTTTCGTTCCCGCACGCCGGCTCGACCCACGCTGGGCCCGGGCCAGCCGCTGCTGCAACACCCGCAACCGCTTGGCCTCACCCCGACTCAGATGTGGTGCGTGCAGCAGCTCACCGGTCGACAACGCCACCGACACAGCCACGCCCCGGTCGATGCCGCAAACTAACCCCCACCACCGACACCACTCCCCGCACTGAAGCCCGACATTTCCAACCGAAAGAGATCCGATGACCAAATCGAAACCCACTCCCAAGCGTTCGGCCGAGAGCGCGGTGGGCCGGCGGAGGCACAAGAGGACCCCAACCGATATCGGGCTGGCGCTGGTCACTCCGCTCGTCGGGCAGGAGTTCCTGGACCGCTACAACCTGCGCGACCCGCTCAATCGGGGGCTGCGATACGGCGTCAAGACGGCGTTCTCGGCGGTCGGCGCGTCAACCCGGCAGTTCAAACGCATAAAGGGAGCACGCAGCGCGCCGACCCGGCTGAAGGCCAGCGGTGCCGACTACTTCGATCTGACCCCCGACGACGAGCAGAAGATGATCGTCGACACCGTCAACGAGTTCGCCGAAGAGATCCTGCGGCCGGCGGCACGCGAAGCCGACGACGCAGCCGGTTACCCGCCTGAGCTGATCGCCAAGGCGGCGGAGCTGGGCATCACCGCGATCAACATTCCCGAGGACTTCGAGGGCATCGCGTCGCATCGCGCCACCGTCACCAATGCGCTGGTGGCCGAGGCACTGGCGTACGGCGACATGGGCCTGGCGCTGCCGATCCTGGCGCCCGGCGGGGTGGCGTCGGCGCTCACCAACTGGGGCAACGCCGACCAGCAGGCCACCTACCTGCCCGAGTTCGCCGGCGAGAACGTCCCCCAGGCCTGTGTGGCGATCGCCGAGCCGCACGCGTTGTTCGACCCGACGGCCCTGAAGACCACGGCCGTGCGCACCCCGGGCGGCTACAAGCTCAACGGCGTGAAGTCATTGGTGCCCGCCGCCGCCGACGCCGAACTCTTCATCATCGGCGCGCAACTGTCCGGCAAGCCGGCGCTGTTCATCGTCGAGTCCGCATCGGAGGGCCTGAGCGTCAAAGCCGATCCGAGCATGGGCATCCGCGCCGCCGCGATCGGCCGCGTCGAGCTGGACAACGTGTCGGTGCCGCTGGGTGCGCGGCTGGGTGAGGACGGTGCCACCGATGCCGACTACTCCGAAGCGATCGCGCTGGCCCGGCTTGGCTGGGCGGCACTGGCGGTCGGCACGGCGCACGCGGTGCTCGACCACGTGGTGCCCTACGTCAAGGAGCGCCAGGCATTCGGCGAGCCGATCGCGCACCGCCAGGCGGTCGCATTCATGTGCGCCAACATCGCGATCGAACTCGACGGCCTACGTCTGATCACCTGGCGCGGCGCCGCCCGCGCCGAGCAGGGTCTGCCGTTCGCCCGCGAGGCCGCACTGGCCAAGCGGCTCGGCACCGACAAGGGCATGCAGATCGGCCTGGACGGCGTGCAGCTGCTGGGCGGCCACGGCTACACCAAGGAACATCCCGTCGAACGCTGGTACCGCGACCTGCGCGCGATCGGCGTCGCCGAGGGCGTCGTCGTCATCTAGGTCGTCATCTAGGGAACGGAAGACTAGTCATGGCAATCAATCTGGAACTGCCCCGCAAGCTGGAGGCGGTCATCAACAAGGCGCACCAAGGCGCCGCCGAAATGCTTCGGCCGATCTCGCGCAAGTACGACCTGCGCGAGCATGACTACCCGGTCGAGCTGGAGACATTGGCCACGCTGTTCGAAGGCATCTCGGAGGCAAAGGCTTTCGCATTCGCCGGCGCCGAGGCCTTCCGCGACGGCGATGAACCCAAAGACGCGAACCACAACGGCGGCAACATGTCGGCGGTGCTCAATGTGATGGAGATCAGCTGGGGCGATGTCGCTTTGATGCTGTCGGTACCGCGCCAGGGTCTCGGTAACGCCGCGATCAGCGGTGTCGCCACCGACGAACAGCTGGCCCGGCTCGGAAATGTCTGGGCCGCAATGGCGATCACCGAGCCGGGCTTCGGCTCGGATTCCGCCGCCGTGTCGACGACCGCGAAGCTCGACGGCGACGAGTATGTGATCAACGGCGAGAAGATCTTCGTCACCGCCGGATCCCGGGCCACCCACATCGTGGTCTGGGCGACGCTGGACAAGTCGTTGGGCCGTGCGGCGATCAAGTCGTTCATCGTGCCGCGCGAACACCCGGGCGTCACCGTGGAGCGGCTCGAGGACAAGCTCGGCATCAAGGCCTCCGACACCGCGGTGCTGCGCTTCGACAACGTCCGGATCCCCAAGGACAACCTGCTTGGCAGCCCGGAGATCCACGTGGAGAAGGGCTTCGCCGGGGTGATGGAGACCTTCGACAACACCCGGCCGGTGGTCTCGGCCATGGCCGTCGGCATCGCCCGTGCCGCCCTGGAGGAACTGCGCAAGGTACTCACCGACGCCGGCGTGGAGATCGGCTACGACAAGCCGGCCCACGCGCAGAGCGCACCGGCCGCTGAGTTCCTGCGGATGGAGGCCGACTGGGAGGCCGCCTATCTGCTGATGGTGCGGTCGGCGTGGCAGGCCGACAACGACATTCCGAACTCCAAGGAAGCGTCGATGGGCAAGGCCAAGGCCGGGCGAGTCGCCAGCGACATCACCCTGAAGGCCGTCGAAATGGCAGGCACCGCAGGCTATTCCGAGGAGACGCTGCTGGAGAAGTGGGCGCGCGACTCGAAGATCCTGGACATCTTCGAGGGCACCCAGCAGATCCAGCAGCTGGTGGTGGCCCGCCGGCTGCTCGGCCTGTCGTCGTCCGAACTGAAGTAGCGCGCTAGCGTCGGTGCACATGGACACATTTTCGGCACTGGTCGCCCGCCAGAACGACGATCGCATCGAGGCGGCGGTCGAGAACCTCGAAAAGGCTGACCTCCCGCCGGGTGAGGTGACCATTCGGGTGGCGTACTCCAGCGTCAACTACAAGGACGCGCTGGCGGTGACTCCCAACGGCGGTGTGGTGCGCGACTACCCGATCGTGCCCGGCATCGACCTCACCGGCGAAGTGGTCGAGTCGCAGTCGCCGGACTTCGCGGTCGGGGACGCGGTGCTGGCCCATGGCTATGAGATCGGCACCGGCCGCCATGGCGGCTACGCCGAATACGCGCGGCTGCCGACGGACTGGGTGGTCGCACTCGGCTCGTTGAGTCCCCGCGACGGGGCCGCCATCGGCACGGCCGGCTTCACCGCGGCGATGAGTGTGCAGGCGCTGATCGACCGCGGCATCGCGCCCGGCGACGGACCGATCCTGGTGACCGGGGCGACCGGCGGGGTGGGATCGGTGAGCGTCGACCTGCTCGCCGCCGCGGGCTACGAAGTGGTGGCGTCGACGGGAAAGCCTGATGCTGCGGACCGATTGAAGGCGCTGGGCGCCGCCGAGGTCATCGGCCGCCTGCCCGCAGATCCCGACGCCAAGCCCCGCCC
>NZ_JBOGDB010000245.1:0-12610 GCF_050701515.1 Mycobacterium sp. | reverse complement strand
CAACAGAACAACTGCGCGTAACCGGGCGTCTGTCAATGTCGGTGCGGTAACGCTCGTTCATGGTGAGCATGGGCAGCAACCTCCTAAATACTTGGGCTGGCACGTATTTGGGTTATCCCGTGTCGGGCGCGGGCTATGACTTCGCATTAGCCGTGTGAACGCCGTAGGGCACGGCGTTGAGCAGGGTGACGGTCAGGCTGGCGCCGCTGGGCAGGGTGTAGATGCGTTGTTCGCCGGGGCGTGCGCCTGCGATGGCGGCGCCCAACGGCGATCGGTCCGAGTAGACCTCCATGTCGCCGTGTTCAGCGCCGCGCACACCGAGCAGGAAGGTTTCGGTGTCGCCGGTGTCGTCGTAGCGGATGGTCAAAACCATGCCGGGTTCGGCGATTCCGTCGTCCGGTGGGTCCTCGCCAACGGTGGCATTGGCCAGCAGGTCATGAATCTGTTGAATTCGTGCCCGCCACGCGCGGTGCACAGCAGTGGTGTTTTCGTCGCTATCACCGTCGGTGGCTGCGGCCGTAGTCAACTGGTGCAGCGCGGCCAGTTCCCGTTGTAGCCGCTCGTAGGCTTGCGGCGAGATCCACACGCGTTTTGTGCTGGTCATCTGTGGTCCTTTTCGTTACGCGGTCAGGGTTTACATCGCGGGCACTGAGTCATGCGGTGCGGTCGGCGGATGCTTCGTCGCTGGGCCGCGGCCCGTCACTCTTACTGGTCAGTAGTGCCTGCGGGTTATCGGAGTGTCGCGGTAAGCAGCCTGTGGCCCAGGGCTTTTCACAACGTGCATGCCGTAGGGCACAGCCTCCAGCAGCATCACGAGCCGCCCTGTCTCGTTGGGCAGTGAGTACACGCGCCGGTCGCCGGGACGCGCTCCGGCGATCGCGCGGCCCAGCGGCGAGGCCATCGAATAGACCCTCATGTCGGCACCTTCGGCGCCACAGCTGCCGAGCAGAAACGTTTCGGCTTCGCCGGTGTCGTCGTAACCGATGGTCAAGACCATGCCCGGTTCGGCGACGGGATCGCCGGCGAGTTCCCCATCGACGACGGCGGTGGCCAGCAGATCTTGAATCTGGCTTACGCGTGCTTGTCGCGCCGAGTGACGCGCGAGGAGATTCGCGTCGTAGTCCAGGAAGTCCTCCGGAACTTCGATGGTGCGCCGTGAACGCAGCGCGGCAAGTTCGTTTTGTAGTCGGGTGTAGCGCTGTCGCGTCATCCCGACGAATTCGGTACTGGTCATTGTGATTGATGTCCTTTCGAGTCAAGGGGTGTCGTCAGGGGCAGGCCGCAGGCAACCGGCTCCGACGACTCGGGCCCGTGGTGGGCAAAAACTGGCGCCGCGGTTCAGGCCCCGCGGCTATCGGGAGTCAGTGGCCGCTTCGACGCAGCGGATCGAAATCGGCCAGGCCCTCGGGTTGCTTGCCGGTGGTGATCTGTTCGGCCAACAGCCGCCCCGTCACTGGGCCATGCGCCAATCCCCACATACCGTGTCCGCCGGCCACATAGATCCCTGGTGACACCTCACCGATCAGCGCGCGTCCGTCGGGGGTGATGCCGTGCGCCCCAACCCACACGTTGCTGCGCTCGGTCCAGCCCACGCCGGAAAGCAAGGGGCTGGCCGCAGCGACGATGGCCTCCACCCGTTGTGGGATGACGGCTCGGTGCGGATGGCGGAACTCCATCGTGCCCGAGACGCGCATGCCGCCGTGGTGGGGCGTGCACGCCACCCGCACTCCCGGCAGGTAGATGGGGCTCGGTATCGGGTGCTGCACGGGCACGGTAAACGAATAGCCGTGACCGGCCTGCACCGGCACGCGCAGCCAGCGGCCCGCCAGCTGCGACAACCCGGCGCCGGTGGCGATCACCGCGGCGTCGGCGGTCAATACCTTGCTGCGCGCATACACAGTGACGCCATTAACCGAGCTGGCTAGATTGCCGATCTCAAGCCTGTGCATCGTGGCCCCGCGGTTGGCCACTGCGCGGCCCAGCGCCTCCACAAATCGGCGCGGGTCGACGAAGCGCTGCGTGTTGACGTTGAGCCCGACGGTGATCGCCGGCGACGCCAGGGGCACCTGCTCGCGTAAGGCCTCGCCCGACAAACCGGTGACATCGGTTGCCTGCCCGGCCTTTTCGAGCTGGCGCAGCTGCCACAGCATGTGGTCGGCGTCTTCGGTGCTGCGAAACAGCGCGGTGATGGGTGTGTCGGTCACCGGCGCGTCGACGCCATTGGCGATGAGCACGTCGAAGGCTTCGATGCAGTCCTCGTTGAGGGCCACATTGGCCCGCATGGCCCGTTTCCACGACTCGCGCTGGCAGTGGGCGAGGAACTGCGAGACGAAGGTGCGGCGTCCTATGTCGGCGGCCAACGGAATGTGCAAGGGAGCCCGCGGGTCGCGCAGCGCCCGCAGCCCGTGGCGCAGCACGCCCGGAGAGTTCAGCGGCAAGGCTAGGCCCGGGGCGATCCAGCCGGCGTTGCCCCACGACGCGCCAGCGGCCACCCCGGTGCGGTCAACCACTGTGACCTCGACGCCGCGTTCCTGTAGGAACCACGCCGTCGACAATCCGACGATGCCCGCACCGACGACGATCGCCGACCGGGGTCCGCCGTCGATCCGCTCGCCGCCGACCATCACACACCTCCACACCTAGACTTTTTGACTGGCAGTTTCCATGGTGGCGTGGATGGGGACCGCTGTGCTTGCGAGAACCCGACAACGGCGGGGTCGACCGTTGTCGTGCTCCAACAACGCGCCCTGTGATCGTGACTTACATTCCGATACCGCGGCTTTCAGCAAGCCTGGGCACAGCGCTATTCGCTGTCGGTGGCGGCCAGTTCGATCATCATGGCCAGCCGCTTTCTGGCGTCGTCCAATGGCAGATTGGTGATCTCAGCCATCTTGCGCAGCCGGTAACGCACGGTGTTTTCGTGCACCTCCAAACGCTTACCGGCCTCGACTGGGTCGCCCTGAGCCTCCAGCCAGGCCTGCAGAGTGAGCACGTAGTAGGTTGCGTTGGCGCGGTCATGGCGGCGCAGCTCGGCCACCGGTCCGCGGTCCGGGGACCGACCTGAGCGCCCCGCGGTGCGCAACCGCTGCAGCAGGATTTCATCCCATGACTCGTCGTAGGCGGGGGGCGTGGCTCGAGACGATACCTCGTGCAGCGCCAGGCACTCGTCGGCCTCCAGACGGGCGGCGGCGAGGTCGGCCACCTCGGCCGCCCCGCTGATACCGGCCAACACCGTCGCCCGTTCGGGCAGCGCCGCCCGCAAACCGGTTACCCACTGCCGCGCCACCGACGACTGCTCGCCGGGCAGCAGGGTGTAGACGGTGTTGCCGGCCAAGGCGCTGCGGCCCGGCCGTGACCAACCAAACCCGGTGGTAGCACGCTCGAACGCCAACAGCAAAGCCGCATCGCGGTCCGCGCCGATGAACGCCTGCAGCGCGATCACCCGCAGTTCGCTACGCGCCAGACCCAGCCTGCTGGCCAGCGTGGCGCCATCAGCGGCGCCCTCCAGCAACCGGATCACCAGTTCGGATTCGACCTGACGCTCGAGGTCGGCGCTGGCGCGTGACCGCAACACGTGCAGGGCCACCGTGTGCGCGCCATCAGCCAAGGCGGTGCGCGCGGCGACATCCAGTGGGGCCGGACACGCCACCCACACCGAGCCGATGAGTTCTCGTCCCGAGCGCACCGCCACCACCACGCGCCCGGTCAAGCCATGTTCGGCGTCCTCGGCGACAAACAACGGCTCGTCGGAAACCGCCACGTGCGCGAAGATGCCACGGGCCTCGAAAAATTCGCGCAACCGCTCCGGTGTCTGTCGTTCCAAAATCGTCGCCACCCGCGCCGAGTCAGCGTGCTGCTGCTGCCTCGAATACGCCAACACCCGCGACAGCCGATCATGGATGACCACCGCACCGCCGATGGCGTCGGCCAGGCTGTCGGCCAGCGCGAACAAATCGGTGGGACCACGCCCTGATTCTGTCTCGCGGCCCTCCAACACGAGCCCGTAGACCACGGCAGCCAACTCGCTCCACGACACTGCCTCGTCGACCACCATCACCGCGCCCGCCTCGACGTCAGCGTCGAACGTTGTCGGCTCCTCAGCGCCGCGCATCAACACCACGACCGCACGCGCCGACGCCGCCCACCGCACCGCTTCCCTGAGCGAGCCGGCACCAATCGCCAGCAATACATCGCCCACCACCGGGCGGTCCGCAGCCGCCTCGTGGATCACCACGCTGCTCAGCTCGGTCGACCTGGGCACCGACGACCAACGCAGACGCACCCCATAACCACCGAGCACGTTCACCAAGCGGTCCAAAGTGATCACGAGCCGCTCCAATCCCGAACTGATCATCGTAACCACGAATCGGCACCGTCGAACAACCAACGCTGCGCCACCGATCCTGTTCGCAGTTTCTTGTGGTAACGCGGGTCATGGCGCTCTTCGGATGGAGCCTGGCAGGTGACAACCGCCGTGGCGGGTGGTCACTGCAATGCCGCAGTCCTTGCCTGGCGCTCAATGCAGTAGTGGCCGACCGTTGTGTGAGGTGCCAAGGACTTATCAATGCGTATCTGACGAATACCTCAGTGCCAAAGGGTGCCGATGAGCCGACGAACTCGATCGTCACGGTGGACGCCGCACATGGTGAGCGACCCTGCGGCCTGTTTGAAGCCCCAGGGTGACCCCGGCCGAGCCCGGCAAGCGTTTGGAGGTGCACGAAAACCCGGTGCGTTACCGGCTGCGCACGATCACTAACCTGCCACGACGACGGCAGCAAGCGGCTGGCCATGATGATCGACCTCCCAACCATCGACCCCGAATAGCGATCGGCGCTGTCAAGATTCGACAAAGCACAGCGTCGTCGTTGTATGGGTCGGGCAAGACCTGAGCCGCCATCGCCACCACCATGGAATTGGTCAAGCAAATGATGCGATTGGTGGAGGAGACCTGATGGACGACCGTAACCGGCTACTGCGATCGGTGGTCGCACCGGTGCGCGCCATGCTGGATCGTCGCCGCCTCGCCGAGCACCGCGCGCCCACGCCGCTGGGGCCAAAAGGTGTCCCTCGCGAGCCCCGCGGCGCCAGCCCCGCCTGTCCTCCACACGGCAACTAAACACGCCTCAGGTTCCAAATCGACTCGCCAATAGGAAATTTCAATGACCGTCCCACGCCCGCATGATCGACCGATCAGCATCCACGCGACACCTGACGACGCGCTGGAGACCTTCACGGTGCGCCTACCACGGTGGCCCATCTTCGGGCTGTTGAGCCGTAATCCCTTGGTGCGGCGCAGCGATCGGATCGAGGCACTGGTACTGGCGCTGGCGGTCGTGGTACTGCTGCTCGCTGTTCCGGTCGCCGCAGCGGTCGGCACAGTGGTGCACGATTCGCGCCGCGACGTCTACGCCGAGCAGGCCCAGACTCGTCACGTCGTCACCGCGACGAGTGTGGCCGCTGCTGCGGCGATTCTGGTGGCCGGTACCCGGGCAGTGTGTGACCGCATCCGAGCCATCGGTTGGCGACACGACATCGACACCCTGGTCGGCCGCGACGGGCAGCGCGGCCAACCCTAAACCGCCGCCACATCCTCATCGAGCCCATTGATTTCACGAACAAAGGGGGAACCCACTCATGCGCACACCCACTGAGTCCTTCGAGACCACCCAAGCCCGCCGATGGACGATCGCACATCCCCGATTGCGATTGAAACCGGCACACACCTCTGCAGGTTTTGTACAGGGGGGCTGGTGGCCTCGAACCGACCAACTCTACATCGAACTTCCGCTCCTGCTCGCAGCCCTATCGTCCCGGTCCGGGACCGTCGATAAGGTGATTTACGACGAGAACAGTTGGGCGCCAGCATCATTGCGGATGGAGTTTCGCGGCCACAGCGTGATCCTTGAGCCCGGCACCACATCGCCCAACACACTGACCGTGAGCGGCAAGCGGTTCGGAACGCTCGCGCTGCTGGTGGTACCACCCGACGCCGACCAGGCTGCGGCGACCACCGCCGTGACGATGGCGGCCGACCCCGACAACGTGTCGACCGCCGAGGAATTGCTGCGGATCGCGACACCAGCGAGACAGCAGCGCCGCCGCGCACCGATGACACACCGGCGCTGCGGGTCCGACGGCGCAGCAATACCTCGTCGGGGATATAACCGCGGCGAACCTGCCATCGCAAGAGAAGTTCGGGAGGTGCGACATGCTCAGTGAAAGCGAACGCGAAACTCTGCGCGACATCGAGCGCCGGCTGCGCTGGCACAGTCCGGAATTGGTTCGGCTGTTCAACAGTACGTGGCCGCAGGTGGAGACGAATCGCCATCAGCGCGCCAGGACTAGAGTGCTCGTGGCCGGGGCCGCCCTTGTGGGGTTGATGCTACGAGGACCCCGGATGCTCAACGAGGCCGAAGCCAGCGCGCAGCAGCGCCCGCCCCTTCCGCGAATATCGCGACCGGCGACGATCGTCTCCCCCCGGGCCGGATCCGCGCTGGACTCCGCCGCTTCGGTCGCGGCTCCCGTCGCCGTCGTCGATCTGTCCGTCGATCCGTTGCCCACCCGCGTCATGGCCACCTGCCGGGCCCGCGCACGCGATATCGCCGTTCCGCCAACCGCGCAGTCCCGCACGACCGGTCGCTTAGCCGACAGGCGTGCAGTTTCTATCGGATCTAGCTGCCCGCAGTCGCCGTCGAGTACCGACCGGGCGGAATCGGAGTCATCATGTTGATTCTCTATGCAGCGACCACAGCGATCGGCCTCGCCGTGTTCTGGCTGGGATCGAACCTGCGCGTCATCAAGCAATACGAACGGGGCGTGATCTATCGATTCGGGCGCGTGCAATCGGCCGTTCGGGGACCGGGCCTCACATGGTTGATCCCCATCGCCGATCGCCTCGACAAGGTGAACATGCAGATCATCACGATGCCCATCCCCGCCCAGGACGGCATCACCCGCGACAACGTCACCGTGCGTGTCGATGCCGTCATCTATTTCAACGTCGCCGAGCCGATACGCGCGGCCGTCGATGTGCAGGACTATATGTCCGCGGTCGGGCAGCTCGCACAAACATCGCTGCGCTCCATCATCGGCAAGAGCAACCTCGACGACCTGCTCTCCAACCGTGAGGGTCTCAACCAGGGTCTGGAGTTGATGATCGACAGCCCCGCATTGGGCTGGGGGATCCACATCGACCGCGTCGAAATCAAGGATGTGGTGCTGCCCGATTCGATGAAGCGCTCGATGTCGCGCCAAGCCGAGGCCGAGCGGGAGCGGCGGGCCCGGGTCATCACCGCCGACGGCGAACTGCAGGCCTCCGACAAACTGGCCCAGGCAGCCGAGGTGATGGCCGAACACCCGGCAGCGCTGCAACTGCGGCTGCTGCAAACCGTCGTCGAGGTCGCCGCGGAGAAGAACTCCACCGTGGTGCTTCCCTTCCCTGTCGAACTGCTCCGGTTCCTGGAAAGGGCCACACCGCAGCCATCCGAGCCCCGAGATATCCGGGCGGCTGCTGCGTCCGCCGGGCTGGCCGCGCCTGCGACCGACGAGAAACTGGACCGGCCGCAGATCCCCGACCATGTTCCCGGTCTGCAACTCGACAAGCGCATCGAGGGTCAGCCATTTCGCCTGAACCAGTAGCACCCGCAATGGCCACACTGCCTGTCGGCGACCGGTCGGCAACCGCTGGCATGCACCCTTAAGGGCCGGCCGCGATCGTCGCGGTGCGCACACCCGGCACGGTACGCGCCAAGGCCATCGCGATCCGCTGCTCGGATTCGTCGGCGAATGAACCGTGAATGGTGACTGCACCGTCGCGAACCCCGACATGCCAGCGCCGCTTGCCGGTGTATTCGTCGAGTCGGTTCTGCGCACCGGCCAGGATTGATTCGTCGGGTTTGAGCATGATCCGCAGCGCGTCACCCCGGCTGACGATGCCCACCACTCGTCCCTCGTCGTCGACGATCGGCAGGCTGCGAAGCCCCGCCTGCAGAAGCGTCTGCATCAGTTCGGTCAGATTCTGGCATTCGGCAGCGCCCACGGTCGCGTCGGCGAGTTCGCCCGCACGCAGCACATCGCCGCTGGTGAGCACGCCGACCAGGCGATCGTCGCGGTCAATGACCGGCAACACAGCAAATCCTCGTTCGGTGAGCGTCACGACTGCTTGCTTCGCCTGGTCGGTCTGGCGCACCTTCGTAACCGGTCGCTGCATCACATCGCATACCCGCATCAATATCACTCCCTTTGCGCGCCGTCTCGCCGATTCAGTCTGCGGCCATCAATAACTGCTTTTTTCGGGATTTTCTGCCGCATTCTTCGAAAACGGCCGGAAAAACTCGCTATCGCGTCAGCGCTTCCGCTTCCGCACAATCGTCGCCGACTCTATGGCCTTGGCGCGCTTGGCAGCCCGGCGTTCCTTGATGGACAGCGCGGGCTTTCGAAGACTCTTCCCCGCAGATTTAGTAGCCATTGTCGCTCCTTTATCCGTAGTGGCAGCCACCTGCCCCGACCATACGTCAAAAAAAATAAAAAGCCAGTCCCTCGATATTCGTGCTCTTTCACACGGCCTGAATTCACCGTCGGCTATGGGACCGGCGCCGGTCAATAAGCGGCATTTGTCGGACAGCTACAACGGGGCATCGGCGGATTGTCCGATCTCAGCAAACGATCACCGAGCCGTCCAGGGCACCATGGAGATTGTCAACCAATATTCAGATGGGGAGGCTGTGATGGAACGTGGGGGTGGCGTGCACGCCCTACAACGGCGCGCTGCGCGTGTCGGGCGCCATGGTGTTCCGCGACCCGTACGAACCGGCGGAACCGGTGCGCGTGGGCGCCATCGTCGCCTCCGCCAGCCCACTATTGGACGGGGTGCGCTGGGCCGAACGCAGCGACATTTGGGTTGGTCCGCGCCCGGTCACCCCCGACGGCCGCCCCCTGATCGGGGAGATGTCTCGAGGCGTCTACGTCGCCGGCGGCCACGGTATGTGGGGACTGGCGCACGGCCCAATCACCGGCCGGCTGCTGGCCGAATTCATCACCACCGGCAAGCAACCCGAAGGCCTGCGCGACTTCGACCCGCTACGCCGAACCGGCCACTAGACACAGTTCACGCCAGTTACTGGTGGGCAACTTCGCAAGTGCCCTCCCGCATGTGGCGCTTTTAACAAGGAGGAATAGGTGAGCCATTACAAGAGCAACGTCCGTGACCAGGTATTCAACCTGTTCGAGGTGCTCGGCGTGGACAAGGCGCTCGGTGCGGGCGCATACGCCGACCTGGACGCCGACACCGCCACCGAGATGCTGGGCGAGATGGCCCGGCTGGCCGAGGGGCCGATCGCGGAATCGTTCGCCGACGCGGACCGCAATCCGCCGGTTTCGACCCCAAGACCCATTCGGTCACGCTGCCTGCGTCGTTCAAGAAGTCGGTCAGCGCTTTGCTTGACGGCGGCTGGGACAAGATCGGCCTCGCCGAGGAGCTCGGCGGCATGCCGATGCCCCGCGCGCTGCAGTGGGCCCTGATCGAGCACGTGCTCGGCGCCAACCCCGCCACATACATGTACGCGATGGGCGCAGGCATGGCGCAGATCATGTACAACCTCGGCACCGAGGAGCAGAAGAAGTGGGCGGTGCTGGCCGCCGAGCGCGGGTGGACCGCGACCATGGTGCTCACCGAGCCGGACGCCGGCTCCGATGTGGGCGCCGGCCGCACCAAGGCCGTCAAGCAGGAGGATGGCTCCTGGCACATCGACGGCGTGAAGCGCTTCATCACCTCCGGTGACGCCGACGACATCGGCGAGAACATCCTGCACCTGGTGCTGGCCCGCCCCGAGGGCGCCGGCCCGGGCACCAAGGGACTGTCACTGTTCTTCGTGCCGAAGTTCCTGTTCGACCCCGAGACGGGCGAGCCGGGCGAGCGCAACGGTGTCTTCGTCACCAACGTCGAGCACAAGATGGGCCTCAAGGTCTCCACGACCTGCGAGCTGTCGCTGGGCCAGCACGACGTGCCCGCCAAGGGCTGGCTGGTCGGCGAGGTGCACGAGGGCATTGCCCAGATGTTCGACGTCATCGAGCAGGCTCGAATGATGGTGGGCACCAAGGCCATCGCGACGCTGTCCACCGGTTACCTCAACGCGCTGGACTACGCGAAGAACCGCGTGCAGGGTGCCGACATGACCCAGATGACCGACAAGACCGCGCCGCGCGTGACCATCACGCATCACCCGGACGTGCGTCGTTCGCTGATGACCCAGAAGGCCTACGCCGAGGGTCTGCGTGCGCTGTACCTGTACACCGCGACGTTCCAGGACGCGGCGGTCGCCAAGGCTCTGCACGATGTGGACGCCGAGCTGGCGGTCAAGGTCAACGATCTGCTGCTGCCGATGGTGAAGGGTGTCGGCTCGGAGCAGGCGTACGCCAAGCTCACCGAGAGCCTGCAGACCTTCGGCGGGTCGGGCTTCCTGCAGGACTACCCGATCGAGCAGTACATCCGTGACGCCAAGATCGACTCGCTCTACGAGGGCACCACGGCCATCCAGGCGCAGGACTTCTTCTTCCGGAAGATCATCCGCGACAAGGGTGTGGCGTTGGCCCACGTGGCCGGGCAGATCGAGCAGTTCGTCAAGAACGAGTCCGGCAATGGCAGGCTGAAGGCCGAGCGGTCGCTGCTGGCGACCGCGCTGGAGGACGTGCAGGGCATGGCCGCCACGCTGACCGGCTACCTGATGTCGGCGCAGGAGAATCCTGCCGAGCTCTACAAGGTGGGCCTGGGCTCGGTGCGCTTCCTGATGAGCGTGGGCGACCTGGTCATCGGGTGGCTGCTGACCCAGCAGGCCGCGGTGGCCATCGAGGCGCTCGATGCCGGGGCCAGTGGCGAGGACCGTGCCTTCTACGAGGGCAAGGTCGTGGTGGCGTCGTTCTTCGCCAAGAGCTTCCTGCCGCTGCTGACCAGCACGCGCCAGGTCATCGAGCACCTCGACAACGAGGTGATGGAACTCGACGAGGCGGCCTTCTAGCTTCACTTGGTCGGGGCGAAAGTTCACGGTCCGGCGCATTGACCAGTAGCTGCGGCGGAAAGCCAAGAAAAGTTGACGCCACTGCACTGCAAACAGTCCCCAGGAAGGAGTTAGTGACGACAGAATGTTTAATCGAATCAACCCAGCCGAATCGGTAGTTTTGCTCATCGTTGCTCTGTGGATCGCCACAGCTGTCAAGTACGGACGTACAAGTCGGGCGCCAAAGGCTCGCAAAAGAGTTCGCGGCCAGCGCGTAGAGCAGTCCGAAAGACCAGCACAGCAAGCCAATACTGCGAGGTGTGGAAAGACGTAGTCTGCCTCCATGCGCACGACCTCAGAAGCAGCATCGAGCACGTACTCCGGCTGGACGACCTGCAGCATTGTGTCGCCGACACACGGCCCTGGCGATCACCAGGCCGGCATTGTCGGATAGCCACAACCGGCCATGGCCCGGTTGTCCGATTCCAGCAAACCCATCCGCGACCGTCCAGTCCACCATGGAGATTGTTAACCAATGTTCAGATGTGGAGGTTTGTGATGGGCGGCGGCGAGCGCATCGACGGCGGACCGCGATCGGCGATCGTGGTCGGTGCAGGCATCGTCGGGTTGTCGACGGCGTGGTTCTTACAGGAGCGCGGCGTCGATGTCACCGTGGTGGACCGCACCGGCGTGGCCGCCGGCGCGTCGTGGGGCAACGCCGGATGGATCGCGCCGGCACTGACCCTTCCGCTGAACTCGCCGGCCGTACTGCGCTACGGGCTGCGCGCCCTGCTTGATCCGGCCGCACCGCTACACATCCCCATGACCGCGGACTCGGGACTTGCCAGCTTCCTGGTCCAGTTCGCCGCCAACTGCCGGCGTTCGACGTGGAAACGGGCGGTACGCGCCAACGTGCCGCTCAACGAGGAAAGCATCGAAGCCTTCGACGTGCTCATCGCCAACGGAGTCGACGCACCGGTGACCGACGCCCCCATCACCGCGCTGTTTCGCAGCACCGCAGACGCCGAGCGCATGATGCGCGAGCTTCGCCACCTCGAAAACGCCGGGCAAACAATGTCTGTCACCGGATTGGCCGGCGAGGCGCTGCGCGAACAAGTGCCCCTGGCGTCCCCGGCTATCACCGCCGCGCTGAACATCAACGGGCAGCGCTTCATCGACCCCGGCCGCTTCGTAAAGGCCCTGGGACAAGCCGTTATCGAGCGGGGGGCAACGATGCGCACGCTGGAAGTCAGCGACGTGCTGTCCTCCGGCAGCGGCGTCACGGTGTTCCCCCGCATCGGCAAGGGATTGACCGCCGACACCGCGGTGATCGCCACCGGCGCCTGGTTGTCACGGCTGGCGGGCCGGCGGATCTCGGTGCCGGTGCAGTCCGGTCGCGGCTACTCGTTTACCGTGCCCGTGGACCGTCCCATCCCCGGCCCCATCTACCTGCCCGACGTGCGGGTGGCGTGCACGCCCTACAACGGCGCCCTGCGCGTGTCGGGCACCATGGAGTTCCGCGACCCGTACGAACCGGCGGAACCGGTGCGCGTGGGCGCCATCGTCGCCTCCGCCAGCCCACTATTGGACGGGGTGCGCTGGGCCGAACGCAGCGACAT